>CAZVWN010000010.1:1946-26129 GCA_964631065.1 uncultured Acetatifactor sp.
TTGTTCCATACGACATCCTGACAGCATTAAAGGGCGACCGGAACTGAGCCGGGCGTGTATGTGCACTGTTTTTGAGAAAATATCATTTTGATTTTTCAGGGATATTGCTTTTCAGAATTGCATATGCTATAATGCCGATAGGCAAAAGGATATTGCAAGTCCATGTTGGGCGGCATCAAAAAACCCGAAGGTGTGCGAGACCTCCGGGTTTTTCTATTCTTATTCTATCTCTATGCTTCCTACCCTTCCACGATCAGATATCTGCCGTCGCCGACCTCAAACACCTCGTCCGCGTCCAGAATTTCCTCATCCATGGCGCCCTCGACGTCGATCCCCTCTTCCTCGAAGTACTCGATCACCTCATCCACGGAATCTACAACGACCGCCATACAGTCAACCAGAAATTCATCCGCCTCATCCAGCGTCTCCGCCACCTTTTCGGGAAAAAGCTTTAACTGATTGTCCAGAAAACTCTCCAGAACATCATCATCAAATTCGCGCATAACCAGTCTCCTTTGTATCTTTATGCCCACATACTACAATGTTTATCGCACGCTGTCAATAGGATGTAAAAAACTCACAGGCAAAATCATAAAAAGCAACCGTTCAGCCCCTGCCTTCATAAAAACGAAAGCAGCTCCGTCGGATGCCCGATCAGCGCGTCCGCATGCGCTTCCTCCAGCTCTTTTTTCTCACGGAAGCCCCAGAGCGCGCCGACCGTAAACGCCCCTGCGCTCTTTCCCGTCTTCATATCCGTCGCGGTATCCCCCAGATAAAGGATATCCCCCGCTTCCAGCTCCAGCTTTCGCAGGATTGCAAATACCCCCGCAGGATCCGGCTTGATCGGTACGCCGTCCTTCTGCCCCTGTATCAGATCGAAATACCCCGCTCCGAACAGCGTCTCAATCACGTCAACCGTCTGATCGTGCGGCTTATTTGACAGTACCGCGATCTTCACCCCGCGCTCCTTCAATGCCGCCAGCAGCTCCAAAATTCCGTCATAGGGCTTAACCTGATACATACAGTCCTTCGCGAAATATTCCTTATAAAGTGCAAACGCTTCTTCAAAATGTACAAGCGTTTCATCCCCCGCCGCCAAAAGGGCGCGTTTTACCAGATTTGCCGCGCCGTCGCCGACAAAGTATTTATAATCCGACTCTTGGAACGGTCCGTATCCGAACGCCGCAAGCGTCCTGTCTCCGCAGTACTTCATGCTGGCAATGGAATCAGACAGCGTTCCGTCAAGATCGAAGATAACCGCCTTTTTCATCCGTTTACTCACTCCCCTTTATTCCCGATACAAAAACGTCTGCGAAAAGCCAACGCTTTGCCTCCTGATACAGCCGTCCGACAGGCAGTCCTACCACATTGTTGTAATCGCCCCGGATTCCCTTTATGTAGCGGGCACAAAAACCCTGAATGCCATACGCGCCCGCCTTATCCATACAGTCACGCGTCGCAACATACGAAAGGATCTCCTCCTCCGACATCTCATAAAAGCTCACTTCCGTCCGCTCATGAAAGGTCTTTGCTTCTTCTTTCCTGTCCGCATCCCGAAACAGCAGCGTCACGCCCGTATAGACCGCATGCGTTCTGCCCGCGAGCAGCCGCAGCATCTCTGCCGCCTCACGCTCATCTGCGGGTTTCCCGAGGATTCTGCCGTCCGCAGCGACCACCGTATCCGCGCCGATCACAAGAAGCGGCGCTTCCTGTGCAGCCGTTTCAAAAACTGCCTCTGCTTTCTGCCTTGAGAGCTGTTCCACAACCTTTCCCGGCTCTGTCTCCGTAATTCTTTCTTCCACCTGACTGACCCGAACCGTAAACGGTATGCCGATCTGTTCTAAAAGCTCCCGTCTCCTCGGGGAAGCCGATGCTAAAATCACCTTCATTGCGGTACCTCCGGAATAAATGTCCTTGTCGTGACGCTCTGCTCCTCCATGACAGCCTTCGCCCTCGCGATTGCCTCCTGACAGAACGCCTCCTGCGACTCAAAAGGCGTCTTCCCGCGCTTGTCAATCCTCTCATAGCTGCCGTCCGGCTGCAGTACGGACGCCTTGACGTTATCCTTCAGCTGCCATTCCAGAATGTGCAGCAGCTCCTCCTTCAGCTCCGGTCTGTCAACGGGGAATAAAATTTCCACCCTTCTCTCAAGATTCCGCGGCATCCAGTCCGCACTGCCGCAGTAAATCTCGTATCTGTCGTCGTTCAGGAAATAAAAGATCCGGCTGTGCTCCAGAAAATTTCCGACGATGGAACGCACCGTGATATTCTCGCTGACCCCCGGAATCCCCGTCTTTAAGCAGCAGATTCCTCTTACGATCAGGTCAATCTTCACCCCTGCCGCAGAAGCCTCATACAACGCCGCGATGATGTCTCTGTCGCAGAGCGAATTCATCTTTGCAATGATCGCCGCCGGACGCCCCGCCATCGCATGCGCCTTTTCCCTGCCGATCAGATAGAGGAATTTATCCTTCAGCCAGAGCGGCGCGACGCTGAGCTTATTCCAGACAAGCGGCTCCGAATATCCGGACAGCATGTTAAATACCGCCGTCGCATCCTCCCCGACAAGCTCCGCGCAGGTCAAGAGTCCGATATCCGTATACAGCTTTGCCGTCGCGTCATTATAGTTTCCCGTTCCGAGATGGACATACCGCCTGATGCCCTCCTCTTCCCTGCGGACGACAAGCGTGATCTTGCTGTGGGTCTTAAGCCCGACCAGACCGTAAATGACATGACAGCCCGCCTTCTCCAGCATCTTCGCCCAGACGATATTGTTTTCCTCGTCAAAGCGCGCCTTCAGCTCGACGAGCACCGTTACCTGCTTTCCGTTTTCCGCCGCCTGTGCGAGCGCCGCAATGATCGGCGAATTTCCGCTGACACGGTACAGCGTCTGCTTGATCGCCAGCACCTCCGGATCGCGCGCCGCCTGCCTGATAAATTCCACGACCGGCGTAAAGGTCTGATACGGATGATGCAGCAGGATGTCTCCCTTTCTGATCTCGTCAAAGATATTGCAGCCCGTCGGCAGCTGCGGTACCGGCTGCGGCGTAAACTTCGGCGTCTTTAAATGCTCAAAGCCGTCCAGTCCGTACAGCTTCATCAGCACCGTCAGATCCAGCGGTCCCGCGATCCTGTAGATATTCTGTTCCAGATGCAGCTCGCTCTTTAAGATCTTCAGCAGCCGCTTATCCATGCCGTCCTCTACCTCAAGGCGGATCGCCTCGCCCCACTGACGCTTTTTGAGCTGCTTTTCAATCTCCTTTAAGAGATCCGCCGCCTCATCCTCCTCGATTGAAAGATCGGCATTGCGCATGATACGGAAAGGATGCGCACAGACAATATCATAATTTAAAAAGAGCTTATGGATATTCTTCTCAATGATCTCCTCTAACAGGATCACCTTCTTTGCCCTGCCCGCCGTCGGCAGCTTTACGACGCGGTCCAGCACGGACGGCACCTGTACCGTCGCAAATTCCAGCTCCCCGCCGCCGTTCTTCTTTCTGACAAGCGCGGCGATGTTCAGCGTCTTATTGCGGATCAGCGGAAACGGTCTGGAGGAATCCACCGCCATCGGCGTCAGCACCGGATAGACGTTTTCCTCAAAATACCGGTCTGCATACGCCGCCTCTTCCTCCGCGAGATCCTCATGCCTGCTGATAACCTGAAGTCCGCTCTTTTCCAGCTTCGGCAGAAGCGACCGGTTCCATGTGGAATACTGTAATTCCACCAGCTCATGGATCGCCTTGTCAAGCGCCTGCAGCTGCCGCGTCGGGGTCATTCCGGAGATATCGCGCTTTTCATATCCCGCATTTACCATATCCTTTAAGGAAGCAACACGGATCATAAAAAATTCGTCCAGATTTGACGCCGTGATGCTTAAAAATTTCAATCTCTCAAACAGCGGGATATTCTTATCCCGCGCCTCGCCCAGCACCCTGTGATCAAACAGGATCCAGGACAGCTCCCTGTTCATATAATATTCGGCATTTGTATAACTGATCTCTCCCATTTTACACCTCTCTCCCCCTTCAGCGTCCTGTGCCGTCCTGTCTGCGCTGCTTCAGAACGGGCTCCACACTGAACACTTCCCGGAAAAACTCTCCCTTTTCCTCAAAGAATCCCTTTTCCAGCGTGATATCCTCCGCCGTATCCACCGTCAGGATCAGCTGATCGCCCTTCAGCACGGCGCGAAGCCCCTTCAGCTTCTGCTTATGGCTTCTGTCCAGCCCGCCGGCAAGACGTAAGATCGCCGTCAGCTTCGCCACGGTCAGGCTCGCTTCCCGATCCAGTCCGCTTCCCGCGCCCGGCTGTCCGTAATAAATGAACCGGCTGTGATTAAATCTTACAATATTTGCGACAATCTCCCGCTCCGCATGGGAAAGTCCGATGATCTCCGTCGCCATGATGATGTTATAGGAAGTCTCTCCGATGTTTACCATGCTGATATACTTCCCGCAGTCATGCAGGATCGCCGCCAGACGCAGATAAAGCAGCTCCCGCTTCCCCAGCCCGTGTACCTTTTTCATGCCCGCAAAAATGGTCGTCGTGATGTTTTCCAGCGTCTCGGAACGCTTTTTACTCCCCATGTAGCGTCTGCTGATATTGACTGCACAGGCGAGAATATCCTTCTCGAAATCGTGTTCCCCGCAGAACATTTTCTTTGATTCCGCATACTCGTATGCCATACCGTCGCACAGCGTCACGCCCGGCACGTAAATCTGCTCCGCGCCCATCAGATCGGCAATCCGCGCCGTCAGCACCGCGCTGACAAAGACAAGCGGCAGCTTCTCCTCGGGAAGCTCCATCGCCCGCGCCGCCTGTGCCGGACTTTTTCCGCGCAGCTTATTCAACAGCACCTCAAAGGCATCCCTGTCAAGCACCGCCCTGCCGGAATCTCCCTTCACGGACCGGACTGCCCATGGCGAGATATAGTCGTCGATCACGATCAGATTCCGTATCTCCTGATCCTTCAGATACAGCTTCCGGTAATTCGACAGCTGCGCCATCGCCATCTCGTCAATAAAGTTTTCCATGCGGGAATGTCTGACCTCAAACCGGTTGATATATTCCTGTATCCGTAAGACGCCGAGGCGCAGATTCTGTGTGGAGACAAGCGTATCATTGTCAAAAAGAGAGATCTGGATGCTGCCGCCCCCGATATCGAGAATCGCCGTCTTATCCTCGATGATCCGCCGGAAGCTCTCCCCCTTGGACGCCACGGACTTATAATCGAGAAAGCGCTGCTCGGAATTGCTTAAGATCTCCACGCGGATTCCCGTCCGCTGGGCGATCTGATCCTGTATGATCGAGGTATTCTCCGTCTCACGGATCGCGCTGGTCCCGTAGGCGCGGTAAGCCTCGACCTGATACATCCGCATGATTCCCGCGAATTCCTTCAATGTCCGGCAGAGCTCATCCATCTTCTCCCGGCTGATCTTCCCGTCCGTATACGTATCGCTGCCGAGCTCCAGCCGTCTGCTGATACAGTCGATCTCCCGGATCTCATTCTTTCCCGGATATTCAAATATCTTCATGGTCAGCTCAAAGCTGCCCACATCAATGGCTGCAAATGTCCGAAGACTCATACGCTCCCCCTTTCCGGTCATTCCTTCCCCAAAAGATAATCCACAAACTGTCTGGCGCTCCTTCCGGAAAGTCCCCCGTGCGCCAGCTCCCAGCGGTTCGCCTCCGCAAACAGCTCCTCCTCGGGCATGGTAATGCCGTCCCGCTCTGCAAGCGATTTTACAATCCCGTAAAACTGCTTTTTATCCGGCGCACCGAAATAGATCGTCACGCCGAAGCGGTATACAAGGGAAAGCTTCTCCTGCACGGTATCGCCCGTGTGCATATCCTCGCGGATCTCCTCCTTATCGCTGTAATTTTCGCGGATGAGATGTCTGCGGTTCGAGGTCGCATAGATCAGGACGTTGTCCGGACGCTTCTCCAGTCCGCCCTCGATGACCGCCTTCAGGTACTTGTATTCGATTTCAAACTCCTCGAAGCTTAAGTCGTCCATATAGATGATGAAACGATAATTCCGGTTCTTGATCTGACTGATGACCTCGTTCAGATCCTGAAACTGATGCTTATAAACCTCAATGATACGCAGTCCTTTCTCATAATATTCGTTGGCGATCGCCTTGATGCAGGAAGATTTTCCCGTTCCCGCATCTCCGAAGAGCAGACAGTTGTTCGCCTTTCTCCCGGCGACAAACGCATCCGTATTATCCGTCAGCTTCTTCTTCGGGATCTCGTATCCGACAAGATCCTGCAATGAGACATGGGCGATATTTAAGATCGGCTCGATATGCACGCCCGCCTCGTCATGCACAATGCGGAAGGACTTATGCAATCCGAATTTCCCGACGCCGTACTCCTTATAAAACTCCGTCAGCGTCGCCTTCATTTCCTCCGGCGTGTGATCCTTACAGAATTTCTCCGCAAGCTCACAGATCCGCGCACAGATCCGCGCGTTGTAAACCTTGCTCTCCGAGCTGCTCGCCTGATAATGCTCCGTCAGAAAATATTCCGGAACCGAAAGGCTTTCCGCCATCGGGCGAAAATCATAATCATAAAACTCCTTAAAGATCACAATGTCATGCAGCACCGCATCATTGATCGTTCCCTTGATTTCCCCTCTGATCTCGCAGCCGCAGCTGTAGCTGTTTTCATTGTTTACCAGAAGGTTTGCCAGATAACAGTGCCAGAGATTCCCATGAAAGCCGTAATTCCCCGCAAGCTCGATCAGCCTGTGGATACAGTCATAAAAGAGCGCCGCCATCTCCGGACGGTTCTCCTCCGCACTGTTATAGTTTTCCATCAGCCACGCCATGTCATGCAACAGCTCTCCGTTCTGAAAATTCCGGTAAACGATCAGTTCCTTTTCACGCATTGTCCATTCTCTCCCCATAGTCATCCTAAGACCCGGTCTTCGCCGCACCCTTAGTAATTTCCCAATATCTTCATATTGCGCGCCTCATCCCGAAGTCCTCTCAGCGCATTTTTCACGGAGCTGTCCGCCAGATTTCCCTCAAAATCAATAAAGAAACGGTACTCCCAGTCGCGATCCTCGATCGGACGGCTCTCAATCTTTGTCATATTCAGGTCATTATAGATAAAATGCGACAGCATATGATACAGGGAACCGCTCTCATGCGGCAGCTCAAAGCAGATGCTGATCTTTTTCGCGTCTTTTCTGAATATTTTCCGGTTCGTAACGATGATAAAGCGCGTCGAATTTCCGCCGCAGTCGTTGATGCCGCGCTGTAAGACCTCAAGCCCGTAGATCTTCGCCGCAAATTCTCCGGCAACCGCCGCCTGCGTCTTATCCTTTTCGTCCGCTACCCTTTTTGCCGCAAACGCATTGTTCTGCATGCTGATCTGCTGCCAGCCGTGCGCCGTCAGATATTTCGCGCTCTGCAAAAGCGCCTGCGGATGCGCATAAACCGTCCGGATATCGGAAAGCGCCGCACCCGGAACGCCGAGCAGACAGTGCTCGATTTCAATGATCTGCTCCCCGACGATATAATTCTCATACTCCTGCAGCAGATCATAAATCTCATTGACGATGCCCGCCGTGGAATTTTCGATCGGCAGCACTGCAAAATCCGCACTGCCCTCGTCGATGACACCCATCGCCTCGCGGAAGGTGTCAACATGAACGCTCTGTATCTGATCCCCGAAAAACCGCTGCATCGCCGCCTGGGAATACGCGCCCTCCGCCCCCTGAAAGACGACGCGCGCTCTTTTTGTCTCCAGATCGTCCACGCCGATAAAGGGAAGCTTTCCGAGACAGCCGTTCTCCGCAAGCAGCCGGTATTGCAGCTTACGGCTCATCGACATGATCTGTTCAAAAAGCTCCTCAATCCCGCGCGCATTAAATTCGCTGTGGGTCAGGGAACGCACCTTCGCAAGCTTCTCCGTCTCCCGCTGCCTGTCAAACACCCGCTTCCCCGTACTGATCTTGTACTCCGCGACCTGCTTACAGACCTCCATCCGCTCTTCATACAGCTCCACGATACGGGCATCGATCCCGTCTATCCGGTCTCTTAACTCCAATAAATCCATGTATTTTCTCCTGAAATGTATTTTATTTTAACGTAACAGTTCAGCCACAAATATCAGCGACTGCGGCGAGCGTGCCGAACTGTTATCTTTTAACCCATCTTATACCAAAACAGGCTTGATAGCAAGTAAAAAGGGGTGTATAGTTATTGTAAATCTTTTGTAAATTCCAAGGAGGAACGCTATGAACAGGCGACTGAAAAATATTCTGATCCTGTCGGTCTGTCTTCTGCTGTTTGCCGGACTGATCGTCTATGCCGTATATGCCAACCATGTCTTTCTGAATCCGGAAGGAACGGTCGGAAATACTGCGGGCAATCTGAACAACGAGGGCTTATTCTGTGAATATGACGGCAGGGTTTACTTTGCGAACACCGCAGACGGGGGCAGTCTCTATTCCATGAAGGCGGATGAGACGGACGTAAAAAAGCTGAGCGACCTAAAGGTCAGAAATATCCTTGCCGGCGGCAGATATCTCTATTTCTTCCAGACCGGAACCTCGTCAGCCACGACGCTGGGAAACCTTCCGGGACTGCGTACCTTTGACCGCTGTAAGCTCGACGGAAGCAGCGTCACTGCCCTGACGCGGGATACCGTCGTGACCGGGCAGCTGGTAGACAATTACCTCTATCTGCTGACGACCTCATCCTCCGAGATCTCCTTCTATAAAATGAAGATTGATAAATCCGAGGTTCTCACGCTTGCGGATTACGCGGTCAATCCCGCCTGTGCCGCAGACGGACGCATCTACTTCAACAACACGCAGGACAATCATTATCTCTACACGCTGGATACCAAAACCGACACCGTCTCAGAGCTGTGGCGCGGAAATCTCTGGTATCCCGTCCTCGACGGCGGCTATATTTATTACATGGACGTCGCGAACAATTACCGTCTCTGCCGCTATTCCTTGAGCATGGATGTCATCGAAGTGCTGACGGACGACCGCGCAGACTGCTTTAACGTGGGCGGCGGATATGTCTACTATCAGAAAAACGGAACGGATGCCGGTCTGCACTGCATGCGCACCGACGGCTCGGAGAATCATACGGTCGCGACGGGCAATTTCACCCGCATCTGCATGACCTCCCAATATGTCTACTTCCGCGCCTTCGGAGACGACGGCACAACCTATCACTCTCCGCTCGGAAGCAGCAGCTACGATACGTTCGCGCCGTAATTCCACCGTAATGCCGTCCGGATCACTGCCCGGCATGTTCCTTCCTTATTCCTCAATGTGATCCAGACCCTGACTTAAGATCGTAACGATATGAGAATCCGCGAGGGAATAAAAGATTGTCTTCCCCTCGCGACGGTTCTTTACAAGATCCAGCTGCTTTAAGACGCGGAGCTGATGGGAAATCGCCGACTGCGACATCCCCAGAACCATCGCGATATCATACACGCACAGCTCTGCGCCGAGCAGCACATAGAGAATCTTTAACCGCGTCGCATCCCCGAACACCTTAAAAAATTCCGCCAGATCCTGAAGCTCCTCCTCCGGAGGCATCCCCTCTTCAATCTTCAGAACGGTTTCCTCATCCACATTCAGATACTTATTCTCCTGCATTTTCGTTCCTTCCTTTCGTTTCTCTAAAAATGCCGCTTCTTCCGCCGCAGATCCGCAAATCTGCCGTTCTCACTGCTCCGAAAAATACTGCCGCATTCCCTCCGTCATATCGATCCTGCCGCTTTTTTCGACAAACAGTGCCTCCGCGCCATAGCTTTCCGCAAGCGTCTTTCCCTTCTCCGTACCGAGAATGAAGCATGCCGTTGACAGCGCATCGCTTAAGAATCCGTCCCGACTTAAGACCGTTACTCCGGCGACACCGCTGTCCGCAGGATACCCCGTCTCAGGATCCAGGATATGGTGATATCTGATCCCGTTCAGCTCCACATAACGCTCGTAATCTCCGGAGGTTGACACACACCACTGCCCCGTCAGCTCCAGAACGCCGACATTCGAGCCGGTATCGGCAGGATCCGTGATCCCGACCCGCCAGCAGCTGCCGTCAGGCTTTTCCCCATATGTCAGGATGCTTCCCCCGACAGATATAATAGCGCCCGTTATACTATCTTCATCCTGCAAAAGCTCCAGAATCCTGTCCAGCGCAACGCCCTTCCCGACGGCTCCCAGATCCAGCTGCATTCCCTCCGGCAAAAATAACATACGTTCTTTCTTGATCAGCCGGTCGCTACCGCTCTGCTCCAGCGCTTCCCGCAAAGCCGTTTCCTCCGGAAGCCGGAACGCCGCTTCCTGCTCTCCCGCCGCAAAGCCGTCAATATCCCAAAGTCTCACAACGCTCCCGAGGGTCACATCCAGCGCACCGTCCGAGCGTTCCCGGACCGCAAGGCAGCTGTCCAGAAGCGCCGACAGCTCCTCTGATACGAGGATTCCGTCAGCGTCTCCAGCGGATGCGTTGACCCGGGAAAGCTCCGAGGTTTCCAGTCTTGCGGACAGCAGCTGCTCCTCCAGTCCGCGCAGAAGCTCCATGATCTCCTCCGCCGTACCCTCCGCATGCTCCGTCGCATAAATATTCTGCCGGATGACCGTTCCCATCGCCGTGTCGGTCTTCCCTGCCTGTTGCGGCTTCCGACTGCAGCCGCAGCAGACAAAGACCATTCCGCCCAGTATGCACGAAAGCAAAAGCGACACAAAAAATTTCTTCATTTTACGCCTCATATCTGTTATACTGTTTTCAGTTATACTGTTTTCATCAGAGACAACAACCGTTTCCCCGTAAACAAAAAAGGAGCTGCCGTTATCTTGAACCCTGACCGTCTCAATAAAGCCGCAAATCTAAATAAAAGCAGACGCGCCGCTGTCCTTGTTGCCGCTGCGCTTCTTTTGCTTTCCGCGCTCAGCCTGTTTTTGCTTCTTCTGCCGCAGACAAGGGAAGCGGGGTATATCGCCGACATCTACCAAAACGGCGTCCTGCTGCAAAGCATTGATCTGTCGCAGATCACGGAAAGCTACACCTTTACGGTAACGGGAGAAAACGGCTGTACCAACGAGATCGCGGTACGCCCCGGAAGCATCGGCATCCTTTCCGCCGACTGCCCGGACAGACTCTGTGTCCGACAGGGCTTTATCAGCAATTCCCTGCTTCCCATCACCTGTCTGCCGAACCGCCTTGTCATTCAGCTGCGTTCCGCAGAGCAGAATGAAAGCGAAATCTGCGACCTCAACACCTATTGACGGAGATCTGCCATGCGCTTAAAGAAACTGACTGCCCTTTCCCTGTTTGCCGCACTTTCCCTCGCCATCTACGCGGCGGAAAGCATGCTGCCGCCCCTGCTCCCCCTTCCGGGGATGAAGCTCGGACTTGCCAACATTATCACCCTGATCGTCCTGCGGCACGCTTCCCTGAAGGATACCGCGCTGATGCTCTTTACCCGCATCCTGCTCTCTTCGCTGCTGTTCGGGCAGCTCATCAGCCTCGCCTACAGTCTTGCGGGCGGTATTTTCAGCATGCTTACCATGGCGTTTCTCACGCGGCTGTTTCAGAAAAAATATACCTTCCTCACCGGCGCTGCGGGCGGTCTGACCCACAATCTCGGTCAGCTGCTCATCGCTTATCTTCTCACGGCAACTCCCGGTGTCCTCTCGTATTTTCCCTTTCTGACCCTATGCGGTATCCTCACCGGACTTTTCACCGGCTTTGCCGCTGCCTTCGCCGACGCAAAGCTGCTCCCGCCGAAGCTCCTTTAAGAGCTGCTCCATCGTTTTCCCGGAAAGCGGATGCCTGTAATACGGCGCGATCTCATGCATCGGCTGAAGCACAAATTCGCGGTTTTCCAGATCCGGATGCGGCAGGATCAGCGTCTCACTCTCATATACCAGCTTATCATAAAACAAAATGTCAAGGTCAAGCGTCCTCGGTCCCCAGCGCTGTACGCGCACCCTGCCCGCCGCGTTCTCGATCTCATGCAGCGCATCTAAAAGCGCTTCCGGCGTAAGCAGCGTCTCAATTTCCAGCGCACCGTTCAAGAAATCTCCCTGCTCCACACCGCCGTAGGCTTTTGTCTCAATGAACGCGGAACACTTTTTCACCTGAATCAGCGGGTTTTCGCGCAGTGCGGCAAGCGCGCCGTTCAGATACCCTTCCCGGTCGCCCATGTTGGAGCCGACCGACAGATATGCCTTATGGCGCGCCCTGCGGATCCTGACGGAGACGTTCTGAAACGAAAGCGGAATCGGCGCGTGCGGCTTTAAGATTTCCAGCCCGACCGCCGTAATCAGCTCATACTTTAACAGGATCGCCTCGGCAAGCCTTTCCGCGACCGCCTCTAAAAGCTTACAGGTATTCTCCTGCATCCACTGACGGATGAACAGACTGACCTCGCCGTAATGCGTCGAGTATGCCAATTCGTCCGTTTTCCCCGCCCGCTGCGTATCCGTATACAACACGGCGTTCACCACAAAACGCTGCCCCAGCTCTGTCTCCTCCGGATACACGCCATGCCGGGCAAAAACCTCCAGTCCTTCAATCCGGATCTCATCCATATCATATCCCGCCATCATCCTCTTCCTCCTCTTAAGACAGCCTCTGTCATGCGGACTGCCCGGACATTCTCCCTTACATCATGTACCCGCACAAACATACAGCCCTTCATCACTGCCATAACAGTCGTTACGATTGTTCCCTCCACCCGCTGCTCCACCGGAAGATCCAGCGAAAGTCCGATTACGGATTTGCGGCTGCATCCCAACAGCAGCGGACAGCCGAACATATGCAGCTCCTCCAGACAGTTGATGATCTCCAGATTCTGCTCATAGGACTTTGCAAAGCCGACCCCGGGATCCAGAATGATCCTGTCGTCAGCGATCCCTGCCCGCTCCGCGAGCCGGATGGTTTCCGCAAGATCTGCCGCAACCTCCTGTAAAAAGTCCGTATACACCGCCTCTTTCCGGTTGTGCATCAGACAGCAGGGCAGTCCGCTCCGCGCAATAACACCCGCCATTTTTTCATCCTGCTTCAGACCCCAGATGTCATTGATCAGATCCGCGCCCGCCGCAATGCCCGCGGCAGCCACCCCCGCCTTATAGGTGTCCAGCGAAACGGGAACGTCAAACCGCTCCTTCACCGCCTCTATCACGGGTGTTACCCTTGCAATTTCCTCCTCCTCAGAAATCCTTGTATACCCGGGTCTTGTCGATTCTCCGCCGATATCCAGGATATCCGCTCCCTGCGAAATCATCTCCTCCACATGGCGCAAAGCCCGGTCTCTGTCGTTCCATTTTCCGCCGTCCGAAAAAGAATCAGGCGTTATGTTAAGGATTCCCATGACATAGGTATGCCCTGTCGTCTGAAATTCCCGCTTCCCGATCTGCATTCTCTCCACCCTGCTTTCTCTCTGCCGCACGCGGTATCCGCCGCAACCATTCAGATTTTCAGCGTCAGATTTTTCTTTTCCTCTTTCCAGTTACATGCCGCCTCCGCACTACAGCAGAAACAGGGTCTGCTCGCCTTATCCGCACGGTACAGCAGTCCGCGCAGATTCTGTTCCCGCATCACGCCGCTGTTTCTGTGCTGTAGGATGGCATCTGTAATAACATCCGTTTCTTTATCGGTAAATCCGCAGTCCTTCAAAATCTTGGGCGCAATCTCTGCGCCCGCCCGTTCATGCGGAATGCCTTCCCGGTATTGTCTGAATTTCCCGATATCATGCAGCAGCGCCGCCGCATAGATCCATTCCGTGGGAATCCCGCTTTCCTCTTCCGCCGCAAGGATTCTGCCGATCCGCGCGACATCGAGAAAATGCCCCATATCATGACGGCAGAAGCATCTGTCTGCTTCTGCCGCCCTGTTTGCCTCCAGGCACTCACAAAATAACGCGTGTTTGTATATCTTGTCGATCCTCGGCATTTCCATATCAGTTTTCTCCCATCCGCAGCATCTGAAAGAAACGGTTCTGCAGCTCCTCCTGCTCCTGAAATATGCCTCTGACCGCAAGGCTTACCGTCCGGCTTCCCGGCTTTCTGACCCCGCGCATCGTCATGCACATATGCTCCGCCTCCAGAACGACCATGACCCCCTTCGGCGAAAGATATTCCATCACGGCATCCGCGATCTGCCCCGTCATGCGCTCCTGCAGCTGCAGCCGCTTTGCATAAACCTCCACGGTCCGTGCAAGCTTGCTTAAGCCTACAACCTTCCCGTCCGGAATATAAGCCACATGCGCTTTCCCGTAAAACGGCATCAGATGATGCTCGCACATGGAATAAAACACAATATCCTTCTCCAGCACCATCTCACTGTTATCCGCCGAAAACACCTTCGAGAGCGGAACGGAAACGTCCTCCTCCATCCCGGAAAGGATCTCCGTATACATTCTCGCGATCCGGTCCGGCGTTTCACGCAGACCCTCCCGCCCGGCATCCTCTCCCATGCCCTCCAGCAGAAGCTTTACCGCCTCTCTGATCTTATCCTGATCTACCATAGCTGCCTCGATTCTACCGATAACCCACGATCTTCATCAGCCGTCCCAAAAATGACAGCGAGCCGAATGCGATGATCACATCATCCTTCCCGGCGAGAAGTCTGCTCATCTCAACAGCCTCCTCCAGACTGTCCACCGCCGTCACATTCCTGTGTACCTTAGAAATCTCCTGCGCCAGCGCGTAAGCGGGAAGCGCCCTCGGATTTCCGGGCGGCGTAACCGTGATGATCTGATCCGCATATGCATGGGTCAGTGCGATAATTTTTTCATACTCCTTGTCCTTCAACACTCCCATTATATAGATAATTCTCTTATTTGTAAAATAAAATCCGATGGATTCCGCAAGTCTTGCCGCAGCGTCCTCATTATGCGCCCCGTCCGCGATCATATAAGGCTTCGTCCCGATGACCGTAAACCGCCCGTCCCAGACCGTCCGCAAAAATCCCTCGCGAAGCTGCTTTTCCCCGCACGGATACCCGCACGCCGCAAGAACCTTCAGCGCCTCGACTGCCAACGCCGCATTTTCGATCTGGTACTTCCCCGCCAGCGGGATCTCCAGCCCCGAAAAGCCGCCATAGCTGAATTTCTGCCGCTTTAAGCCGTACTTTATGCCGCTTATCTGATCCCGCTCCACAACCCGCAGCGGGCATTGCAGGGCGGACGCTTTTTCGCGGATCACCGCCATCGCCTCCTCCTGCTGAACCGCGCTCACAACCGGGCGGCCGGGTTTTAAGATCCCCGCCTTCTGCGCCGCAATCTCTGCAAGTGTTTTCCCAAGAAACTGCATATGATCCATGCTGACCGTCGTCAGTACGGCAAGCAGCGTGTTTTCTATGATGTTCGTCGCATCAAGCAGCCCGCCCATCCCCGTCTCCAGAACGACGATATCACATTTCTTTTCCAGAAAATACAAAAAGCCCAGCGCCGTTTCCACCTCGAACGGTGTCGGCTGCGCTTTTCCCTCTGCCGTCATTTCGTCGCACGCTGCTTTTATCTGCTCCATCAGCCGTCCCAGCGCTTCCTTTGTGATCATCCGGTCATTTACCTGTATTCTCTCCCTGTATTCAAAAATAACAGGCGAAATGTAACGTCCCACCCGATAGCCGGAGGTCTTGAGAACGGAAGACAGATATGCCGAAACAGATCCTTTTCCGTTCGTTCCCGCGATGTGTACGAATTTTAAATGCTCCTGCGGATCTCCCAGCCTTCTGCAAAGCTCCCGGATACTCTCCAGTCCCGGAACGATCCCTCTTGTGCCGATATTCTCTATATACGCCAGCGCGTCGCGCTCTTTCATAGTAATCCCTATTCCTCCCCAGCCCTCTAAAAGCTTTCCCGGAAGCTGTACATAGCCGCTCCGGTTTTTGTCCATACTAAATCAGGAACAGGACAAGGCTGTTCCTGCGCCCTGATGTCCGAAGCGTAAACCTTTCACGAAAGGATCTTAACTGCCATGAAGCACCTTCCCGTTTTTCTGAAAAATTTTCTCAAATGCGGTCTGACAGGCTGGTGTATGGAAATCATTTTTACCGCCATCGGCTCCCTGCGCAACCGGGACATGACCTTAAAGGGCGTAACCTCCCTCTGGATGTTTCCCATCTACGGATGTGCCGCCGTCGTTGCGCCGCTTAGCAGACTGCTCAAAAACAGATCCGTCGGTTTTCGCGGACTGACCTACATGAGCATGATCTTTTCCACGGAATATCTGGCCGGCCGCCTTCTGTCAAGGCACAGCCTCTGTCCCTGGGATTACGCAAAAAGCCGCTGGCACATTGACCGCGTGATCCGGCTCGATTATGCGCCCTACTGGTTCGGCGCCGGACTGCTCTTTGAAAAGCTGCTCTCCCATAAAGAAGACTGACGCCGGAGCCTTAAGCTGACCCTGCCCGTCTTCCGGCGCGTCTAGTCCTGATCCGTGTCCGAAAAATCCTCCGCGCCGATATCTACCATATTGACGGTACGCCGCTTCATCCTCGCCGCCTCGGACTGCTCTAAGATGAAATCCTTGACCGCCTTGGAATGCTTAATATGCGCCAGAACCAGCTGCGGATGCGTGGTATCGCCGGTAAAGCAGGTCACGGTACCAAGCCCGGCAAGCTTCTCCGCCAGCGTCGCACTGTGCTGTACATCCTGCACCTTATACATATAGCAGTCGTTCTCCACCGTCTTTAACAGTCCCTCGTCAACGGTTATCATATCCTCCCGGATCGTATACTTTGTAAACGTAAATGGCAGTCCCAGAAACAGCCAGCGCTTTCTCTCCTGAAATCCCATCTTTTTTCCTCCTTGGTTCTTTCCTTTTTTCCTATTATAAGATACCCGGCTTCCATATGCAAAACTTTTTTCACTTCCCCTGTTCTTTTCATCTTTTCGTTGCAACTCTTCCCGCAAAGTGGTATCATGAAAAAAATGCTTACGGAGGTTACAGCACATGACAGCAAATGAATGTATTACCGGTCGCAGAAGTATCCGAAAATTCACCGGACAGCCCGTACCGCACGATCTGATCAGCAAAATCGTCGAAACCGCCGCTTTTGCTCCGAGCTGGAAAAACACACAGATCACACGTTACATCGCCGTTGAGGGCGAAGCGAAGACGGCGCTTGCAAAATGTACCTCCCTCTATCCCGGAAACGGCGTGATCATGGATCAGGCGCCGATGGTGATTGCCGTGACCGCCATTACCGGACGCAGCGGCTTTGAGAGAGACGGTTCTTTCTCCACCCCGAAGGGCACCGGCTGGCAGATGTATGATGCCGGAGTTGCAAGCGAGGCTTTCTGTCTGGCAGCGCATGAACAGGGACTCGGGACGGTTATCATGGGGTTATTTGATGAAGCAGAGGCTGCAAAGGTTCTGGGTCTTCCTGAAGGCAGAGAGCTGGTAGCTCTGATTCCCATCGGTTTTCCCGCAGAGGCTCCCGCCGCTCCTAAGCGCAAGCCTGTAGAGGAATTATTATCTTTTCAGTCATAATTCATCAGTCGAAGAGTTTTCTCTTCGGCTTTTGTTTTGAATAAGCTTAAGGAGGAATTTTATGAGACATCTGATGAGTCCGCTGGACTTCACGACCGAGGAGCTGGAGAGGCTCTTCGACCTTGCAAACGACATTGAACACAACCCGTCCCGCTATGCGCATGCGTGCGACGGAAAGATCCTCGCGACCTGCTTCTATGAGCCGAGCACCAGAACGCGCCTAAGCTTTGAATCCGCCATGACAAGACTCGGCGGACGCGTGATCGGCTTTTCCGACGGCGCTTCCTCTTCCGCTTCCAAGGGCGAGAGTGTCTCCGATACCATCCGCATCATCTCCTGCTATGCGGACATCTGCGCCATGCGCCATCCCAAGGAGGGCGCGCCGATGGTCGCCGCCGAGCGCTCCGGCATCCCCGTCATCAACGCGGGAGACGGCGGTCATCAGCATCCGACACAGACCCTGACCGACCTTCTCACCATCCGCAGCCTGAAAGGGAGACTGCAGGATTTCACGGTCGGACTCTGCGGCGATCTCAAATTCGGGCGCACGGTACACTCCCTCATCAACGCGCTTTCCCGCTACACGGGCATCCGCTTCCTCTTCATTTCCCCGGAGGAGCTGAAGATCCCGGATTATGTCACGGATATGCTGAAGGAGAAAAACATCGGATACGAGGAGGTCATACGCCTTGAGGACGTCATGCCCAGGCTGGATCTTCTCTATATGACCAGAGTACAGAAGGAACGCTTCTTCAACGAAGAGGATTACATCCGCCTGAAGGATTTCTATATTCTCGACAAGGCAAAGATGGCGCTTGCAAAGGAGGATATGCTTGTGCTCCATCCCCTTCCCAGAGTCAATGAGATTGCCGTCGAGGTCGATGACGACCCGAGAGCCGCTTATTTTAAACAGGCACAATACGGCGTTTACGTCCGGATGGCGCTGATCCTGACACTGCTCGGACTTGCATGACGCTTTCTTCCCGACAGACGTATAAAGACGGAGCTGCTCGGAAAAAATCTGCAAAACCGCGCCCGGTAATCCCGAATCGTATCACCGGGAGCTTTACAACATCAATGTACTCCCGCAGTCTTCAAGGAAGCAATGCAAGAGTACATATCATAAAACGGAGGTATCAAATGCTGAACGTCGGAAAAATCGAAGAGGGCTTCGTCCTCGACCATATCAAGGCGGGGAAAAGCCTTGACATATACGAGCATCTGCAGCTGGACAAGCTCGACTGTACCGTTGCCATCATCAAAAATGCACGCAGCGGCAAGCTCGGGAAAAAGGATATTCTAAAGGTTGAATGCGATATCAATATGCTGGATCTCGACGTCCTCGCCTTCATCGACCACAACATTACGGTCAACGTGATCAAAAACGGAGAAATCGTCGAGAAAAAAATCCTTACCCTGCCGGCACAGATCAAAAATGTCATCCACTGCCACAACCCGAGATGTATCACCTCGATCGAGCAGGGACTGCCGCATATCTTCTGTCTCGCGGATGCCAAAAAGGAAATCTACCGCTGTAAATACTGCGAAGAAAAGTACACGGAAACTGCGAAGAAAAAACGTTGAAAAAAGGGAGGCCGCAAAGCCTCCCTTTACTCATGCATCTCATAATCCTTATCTTCATCGATCAGCGCCAGCATCAGCGCCGCAATTTCAGGGTCGAACTGACAGCCCTTCCCCCGCTCCAGCTCGCCGCGCACCGTTTCCTGCGGGATGATGCCGCGATAGCTTCTCCGCGACGTCATCGCATCATAGGCATCCGCAACGCCGATGATCCGCGCGATCTCCGGAATTTCCGTTCCCTGCAGTCCGTCAGGATACCCCTTCCCGTCATAGCGTTCATGATGCCACCTTGCCCCGATGGCAATATCCGGGATCTCCGTAATCTCCTTTAAGATCTTACCGCCGATCTCGGGATGCGTCTTAATGATCTCGTACTCCTCGTCCGTCAGCCGCGACGGCTTATTGATGATCTCCTCGGGAATCCCGATTTTTCCGATATCGTGCAAAAGCGCCGTATACCGTACAAGCTGTAATCTCTCTCCCGTATATCCCATCCGCTCCGCGAGCATGCCGGAATACTTCGCCACGCGCGTAGAATGCCCGTTCGTATAAGAGTCCTTCGCGTCGATCGTATTCGCCAGCGCCTGTACCATCTGGATGATCAGCCGCTCCACGCTCTCGCGCCGCTTTCTTGCAACCTCCGTCTGCTTTTCCACCTCGCTCCGCAGATTTTTCTGCAAGTAAGAAAGCTCGAGGATCCTGTCGATCCGCTGCATCGCGACCCGCTTGCGCAGGGGCTTTCTGATAAAGTCCGTCGCCCCCTCGCAAAAGCCCTGTATCTCCGTGCTCTCATCCTCATCCGAGGTCAGAAAAACGACAGGGATCTCACGATATCGCTCGTCTCCCTTCAGCGCGCGGATCACTTCATGACCGCTCATTCCCTTCATATGTACATCTAACAGGATCAGATCCGGCAGCCCGCCCTCCAGCTTCTTAAGCGCCTCGCGCCCGGAATCCGCACTGTCAATCCGATAATGCTCCCGCAGCATTCCCGCAACCGCTTTCTTATTGATCCCGTCATCATCGACAAGCAGGATGAACGGCTTTTTCCGTTCCGCCTCCGCCAGCTTTGAAAGCGCGTCCTGCATCTTTTGCGAAAGACTTATGACCTCTTCCATCGCGACATCCGCCAGATAGGCATGCAGACGCTCTCTCTCGTCCAAAAGTGCATCCGGAAACTCACACCCCTCCAGCCGCTTCATCAGCCGATCCGCTTCGTCTACGTCAAAGCCGTCGACCGCCTCCTGTAACTGCCGCAAAAGCAAAACAAGCTCTTCTGCGGAAGCCTGCTCCTTCTCCCCGGAATTTCCTGCCGCATACTCCGCAAGAACCGGCTGATAGCTTCGGTAAAGAGACAGCAGCGCGGGCATTCCCTTTTGGATCTCACTGCGGTTTCCTTCGTTTCCAAGCTGCTCCATCCGCAAAAAGAGCCGCGAAAGCTCCATCGCGCCGATCATACGCGCCGAATTCTTCAGGGCATGTACCTCTATCGTATACTCCCTGATCCTGTCTTCCGCCAAAAGCCGCTCCAGCTTTTCACACTTTATGTCGATCAATCTGTAAAAATCCCCAAGCAGCTCCGTAAAAAGCGCCTCTGAACCGCAGTTTCGGATTCCTTCCTCCACATTCAGCCCCTCGATCGTCTGCATGCCCTTCCTCCCCGGTATCTGTTCCATGGACATATGCCTGATGCCGCATGTTTTTTGCACTTCATGTTTTCGTTTCGGCATTATGATATTATGATGTCTCCGAATTGTTCCGTGCTTCGCACTCTCTTGTCTCATTATATGCCTGTTTGAGGAATCCCGCAAGCTCATAAAATGTTTTGCGTCGTCCGGCATTCAGTTTCCGCACTCGACGCTGATCCGGTTGAAGATTCCCATGAGCTCTTCCGTACTGCTGTCTCGTTTTTCGGCGCCCGCCCTGTCAAGGATCACCGCCCCCCTATGCATCATCACCAGCCTGTCTCCGTATTCCACGGCATACCGCAGATTGTGCGTCACCATGATCGTCGTCACTTTCTTTTCCCGGACGATTTTTTCCGTCAGCTCCATGATCGTCTCCGCCGTCCTCGGATCCAGCGCGGCAGTATGCTCATCCAGAATCAGAAAATCAATCGGCGTCATCGTCGCCATCAGCAGGGCAAGCGCCTGTCTCTGCCCGCCGGAGAGCGCGCCGACAGGCACCCCGAGCTTATCCTCTAACCCTAAGTTCAACGGGCGGAGCATCTCGCGGTAGCTCTCCGTCCTTGCCCTGTTTACGCCGCCCGACAGACCGTATTTTTTCCCCTTATTGTCCGCAAGCGAAAGATTTTCCAGAATCGTCATGCCCGGACTCGTTCCCTTTGCCGGATCCTGATACACCCTGCCGATGCGCCGCTGTCTGACAAAATCCTTCTTTCCCGTGACATTTATGCCGCCGATCCGGATTTCCCCTGCGTCCGTCGGAATGCTGCCGCAGATAAGGTTTAACATAGAGGTCTTCCCGGAACCGTTGCTGCCCACGACAGAGACAAACTCTCCGTCCCGCACTATAAAATCAAAATTCTGAAACAGACAGAGCTCATTCACGGAGCCGGGATTATAGTTCTTGCAGATTCCTTTTAACTCTAACATTTCTTCTTCCCTCCCCTGTCCATGGTCATCACAAGAATGATCAAAAAGAGCACCGCCGTGATCAGCTTGATCGCATTCGCGCTGATGCCCGCATACATCGCAAGCGCCACGCATGCCTTGTACAGAATGGAACCTAAAACAACACCGGACGTGACCCGAAGCAGCGTCGCCCGTTTAAAGAGACTCGTTCCGATGATCACGCTCGCCAGCCCGATCACGACCGCTCCCGTTCCGATCGAGATTTCAAAGCTCCGCTGCTGCTGCGCATAAATGCAGCCGCTGAGCGAAACAAGTCCGTTCGCGATCGCAAGCCCGAGGATCTTAACCTTCCCCTTATCCACGCCGAGGCTTGTGACAAGCGTATCATTATCTCCGACCGCACGCAGCAGGAAGCCGGATTTCGTGCGCAGATACCCGTCTAACAGATACTTCGCCGCCAGCGTGATCAGAAAAATGACCGCCGCCGTCTTTATCGTCTCAAGCCCTCCGGAAAAAAGCCTGTTGACCGGCGCGTTATCAAAGATTGTCTCCTTCTGAAAGATCGGAACGTAGCCGCTGCCCGCAATGTAAAGATTGATTGTATAAAGTCCCGTCATCATGACAATGCCGGATAACAGATCCCGCACCTTCAGCTTTACATGGATCAGCCCCGTACAGAGCCCGACAGCCGCTCCGCCTAAAAATGCCGCAGGAAGCGTCACGACTGCGGGCGCCCCCATGCTGATCAGCCGGACGGTCACAGCCGCCCCGAAGGGAAAGCTGCCGTCCACGGTCAGATCCGGGAAATCCAGAATCTTATAGGTAATATAAACGCCAAGAGCCAGAATGCCGTAGATCATTCCCTGCTCCAGCACACTCAGAATCAATGCCATATACGTCACTCCCTTTTTATGATTTTCTTATATTTATTCCGCTCCGTCCACGCTGATTTCATCAAAGCTTTGGTACGCATCCGCCGCAAAGCGCTCCGGCAGGATCAGTCCGATTTTTTCCGCCGCCGCAAAGTTGACGTACAGCTCCGGTTCCGCAATCGTCTCAAACTTCAGCTCAGAAGCCTCTGCCTCACCCTTTAACACCTTCGCCGCCATACGCCCCGTCTGCTTTCCCAGCTCAAAGTATTCCAGCCCCATGGAGGCAACACAGCCCGCCTTTACCTGCTCGACCTCGGAGCCGAAGACCGGGATTCCCGCCCGACATGCCTCATCCAGTACGCTCTGCAGGGCGCTGACCACCGTGTTGTCCGTCAGGTTCGTCATGCAGTCAACCTTCTTTACCAGATCCGCAGCCGCCAGCGGCACCTCCGACATCGCCGTAACGCCCGTTGTCACAATCTCAAAGCCATAGTCACCCGCCGCTTTTTGATATGCCGCAACCGTGCTGATGGAATTTGCCTCGCTCGTCGTATAGAGAATCCCGATTCTTTCCGCTTCCGGTAAAATCTCACGGATCATGGCAAGCTGCGCGCCGACCGCAAGTGCGTCACAGGTTCCCGTGACATTTCCGACCGGGCTGCCGTCCGCAGCCGCCAGTCCTGCGCCGACCGGATCGGACACCGCCGTATAGATCACCGGAATGTCCGTATTCATGGTCGCATTGTAAGCCGTCGTCGCTGCGGGCGTGGCGATCGCACAGATCAGATCGACCTTCCTGCTGACAAAATTGTCTGCGATCATTGCCGCCGTTCCCGGCTCCGCCTGTGCGTTGACATACTCCACCGTCAGATTCTCACCCGCAACAATCCCCTCCTCGGCAAGTCCTGCCAGAAATCCCTCCCTGCAATTGTCAAGGGAAGCATGAACGGCAAACTGGGAAATCCCGACCGTATACCCCGCATCCTGCGCCGCAGCATTTCCGCAGCCTCCGGTAAACGCCGCCATCACCATTGCCGTCAGTACCGCTAATACTCTCTTCTTCATATTCCTTTTCCTCTTTTCTGCCTTTTCGGCTTCACTTTTTCGTTTTGTGCCTGCAGATCCGAGGGCAGGAACGCGAAAAAGCGCCTCAAACGCGCATAACATTACGCATTTGAGACGCTGATGATACTGCAATCGACGCGGTGCCACTCAAATTGACTTTAAAGTCCTCTCATTCCGGATACCATCATATCCGTCGGCTTGATAACGGGTCCGAATCCCGCCGATGCCTAAACGCTCCGCTCCATGCTCCGCACAAAGCGCTTCGTCTCGGACCGGCCTCAAAAGTCCATTCAGCAAAAGTTCCTATACCGCCATCTCACCGCCGGCAGCTCTCTGTCATATTCCCTGATGCCTACTACTCTTTCTCACAGGTTTACAAAACTTATGTTTAAGGATATGCTTCCGCGTTGCATTTGTCAAGTGTTTTTTATTCCGCTTCCGCAGGAAGCAGATGAACTTCCCATTCAAACGCGCTTCCGCTCGGATAAAAACATAATCTAAATCCCCTTAAAGCAGAAGGTAAATTCCAGCTTCCGGTCGGTCGGAAGCAGATATTCCTCATGCACGCGTGCCCCCCAGCTGTCGTCGCCGC
>CAZVWN010000011.1:0-18179 GCA_964631065.1 uncultured Acetatifactor sp.
CGCAGCAGCCCCTGTATAAAAGAGAGGGAGTGAAACTATGTTATTGTATCATGGATCAAAAAGCGGAATACAGGGAGACATTAAACCCAAAAGCAGAGTGTCATGCGATTTTGGCTGTGGGTTTTATATGGGCGACAAACCGGATCAGCCCAAAGGTCTGATCGCATCCTATGAAAATAACAGATTTTATGAAATAGAGTACAATACAGACGGATTGCGAATGAAAACATTTGAAGACAGTTATACAGATCAGATGGATTGGGCGCTATTCATTGCATATAACAGGCAGCCGGAAAAATTATCAGAATATGGCAGACTATGTACGAGGTATAGAGCTTATAATGAAATATATGATATGATTGTCGGCATAATTGCAGACGATAAAATGACGCAGGTAATGCAATTATTCTTTAACGGACAGATGTGTGACCGGGCTTTTATTGAGGCAATGGGGTATGTAAAGTTAGGCAGACAGTATGTGCTAAAAACAGATGAGGCATGTAAAAAAACACGCTTTCATGTAGTAAACGAATATAGCCTCACGGATGCTGATAAAAAACGGATCGTGGCACAGAATACAAACAGAACGGATCAGTTAAGCGGTATGATAAACCAAATTCAAATCAAATACAGACGGGCACAGGATGTGAAATTTTTTGATGAAATCATGGAGGAGTGGGATAAGAATGAATCCGACAGCCTTTAATATTGGGATATGTGAAATGTCAGCAGAGCTGTTTGTGCAGTCTGTTAAAAGAGGTTATGATTCAAAAGAGTTCATAGAAAAAGTAATGAAATCAGAAACGGCAACACATTTGTATCATAAGTCGGATACGCAGATGTGGCTGGGCACGGGTTACATAATGGAAAATTTAGAAGAAGAGATACCGTTTCATAAGGGGAAAACATATCCGGCAGATTTGATGTCGTGGATCGGATATCTCTTTGCCTGCTGGAACTTCACCTATGCGGAGGACACACCCAAAGATATGATAAAACAGGCGCCGGTGGAGGTTTTGACACTTGCGTACCAGGGTCTGCATGTCTTAACATTTGAAGATGCGATCAGAGAGCTGAAGAACATATACAGAGAAAAGCAGAATAAATAAAAACAGCGTCAGGCTTAAGCAGAAAGGACACCCACGGCAAAGTGAGCGTCCTTTTTTATGCGGCAGAGAGCGACGGACAGAAGCGCTGTTTTTATGGGAAAAAATATCCAAAGCCGCCTACGTCCCCGCCTTGGCGTCGTCGTAATACGCCTTGACGCGGATCGCCTGATTGTAATCCCCGAAATTTTCGCCGAACAGGGTCAGTCCGCCGCAGTTGGCGGTATCCTTCGGGACGGAAAGGGTAAATTCCATGGTGCTGTTGTGGTCGATCTGAAGATCCTTTATCGTCGTCTTCGAGATCCGGAGCGTACCGTCAATAAAGGTTCCCTCGGAGTTGATGATCAGCGACTTTAACAGTCCGTACTGGTTCAGCAGCTCCGGCCACCAGTAGGGGGAGATGATGCCCCGTCGGGAGCCGTAGTCTCCCGGACTGATCCATTTCCCGAGCGGGATGCCGTTGATGGAAAAGTGGATGTCGCTCGGATAATCCTCATTAAATTCCGGACATTCCGAGGAAATTTCAAACGAAATGTTGAGCTCCTGCAGCGTCTGCCCCGGATTTAGGCGGTTCGGCAGACTGTAGGTCAGACTGCCGTAGCCGATCCAGACGATGTCCGCGCGGAAACGTTCCGGATAGGAGAAGACGCGCGGATTATCCAGCTCGCCGATGATATTCGTGGAGGAGGCGAGTCCGCAGGTCGGATGGACGTCGCATGCGATGTAGTGACCGACGGAAATGTCGTCCGTATAGCAATGGCGCGGCTTTGCCTGAGGCGCCATGTCTACCAGCAGACGGTTATAGACGGGACGCACGATCTTCATGACGCCGCGTTTTCCGGAGGTCGTGTGGATCGAGACCAGTCCGGCGTTCTCGAGCTTGCTGACATGCAGGGAGATCGCGCTGTTTGTCAGCTCGAGCGCCTCCGCGAGATCGTTCATGCTCATCTGGTCGTTCTCATAGATCAGTTCCATGATGCGCAGCCGCATCGGCGTGCTCAGCGCCTTAAAGATTTCTTCCGCTTCCTTTAATGAGTGCAGATATAACATAGTTATCCCCGTTTCTGAGCGAGCTGTCGCCAAAGAGGCAGTCGCCGCCTGTTTTCGCCCGGAAACAGACAGCCGCGTGTCCCCGGAAATAGGAAAGGGGATTGTATAACTGATTATAAACAGCGTAAAAAGTTAAGTCAATACATAAATAGTCAAAAAATTCACACAAATCCCGTCGGAATGAAAAAACACGCAAAATCATGTGCATATTGCACAAAACGAAAGGGCAAATTTTGGATGCCAAGAAGCAAAATGTGGGTTGAATGTTAAGAAACAGTGTGGTAATTTAAAGATAAGGTTAAACGAAATAGATAATATTTAAGCGAAAACTCAAATGAACGGCAAAATGAAACAGAAAAACCTTAAAATTTGAGCTAAAACTTAAAGACAGACTGAAACATATAGACATAATGAGCAAAAAGAGACGAAAAATAAAAGGAAGTTCGTCAATCTGTACACAGCCGAAGGAGTTTAGCGGACGCTTGACTGTTTCAGCTTAAGGCTCTTTCTATTTCAGCAAGGAGGTTTTGCATGGCACGGAGAATGGGCAGCAGGATTACGGCGTGCATACTGGCGGCGGCTCTGGCGGGCGGCATGACGGCAGGAGGAAGCGCGGGGACGGTTCTGGCGGAAGAAACATCTGCAAAAAAGGATTCTGCGGCGACTTTCAGTATTGAAAGGCTTGCTACGGGGTATACGAACGTCAGCGCCGCATATACGGCTTCCGACTATCAGGGGGAGACGAAGCGCTTTCCGATGGAGCAGGCGGTCGTACCGGAGAGCGCGGGGCTTCTGACGGCGGAAAATTACGGGTATGACGGAAAAGCTGCCGATCTGCAGCACGGGATGACGCTTAAGCTGACGATCGAGGCTCCGGAGACGGCGCTGTACCAAATGAGCTTTGATTATCTCTCCTATGATGCGTCCATTCTGCCGATTGAATTTTCCTTAAAGGTTGACGGGGAATATCCCTTTTATGAGACGAGAAGCCTGAAGTTCGAGACGAGCTGGACGCAGGAGGCGGAAAAATCGCTGGACAGATACGGAAACGAGATCGTTTCCATGCCGGAAAAGCTGATCCGCTGGGAGACAAAGGCGGTGGGCGACAGCAGCTACCGTTATGCGGAGCCGTTAAAGCTGGAGCTGGAAAAGGGAACGCATGAGCTGGAAATCAGTGTCAGCGAGGGCAGCTTTCTTCTGGGAGACGTAACGCTTCAGGCGCCGGAGACGGTTGCGGCGTATACGGGCTCGGAAAAGGCGGAAGGGTCGGCACTGATTACGATTCAGGGCGAGGACTTCTATTTAAGAAATGATTCCGCGATCCATGCGACAGGAGAGTATGATTCGGCGCTTGATCCGCTCTCGGCGACGGAAACGGTCTTAAACACGGTGGACGGGGATTCCTTCCACACGGCGGGGCAGTCGGTCACATGGCAGTTTGAGGTGGAGCAGGACGGCTGGTATTATCTCGCGATGAATTACAGACAGTCCGAGAAAAATGATTTTCCGGTGTTTGTGGACTGGCGGATCGACGGGGAGATCCCGAATACCGCGTTTTGCAGCTACCCGGTGGAATATACGGCGAAATATGCGACAAAGAGCCTTACGGATGCGGACGGCAATAAGCTGAGCGTTTGGCTGACAAAGGGAACGCACACATTATCCGCTACGATCAGCGCGGCAAATCTCTGCTACATTCTGGAACGGGTGGATGAGATCATGAACGGAATCAACGATCTCTCCCTCGAGGTGACGAAGGTTGCGGGAACAAATAAGGATAAATACCGCGATCTGAAGCTGACCAGGTACATACCGGATGTACAGGAGAGGCTTTACGGCTGGGTGGATCAGCTGTATGAGCTGGCGGATATGGCGACGCAGTATGTGGATGCGAAGGAGGCGGAGGACGTTGCGGCGTTCGCGTACCTGATCATCGCGGCAAAGCAGTTAAAGACCCTGGGAGATGAGCCGAATGAGCTGATCTACCGCGTGGATGAGCTTTCGACAAGCGTCAACTCCATCAATACCCAGATTGCGAATTTTGTCGATCTGATCAATGACAACAACCTTTCCATCGACAGGCTCTATCTCTATCAGGAGGACGCAAAGCTTCCGAAGAAGCTGAATATTTTTAAGAGCGCGGCGCTTTCCGTCGAGCGGTTTGGAAATTCCTTCTTCGGCACCTCGTACTCTGCATCCAACGCGGACGAATCGCATTTACAGGTCTGGGTGAACCGCCCGAGACAGTATGTCGAGATCATGCAGAAGATGATAGACGAACAGTTTACGCCGCAGACAGGGATTGAGGTCGATCTCTCGATCATGACCGATCCGCAGAAGCTTGTGCTGGCGAACGCCTCGGGAGACACGCCGGATGTGGCGACGGGCATCAATTACGCCATCCCGTTTGAGCTTGGCATCAGGGGAGCGTTAGTCGATCTGACGAGGTTTGACAATTATAAGGAAGTATTCGGAAGATACAGCGAAGGACTTCTCGTCTCGTCCGTCATTGACGACGGGCTGTATTCCCTGCCGGAGACGATGAACTTTTACGTCATGTTCTACCGGACGGACATTCTCGAAAAGCTGGGACTTAGCGTCCCGGAGACCATGGACGATCTGATCGCCATGCTGCCGGATCTCCAGATGCGGGGACTGAATGTATATTATCCGACGGCGTCCATGCTTGTCATGAGAAACTTCCACGGGACGACGCCGCTGCTCTTCCAGTATGGCGGAAGCCTTTACGGCGATACGGCGCAGGAGATTGAGATTAACAGCGAGTCCTCCGTAAACGGACTGACGGCGCTGACGGAGCTGTTTACCCTCTACGATCTGCCGGTTGACATCCCGAACTTTTACCAGCACTTCCGGAACGGGGATCTGCCGATCGGCATCGCGGATTTCAATTCCTACAACCTGATCTTAAACGCCGCGCCTGAGATCGCAAATTCATGGGATATCGCACTGATCCCCGGAATCGCCGATGAGGCTACGGGAGAGATCAACCGCTATATGTCGGGCGGCGCGGAGAGCACGGTCATGTTTGCGTCGGATGAGGAGCGGGAGCAGCAGGCATGGCAGTTTATGGAATGGTGGTCGGAAAGCACGGTACAGGCGGAGTTCGGACAGATGCTTCAGATCATGTACGGAGACGAATATATCTGGCCGACCGCGAACCTGGAAGCGTTTGCAAATCTGCCCTTCCCGACGGCGCATAAGGACGTCATCATGGAACAGGCAAAAAACATTCTGGAAGCGCCGAGGCTTTTGGGAAGCTACATGATGGAGCGTGAGCTGAGCAATTCCTTTAATGATATCGTCGTCAATGGCGAAACGCTGCGCGCGCGGATCGACGAGACGGTGAAGACCGTGGAGCGCGAGACACAGCGCAAGCTCGAGGAGTTCGGATACATAGACAGCGAGGGAAATGTCCTGAAGGAATACACGGTTCCTTCCGTGGAAGCAGTGAGGAGAATTTTTGAGACAAAGTGAGGCGGACAATGAAGAAGACAACTAAGATCAGCAGAAGGGAACGTTCCAACAAGGCAGGATATCTTTTCCTGCTCCCGTATGCCCTCCTGTTTACCATTTTCATACTGACGCCGGTCTGTCTGGCAGTCGTTCTTTCCTTTACGAACTTCAATGTCATACAGTTTCCGAAATTTGTAGGTTTTTTGAATTATATCAACCTGATCACGAGCGACGAGGTGTTCATGCAGTATGTCCTGCCGAATACCGTGAAATACGCAATCATCGTCGGCATCGGGGGGTATGTGCTCTCCTTCCTGCTCGCCTGGGCGTTGGCGAATCTCCCGGGGAAGATCCGGACGGTGTTCGCGCTGATCCTCTATTCCCCCAGCATGACGACGGGTGTTGCGATGACGGTGCTCTGGAAGATCATGTTTACGGGAGACCAGACGGGATATATCAACAGCTGGCTGATGGATCTCGGGATCATCAACGAACCGATCATCTGGCTGGTCAATTCGGATTACCTTCTGCCGATCGTCATTCTGATCGGACTTTGGAGCAGCATGGGCGTCGGCTTCCTCGCCATCCTTGCGGGCATCCTGAATACGGATGAAAGCCTGTATGAGGCGGCTGCGATCGACGGCGTAAAGAACCGGTTTCAGGAAATGGTCTATGTGACGATCCCGAGCATGAAGCCGCAGATGCTGTTCGCGGCGGTCATGCAGATCGTCGGCGCGTTCCAGAACGGACAGATCGCCTCCATGCTTGCGGGAAATCCGACGCCGAATTACGCGGCGCAGCTGATCGTAAACCATATTGAGGATTACGGCTTTATCCGCTATGAGATGGGATATGCCGCTGCGGTTTCCGTAGCGCTGCTTTTGATCGTACAGATATTCTCAAAGCTCGCCAACAGGCTGTTCGGCGAACGGGATTAGGAGGGAGAACATGGCTTATAAAGGGAATAGAATCAACCCGAAGAAATTTGAAAAAGGTCAGATCAAGATCCTGCTTCTGGTGCTTCCTCTGGTCATCCTGACGGGACTGCCGATCGTGTTCATCATCTTTCATGCGTTTAAGCCGATGGAGGAGCTGTTCGCTTTCCCACCGAAGTTTATCACGACGCATCCGACGCTGGACAATTTCCGACAGCTCTTTAAGGCATCAAGGTCGGCGGGCATTCCGCTTTCCAAATATGTATTCAACAGTCTGCTGATCACGGGCAGCGTGGTTTTTTCCTCCCTGATCTTCACGACGGCTGCGGCGTATGCGCTGTCAAAGCTGAAGTTTAAGGGGCGTGCGATGATGATGCAGATCAACCAGCTCGCGCTGATGTTCGTTCCGGTAGCGGTCATGATCCCGCGGTATCTGGTCGTCAACGTCTTACATATGACAAATACCTACTGGGCGCAGATCCTGCCGCTGATCCCGCTTCCGGTCTCGCTGTTTCTCGTCAAGCAGTTTGTGGATCAGGTTCCGGATTCTCTGATTGAGGCGGCTTACATGGACGGCGCGAAGGAGCTTCAGATCTATACGAAGGTAATCATTCCGTTAATTAAGCCCGCGATCGCGACGGCGGCGATCCTTGTCTTCCAGCAGGTCTGGACGAATCTGGAGGCCTCGAATTATTATGTCAACGACGACGGGCTGAAATCGCTTGCCTTCTATATGAATACCCTGACGAGCGCGAGCACGACGAACACGGTCGCAGGACAGGGCGTTGCGGCGGCAGCCTCGCTGATCATGTTTGTGCCGAATCTGGTACTGTTCTGTATCTTACAGAAGAATGTCATGAATACCATGGCACATTCCGGTATCAAATAAACAGGAAAGGTGAGTAGATTGATGAAAAAAGCGTGGAAAAAACTTTTCGTGCCATTGACTGCATTCCTGTTGGTGCTGGGCGTTGCGGCGGGAGGCATTCGGGTACAGGCGGATTCGCCCTACAGAACCTATACGATCGACGGTTACGGCTATGTTACCGAGACGCAGACGGCATATCTGCCCTACGAGACGATTACAAAGATCGGGGATGAGGCGCTGTCAGGACCTACCGATATGACGCTGACGGCGGACGGAAGGCTGTATATCTTAGACAGCGGAAACGCAAGGGTCGTCGTCTCCGACGGGGAAGCAAATCTGATTCAAACCTTCGGCGAGGGGATTCTGGTAAGCCCCCGCGGAATGTATGTGACGGAGGAGAAGCTCTGCTATGTAGCGGACAGGGATGCAAAGAGCATCTTCGTATTTGACGAAAACGGGGAACTGATTCAGACCTATGGAAAGCCGGAGCATCCGCTTTACGGCAGCACGCAGGATTTCCTGCCGTTAAAGGTCGTCGTCAATGAATCGGGAACCATGTATATTATCTGCGAGTCCAACAACAACGGTATCGTACAGATCAGTCCGGTAGAGGGCGGAACCTTCTTAGGATACTTCGGTACGAACAATACCGGTGCATCCCTGTGGCGGATCATCTGGAGAGCCATCCAGACGGATGCCCAGCGTGCGAAGTCACAGGGAAACCTCCCTTCCACACCGGACAATATGGCGATCGACGAAAAGGGTCTGATCTATACGGTGACGCGAGGTGAGAAGGAGGATACGCTGAAGCGGCTGAATATCGCCGGCGTCAACATGATCGAATGTGATGCCTACGAGGATGTGCCGGCGGCGGTTGCGGTGGGAAATCACGACAACGTTTTTGTGGCTTCCACAAACGGCTATATCTATGAGTACAACAACGAGGGCGATCTGCTCTTTGTATTCGGCGGAAGCGACGACGGACAGCAGCGGATCGGCTTATCGACGAAGGTGGAAGCGATCCAGATCGGCGCGGACGATAAGATTTATCTGCTGGATTCCGATAAGGCGCAGATCCAGATCTTTGAGCCGACGGAGTTTACGAATTATCTGCACAATGCGCTGTATCTCTTCTCCAAGGGAAGATATACGGAGAGCAAGGAGCCGCTTAGCGAGGTCTTAAAGATGAACAATCTTTTCGACTATGCGAACATGGCGATGGGGAAGGCGCTTTTACAGGAGGAGAATTATGACGAGGCGATCCGGTATGCGAAGCTGGCGAAGGACTACGACGGGTATTCGGACGCGTTCTGGGAAATCCGGAATAACTGGCTGAAGCGCAATCTCGTCACGGTAATCCTGCTGCTTGCCGCAATCTGGCTGATAAAGAAGGTACTGCGGTTTGCGGACGGCAGATGGAATATCTTAAAACAGCCGAGAGCGGTTCTTGCGAAGGTCGGAAACCGGAAGCTGATACGGGAGTTAAGGTACATGTTCTATTTTGTCCGGCATCCGATCGAGGGCTGCTACGGCATTAAGCGGCAGAACCGGGTATCGCTTGCAAGCGCCAACATCATGCTGGTGATCGGCATTGCCTTTTATGTCATCAACAAGTATTTCTGCGGCTTTTTGTTTAAGACGGTGCGCGAGGGATATTACGACATCTTCTCCGACATCGGACTTTTAGTCGTGGCGCTGCTTCTGATTACGGGCTGTAATTACCTGATGTGTACGATCAACGACGGCGAAGGAAAGCTGAAATCCATTTACTGCTCCTTCATCTACAGCCTGACGCCTTATCTGCTGTTTATGCCGGTCATCTTTGCGATCTCGCATGTCGTGACCTATAACGAGGCGTTCTTTGTAGAGTTTGCGACGCTGTTTATGTATGTCTGGATTGCGGTACTGCTGTTCATCTCCATCCGTGAGATCAATAATTACACGATCGGAGAGACGGTGAAGATCATCGGACTGACGATATTTACAATCCTGATCGCGCTGCTGCTTGCCTTTATCATTTATGTGCTCTGGGCGCAGGTGATCGACTTTATCCAGTCCCTATTCGGAGAGGTGGTGTACAAGATTGGCAATTAGACGAAAAAGGATTTTTTCCATACTTCTGGCGGTACTTCTGCTTTTGCCTGCGGCGGTTACACTGCCCGGGACGGCGCTCACGGTACATGCCGCGGAGGAGCTGAAAGGGCATACCCTGATCGCGGAGAACGCCGGATACGCGCTCTATATGCGGGAGGAAGGACTTTCCGTCATTGTCCTCGACAAGGCGACCGGGGCATATATGGAGTCTGCGGTGAGCGATGACGACGGAAAGAACAATGAGCTCTGGACGGGAGCGATGCAGTCGGCGCTGGTCTTAAACCTGATCTATTCCAGCGTGGACACCCAACAGGCAGACCTGATCAACGACGAGGTCACACAGGAGATCCGCTATACGGACAACGGTTTTTCGGCGAAGGTCTACTGGAAGAAGTACCGGCTGGGCATGACGCTGGAGGTAACGCTGAACGAGGACGGCATCACGGCGAGGATACCGGACGAATCCATCGTGGAAGACAGCGACAGCTATTACATCGGTTCGATCGCCCTGTATCCGTATCTGGGGTACAGCTACCTTGACAGCAAGGAGGGGTATATGTTCCTTCCGGACGGCAACGGCGCGCTGATCTATCTGGACGATAAGGAAGGGCGGTTCAACAGCGGGTATACGGGCGTGATCTACGGAACGGATACGGGCTTTGTGGATTCCGAGGTGGTAAGGCTCTGGAAGGATAAATACGAGATGGTAAACGACGCCAACAAGGTGCTTGCGCCGGTCTTCGGTATGGCGCACACGGGCGAAGGGATCGCGTATCTCGCGGTGGTCGAGGAGGGCGATAAGCGCGCCACGATCGAGGCATCCCCGAACGGCGTCAGCATCGACTATAACCGGATCTTTGCCCGCTTTACACAGCGGCGGCTCTACAACCAGCCGACCAGCAATAACGGCACCTCCGGCTCCTTTAAGATGGTCGAGACGGACAGAAGCCATTCCGATCTACAGGTGAGATACTTATTCTTAAGCGGCGACAGCGCGAATTACTGCGGGATGGCAAACGCCTACCGGAATTATCTGCTGGATAACGGCGGGCTGAAGACGCTTACGGACGAATACCGGACGAGGGTGGATTTCCTCGGAACGGAGAGAGAGGCATGGATCGTCGGCACAAGCTCTGTCGTCATGACGACGGTGGAGGATATCCGCGAAATTTATGCGGATCTGAGGGAAGAGGGCGTGACGAAGCTCTTTGGCGTCTATAAGGGATGGCAGAAGGGCGGACTGTACAATCTTCCGATCACGAAATACAAGGCGGATGCCGATATCGGCGGAACGGGAGAGCTGACAAAGCTTTTACAGGAGACGAAGGAGGAAGGGATTGCGCTGTATCTGTACAATGATGCGTTAAGGATCAATCCCGACGAACAGAACGCGACCTTTAACGTCGTAAAAAAGATCAACAAGCGCAAGCTCGAGGAGGAAACCTATCGGGATGTCTATGAGGAGTTTATGTGGCTGACGCCCGCGAGAACGGCAGAGGTATTAAAGCAGTTCGTGGAGAGCTATACGAAGAAGGGCGTTGACAGACTGGCGGTCGGCGGCATCTCCAACACGCTTTACTCCTATAACTACAGCGGAAATTTCTATACGAGATATCAGTGCGCGGCGGATTATGAGGCGACGCTGGCGGCGCTGGACGAGAGCACGGAGCTTGTGCTGGAGCAGCCGTTTTCCTATCTCTGGAATTATACGGAAGGCTTTCTCGACATGCCGCTGTACACCTCGAATTACATCTTTGAGGATGAGAGCGTACCGTTTCTGTCGATTGTCTTAAAGGGAAGCATGCCGGTCTATTCCGAATATGTAAACTTTGAGGCAAACAAGCAGGAGTTTTTCCTAAAGCTGGTCGAGACGGGAACCAGACCCTCCTTCTACATCACGAAGGAGAATGCCTCCCGGCTGATCTATACGAACTCCGCAGACATCTACAGCTCCGAGTACAGCGTCTACAGGGATACGATCCTCTCCTATACAAGGGAGCTGGAGAAGGTATATGAGAAGACGGCGGGCGCTTTTATCACCGGGCATGAGATCCTGGACAACGGCATCACGGTAGTCACCTATGACAACGGGGTAACGGTCTATCTCAATTACAGCGCGCAGACACAGAGCGCAGACGGACACACGCTGGCAGGAATGAGCTATGAGGTGGTTGAGTAAATGAGCAGAGAAAAGAAAGTAAAAAAACCGAAGGGCAGACTTGGAAAGCTGGAAAGGCGGGAAGCGCGCGCAGGATACCTCTTTATCCTGCCGTGGCTGATCGGTGTTCTCCTCTTCATGCTGTACCCGCTTTGCCAGTCCTTCTATTATATGTGGTTCAATATCAGGATCACGCCGTTGGGAACGAAATTTACCTATGTCGGCACGGGAAACTTTACGCAGATATGGATGGAGAATCCGGAGTTTCCCCAGCAGATCGTAACGTATCTCTGGCAGACCATCGTAGAGGTGCCGATCATCGTGGTATTTGCGCTGATGATCGCGATGATGCTCAACGGAAAGATTAAATGTAAGGGGTTCTTCCGGCTGATCTTTTTCCTGCCGGTCATCATCGTCAGCGGACCCGTGATGAACATGCTGGTCGGAGAGGGGGCGGCGACGATCCCCGCGATGAACGTCCAGTCGATCGTATCGGCTTTGGAAAACTTCCTGCCGGCTTCGCTTGCGGAATCCATCGGTGAGATCTTTTCCAACATGATCATGATCCTCTGGTATTCGGGCGTGCAGATCCTGATCTTCCTCTCGGCGCTACAGAAGATCGATTCCGCCCTGTACGAGGCGGCAAAGATCGACGGCGGCTCCGCATGGGAATGCTTCTGGAAGATCACGCTGCCGACGATTAAGCCGATGATCCTGCTGAACGCCGTGTATTCGGTAATCTTCCTCTCCGGAAACGAACAGAACTCGCTGATTAACATGATCGAGTCGGCAATGTTCTCCGGCACAAAGGAAAAAGGCTACGGCTACGCTTCGGCGATGGCTTGGATGTATTCCCTTGTCGTAACGCTGATCGTTCTGCTGTTCTTCCTGCTGTTAGGCTCGAAGAAGGATATCTACGACAGACAGGTAAAGCGCCGTAAGCGGGAGATGAAAAAGGAAGCGAGAACGGTAAAACGGATAGAGAGGAGGGGAAAGCGGAATGCAAGGAAGATTGAAAAGACAAGAAAGAAGCGCAGCTACCGCACCTACGACGGCAGCGGAGACTATTAAGCGTCTGTTTACGAAGGAAAAGCTGCACCGTTTCGTCTTCGGCAGCAAGGAAAAGGAAGGCGCGGGAAAGCAGATTGTCGTCTACGGACTGTTAATCTGTATCGGCTTTGTCTACCTTTACCCGATCCTGTATATGTTCAGCTGCAGCTTTATGAACCGGGATGATCTGCTGGATTCCTCCGTGAAATGGATTCCGAGCACGCTTTATTTACAGAATTACATAGACGCGGCGAAGAGCATGAGCTTCTGGAGCTCGCTGTTAAAGGGCATTCTGATCGCGGGGCTGCCGACCCTCTGCAACGTGCTGATCTGTATGCTGGTCGGCTACGGCTTTGCGAGGTTTGAGTTTAAGGGAAAGAAGCTGCTGATGGGGCTGTTGATCTTTTCCTACATCCTGCCGAGCCAGGTGACGATGATCCCGACCTACGTTTTATATAACGACACGGGAATCCTCGGAACGATCTGGGCGTTTGTCCTTCCGGCGCTGTTCGGGAACGGGCTGAATGCACCGATCTTCATCCTGATCTTTTACCAGTTTTTTAAGCAGGTGCCGAAGGTGCTGATCGAGGCGGCGCAGATCGACGGGGCGGGATATCTGAAATCCTTTATCAAGATCGCGGTTCCCTCCGCGGCGCCGGCGATCCTGACGGTGGTTCTGTTTTCCTTCGTCTGGTACTGGAACGAGTCGTACCTGACGGAGCTGTATGTACAGGGACTCTCGACGAAGAGCATCTGGGTCAACCTCGTTGTCCAGCTCAAGAACTTCGACGCAAGCTTTAACACGCTGGCGACGACGGGAGATACGGCGACCAGTCTGAACGAATGTGTCAGAATGGCGGCGACGGCGCTTTCCATCCTGCCGCTGCTCATCATGTACTTCTTCTTACAGAGACATTTTGTGGAGAGCATCGACAGAACGGGTATTACAGGCGAATAAATCGTATTCTTTGACCGGAATGGTCTGAAGATAAATTTTTTAAGGAGGAAAAGGAATGAAAAAGAAAATTTTAAGTTTACTGCTTGCGGCTTCCATGGTTCTTGGAATGACGGCATGCGGCGGCAGCTCCGGCGGTCCGTCCGGCAAGGTGGACGAGAACGGCGTGACGACGGACGACATTACGCTGACCTTCTGGCATTACGAGGATGAGACGACGATCAATCTGCTCGCGGAGAAGTTCATGGAGATCTACCCGAATATCAAGGTAGAGTGCCGCGTGATCGAGGATATGAGCACAGACCTCTCCGCAGCGGCAGCGGCGGGAACCTTCCCGGACGTCTTCGAGGGAACGGATTCCGATACCGCGCTGGCAAACCAGTACTGGCTGGATATCTCGGAGTACTTTGACGCAGATCCCGAGAATGCAAACCTGATGGCGACCGTTACGGAGTACGGCATCGGCTGCTTTGATACGAGCGCGAGATATGCCGTGCCGATGGTATACTGGCCCAGCGCCGTATTCATCGACAGAAACGTGATCAAGACGCTGAACCTTGAGATGCCCAGAACAGACTGGACATGGGAAGAGATGATCCAGCTCATCAAGGACGCGACCGTTGATCCGGGCGGCGGACAGATGAAGTATTTCGGACTCGGCTATTACAACAGACTGGATTCCCTTTACGGTATCGCGGCGTGCTCGCCGGACGAGAGAGCGCTGAAGGGAGAATTCGGCTTCAACGGAACGGATTTCGACCTGTCCTACTGGGCAAAGGGCGAGCAGGAATTTTCCGACTTAAAGCTCGGCGGATATGTCGCTCCCTCTCAGGAGACGCAGGAGATGGAGGACTGGACGGGAGACTGGGAGGCATGGTTCGGTGCGACCGCACATGTTGCCGTATTCTCGGAGGGCTCCTGGACTTACATGAATCTCTGGGGATATGAGGGATATCAGGAGCAGTACGGTCTGGATATCGTTCCCTATGTAACGCCGAACGTCGTAGACGAGAAGGAGCATAACGTGATCGCCAACATGTACATGGGCGGCGTTTCCACCTCCTGTCAGTATCCTTACGAGGCGTATCTGCTTTTGAAGTTTATGGGCTGGGGTGTTGACGGCTGGAAGGCGAGACTGGAGATCTATTCCGACGAGAGCATTACAAACGCTTCCGGCGTACCGTTAAAGAATTCTCAGATGCCTTATCCGATCACGCTGAACAAGGAAGTATGGGACGGCTTCAGCGCCCTCTTCCCGCAGGATGCGGATCACAAGCCCTATTGGGATGACTATTTCGCAAGCATTACCCGCCCCGTTCCCTACGGCTGGTACAGCATCGCGGGGTATTGGAACTTCTGCGACCAGTATTTCAACAACATCGGCATCCATGATCTTGTAGATCAGGGCAAGGCAAAGGCGGCGGATTATGTCGAAGAGGCGACCGAACAGGCGAACTATTATCACGCGGAGGCGATGATCTCGTACTTTGGACCGGACGGCTATAATGTCCTGTCGGACGAGGAGCTGGCACAGTATCAGGCAGTGGTGGATTCCTTCGCACAGTAAGCGGCGGATCCATAGCTATAGATTAGAATGACATGGAGGGAAAACATGAAAAAGAAAGCAATGGCACTTTTACTCTGCACGGCGATGACGGCGACGATGCTGACGGCGTGCGGCGACGACGGCGGAAGCTCTTCTAAGGAGAGCTCACAGGAAAGCGCAGAGGAGAGCAAAGAGGAAGCAGGGGAGTCCGGACAGAGCGCGGAGGTAACGCCCGAGGCGCTTCCGGAGGCGTTCGCACACCTGACCTTTGACGGTGAGGATGAAGGGTATACGGCAGTGACGAACACGGACACGGCGACGCTCGACGGCGCAAACTTAGGCATGGAGGCGGCGGATGTTACGTTTGCGTATGCGGACGGTCCCGTCGGAAAGGCAATTTATCTTGACGGCTCCTACGGACTTGACCTCGGCTTAGAGGCGACGAACACGGATGCCTATACCGTATCCTACTGGATGAACGCGGCGAGACTGAGCAACTTCGGACCGACCCTGCAGATCGGCTACAACATCGGCAGAGCGGCAGATGCGGGAAATGATGTTACATGGATGAACATTACCCAGACGGAGTTCCCGGGATACAAGGGCTTCCCGGTCGTATGGAGCCGTAACGAGGCTTCCGATGCGCAGGACGGCACGGACTGCTGGCCCTGGATGTGGTCTTTTTCTGACGAGGATCACGCGATCTCGGGCAAGAAGGAATGGGTGATGGTAACGGTTGTCTGCACGGGCGACAGCCAGCAGAGCCCTGTCGGTTCCACGACGGTCGGCGCACAGCTGTATTTAAACGGCGCGCTCGCGTATGATTCCAAGGCATGCTTCGACACAAACGGCGAGTCGATGGGCTGGGATGGCGGATATACATGGGATGCGACGCTTGCGCCCAACATCATGAAGCCGGGCAGCGCCGAGTTTGAGTCCTATTTCGGCATCAACTTCTGGGATACGATCTTTAAGGGCTTTGTCGATGATCTTTATGTCTTTGACAGCGCACTGAGCGCAGGACAGGTAGCTTCCCTGTACGCATTGGGCGATCCGAACGTCGAGAGCGTTGCGCCCGAGACGGCGGCTGTCGTGGAAGAGGAAGCGGAGCCTACAGCCTCCACGGTTGAGATCGTTCCCGACGGGAACGCGATCGACAGCATCGGTTCTGTTGACCGCTCCGGCGCATTCTGGTCCGACTGGTCCGACAGCTATGCGATCGCTGACGGCGAGACAAAGACCGTAACCTTAAAGAATTATTCCGACGGTCTTGCAAATTGGGATAACTTTGTCACGGCATTCATCAATGTAGAGACGAAGGGACATAACGCTCCGGCTGACCAGAGCGCGGAGTACGCAGAGTATGCGGTTGTCCGTGCGGACGCGTTCGGATGGGGAGATGCTTCCTATGCGATGACCTCTGCGGAGTGCTCCTGGGGAGACGACTGGGCAGGCTGGCTTTCCATGATGACGGATGCGGATGTTACGCTGACGATCTCCAGAAACGGCGGCGAGATCACGATGGAGTATGCGTTCACCGGCGCTGACGGCGCACAGATGACGGAGAAGGTTGTCGTTGTATCGACGCTGACGGCAGATGCGCCCTGCTATTTCTTCTTCACGGGTGAGAAGTGCTATGTGGAGCTTCTTGGCGTAGAGTAAACGAATGCCGGGGTGTAGACGTGGGAGTGCAAAGCACGGAACAATCCGCAGGCATTAAAAAATACCGAAGACTTATCCCCGGATCTGCGAAAGACCGGATCCGGGGGTCTTTTAGGGAGCAGGAGACATTCCCGCTCCGTAAAAGGCAGAGTATGCGCGGCTTTCCGGACTGCGCGGCGCAGAAAACGGCATACAGGCGAAAAGGGAAGCCTGTGAAAATGAAAAAGGATGGTATGCAAAATGGAAAAGAGAAGAAACGGTGCGATGACCCCCTATAATCAGGCTTTTATCGAACAGCGGGCAGACCCTTATGTATACAGACATACCGACGGCAGTTATTATTTTACGGCATCCGTTCCCGCGTATGACCGCATTGTATTAAGGCGCGCCGATACCCTTGCGGAGCTTCGCAGTGCGGCGGAGGTCACGGTCTGGAGGAAGCATGAGAGCGGGATCATGGGGGAGCATATCTGGGCGCCGGAGCTGCATTATCTAAAAGGAAAATGGTATCTCTATTTTGCGGCGGGAGAGGCGGAAAATAAGTGGGCGATCCGACCCTATGTGCTGGAATGTCAGGGGCAGGATCCGCTGGCTGATCCATGGAAGGAAATGGGAAAGATTAAGCGGTCAGACGACGATATTTATTCCTTCGAGGCGTTTTCTCTGGATGCCACCGTATTTGAGCATCGGGGAGAGCTGTATTACGTCTGGGCGGAGAAGGTGAGCGTCGGCATCCAGATTTCCAACCTCTATATTGCGCGGATGGAGACGCCGACAAAGCTTGCGACGGCGCAGGTGCTTTTAACGACGCCGGACTATGACTGGGAGAGACGGGATATCTGGGTCAATGAAGGACCCGCCGTCCTAAAGAAAAACGGGAGGATTTTCCTGACCTTTTCGGCGAGCGCGACGGGAGAATGCTATTGCATGGGCATGCTGAGCATCGGCGAGGACGAGGATCTCCTTGATCCGAACGTCTGGAAAAAGGAGCGGCAGCCCGTTTTGAAGAGCAGCAGGGAATACGGGATTTACGGTCCGGGTCATAACAGCTTTACGACGCTTGCGGACGGCACGGAGGTCTGCATTTATCATGCGAGAACCTATGCGGAGATAGAGGGCGATCCCCTGTATGATCCGAACCGTCATGCGATGGCGATGAAGCTGGAGTGGGATGAAAAGGGATATCCCGTGTTTGATATCAGGAATAATATCAGATTTTGACTTCCGGGGAGGATGGGCATGAGGGAGACCGGCGTAAGGAAACAGGAAATCGGAAAAAAG
>CAZVWN010000011.1:18279-26086 GCA_964631065.1 uncultured Acetatifactor sp.
AGGAAATCGGAAAAAAGAAGATCGGGGAAAAGAGGATCGGGAAAAAGCGGGCGGCGCTCTGCGGTGTGATGGCGTGTGCGTGTTTCCTGTTTTGGGCGGGAACCGGCGTCCGTGCAGGGGCGGCAGAGGAGCAGAGCGGCGCGGATGCGTCCGTCGCGGAAGGAGCTTTGGCGGAAGAAACCCTTGCGGGGGCTGTCAATACGACCTCGGAGGAGAGCATTACGGTTACGCTTTCTACGGATAAGACCTCGTACCGCGCGGGAGAAGAAATTCATTACCGGCTCACGGTACAGAACGGCTTTGCGCTTTGGAACGTAAAGGAGACGACGTTTACCTACAGTAACACGGAAGGACTTTCGGCAGTCTCGGAGGATTCACAGCCGTCCGTTCTCCCGGCAGTTCCTGCGGGGGAGAGCGTGAGCTTAGACGGTACGCTGACCGGGGATCCGACAGTGTTCGGGGAAGCGAAGAGAGACGGCAGCGGCGCTGTTTTTCTGCTTGTACCGGCAGTGCTTGCGGTCTGTCTGGCGGGGATTGTGTGCGTTTTGAAAAAGAAGAAGGGGAAGGGCGCGGCGGCGCTTCTTCTTGCGCTCAGCCTTGCGGGCGGTGTGCTTCCCGTTCAGGCGGCAGGTACGGAGGAGATCATTCTCAGACCGTATGTAAAATTTGAGTATGCAGGACAGGAGGTTATGATTCGCGCCGTGTTAAAACTGAAAACGCAGCAGGAGCTTTGGGAAATCGAATATGAGGACAGAATGCAGTATCAGCGCATTACCTGTCATGATCCGTCCATCTTTAAGGATTTTGACGGAACCTATTATGTGATCGGAACGCATATCACGGGCGGGAGCAGTCAGGATCTCTATAACTGGACCGGTCTTGACAATGTGATTCAGGAGGGATATTCGCAGGAGACGAGAGAGCAGATCAGGGCGTGGAATGACGACGACAGCGCAGGAAGCTGGCTCGGCTATCTCTGGGCGCCGGATATCATTTATAATCCCGTCATGGAAAAGTACTGCGTCTACTTAAGCGCGAACGGCGATAACTGGAAGTCCAACATTGTCATGCTGACGGCAGACAGCGTTACGGGACCTTATACCTATGCCGGAACGGTGGTCTACGGCGGTTTTTGTGCAGACGATTTCGCGCAGACGGATGCGCCGGAGGTTCTGGGAACGCAGGAGATCCCGGAACGGTATGTGATAAACGGCGTGGAGAATAAGAAGTGGGGCGATAAATGGCCGAACTGTATTGATCCCTGCGTGTTCTATGATGAGGACGGAAAGCTTTGGATGAGCTACGGCTCCTGGTCGGGCGGGATCTTTTTACTGGAGCTGGACGGAGAGACCGGACTGCGCGATTACGGCGTAAGCTACGAAACGGATCTGCATTCGGACGCCTATTTCGGGAAAAAGATCGCGGGCGGCGCGTATGTGTCGGGCGAGGCATCTTATATACAGAAGATCGGAGACTGGTATTATCTCTTCATCTCCTACGGCAATCTCGAAGCGGCGGGTGGATATAATGTCAGGGTGTTCCGCGCGGAGCGTCCGGACGGAGAGTATGTGGATGCGCTCGGAAACAGCGCGTTTTATGACAAGTATGTGTTCAACTATAACCAGTCGGTCGGCGTGCGGCTGATGGGCGGTTATAAATGGCGGAATTTCAACAACGGACAGGTCGCGCAGGGGCATAATTCCGCGTTTGTCGATGACGACGGCAGGGCGTACATCGTATACCATACGAGAACGACCAACGGAACAGAGGGGCATTATGTCAAGGTACATCAGCTCTTTCAGACGAAGGAGGGCTGGCTTGTCGCAGCGCCCTATCAGACGACCGGGGAGAAGCTGAAGGAAAGCGGTTATACGGCGGCGGAGGTCGCGGGAGATTATGAGATCATTCTGCATGAGCTTGAGATCGACTACAAGGCGCTCGAGACAAAGCAGCCTTCTCTGATCACGCTGAACGAAGACGGCAGCATCACGGGCGATTACAGCGGCAGCTGGCGCCTGGAACCGGGGACTCCGTATATCACGCTTACGATGAACGGGGAGAACTACAGCGGGCTGACGCTGGAGATGTCTGTGGAAAACACAAAGCTGGAAACGATGGTATTTACCGCACTCGGAGACAGCGATCAGGTCACGCTCTGGGGCAGTCGGGTGATCGGGGAGTAAGAAAGCAAAGCGGCTTTTAGGCTGCGGGGAAAAGGGGCGGATTGTGTGCAGACGGCATGCAGTCCGCCTTTTGCAGCCGTCGGGACAGGCAGGGCGGGGATCTGTCGGGTGATCTGTTTGCACGAAAAGGGATGGCGCTTTGCGGCGGGAAGCGGTATACTGGTAGGGAAAGAGACAGTTTGGGAGCGCACAGATTGCGGGAAACAGCTGCGGCGGTCTGTGCAGCGTTGTTTTGGGAAATGCGCGTTTCGCAATCAACTGATGTCAGGGGGAATGACAGGAAAACATGAAAGCAGTTATCTTTGACATGGACGGAACTTTGATCGACACGGAAACCTATTACCGGATCTTCTGGCCGAAGGCGCTGGCAGAGTTCGGCTATCATATGACGGATGAACAGGCGCTTTTCATGCGAAGTCTCGGAAGACCCTTTGCGCCCGCGCAGCTTAGGGTATGGTTCGGGGAAGACCTGGATTATCAGACAGTGCGGCAGCGGCGGAAGGAGCTGATGGAGGAATGCCTCGACAGGGAGGGAATCCGGGTAAAGCCGGGCGCACCGGAGCTTTTGGAAAAGCTGAGAGCGGAGGGCATCACGACGGCGATTGCGACGGCGACCGATCCGGAGCGCACGGCGAAATACTTACGGCTGACGGGGCTGGAAGGGCGTTTTGATAAAATCGTCAGTGCGACAATGGTAAAGGAAGGAAAGCCTGCCCCGGATATTTATCTCTATGCCTGTGCGCAGCTTTCCTTAAAGCCGGAGGAATGTATCGCGGTCGAGGATTCCCCGAACGGCGTGCTCTCCGCGTACCGCGCCGGATGCCGTGTCATCATGGTGCCGGATCAGACACAGCCGGATGAGGCGCTGCAACGGTATATCTTCCGGACGGTTCAGACGCTTGCGGAGGTTTACCGGTATGCGGTTGTTTAGCCGATAACGCCGCCCGGCTATTGCATTTTGCGGGGGAGCGTGTTATTATTTGTAACAGTTCAGCCGTAAATATCAGCGGCTGCGCCGGGCGTGCTTGCACGCATAAGCAGCAGGGCTGATATTTACGAGCGGAGCGCCCTCAAATGAAATAAAAGATGAGCTGCAAAGCAGCGTCGGATGCGCAGCAGCCGCTTTTATGAATGCAGAGGGCTGAACTGTTACGGGATTGGATGCGCAGCAGCCGGCGCGCGCTTTGCAGGATGAGAGAGTGTCCAAAGAAGAGCGTCTTACGGGGACGAAAAAAGAAAGGAAGCATTGACAAATGAAACAGGGTTTTGAACAGGTGATTTCAAAGGTAAAGAGCTACAGCATGAAGAAGATCGCCGTAGCGGCGGCGCAGGATTCCGCTGTGCTTGAGGCGGTGCGCGAGGCGAAGGCACAGGGGATCGCGGATGCGGTTCTGGTCGGCGACGAGGCAAAGATCAGGGAGATCGCGGCGTCTCTTGACATGGATCTGACGGATTACAGGATCATCGACGAGCCGGATATGATCCAGGCGGCGCATACGGCAGTAAAGCTTGCGCATGACGGCGAGGTTGACATGTACATGAAGGGACTGGTTGACTCCAAGAACTTCTTAAAGAGCGTGCTGGATAAGGAAGTGGGCTTAAGAACGGGCGGACCGCTGTCCCATGTCTGTGTATTTGATATTCCCTGCATCGACAGACTGCTGTTTTTGACGGATGTTGCATTTATGACTTATCCGACGCTGGAGGATAAGGTAAATATTATTCAGAATACCATTCCGGTCTGCAACGCATGCGGAATTGAGAACCCGAAGGTTGCGCCGCTGGCGGCAGTTGAGGTTGTAAACCCGAAGATGCCGGTCACGGTTGAGGCGGCAGAGCTGACGAAGATGTGTGAGGAAGGAAAGATTACGGGCTGCCTGATCGACGGACCGCTCTCCCTTGACCTTGCCATTGATGCGGAGGCTGCAAAGCATAAGGGAGCGACCGACAGAAAGATCCAGGGAGATGCGGATGTCCTGCTCTTCCCCGATATCCATGCGGGAAATCTGGTATACAAGGCGATCGTTCACATGGTTCCCGGCGTCAAGAACGGCTGTATCCTTACCGGAACGAAGGTTCCCGTTATCCTGACGAGCCGTTCCGATACCTTTGAGACAAAGGTAAATTCCATCGCGCTTGCGGCGGTTGTGGCAGAAGAGCTGAAGAAGCAGAACGGGAAATAAAGAAGACTGATAAAGCAGAACGAGAAAAAGATCAGCAGAGGCTGAAAAATAAAGGAGGATAAAGAAATGGCAATTAAGAGCCTGATCATCAACCCCGGTTCCACCTCGACAAAGATCGGTGTGTTTGAGGATGAAACGCTCCTGTTCGAGGAGACGCTGAGACATTCCACAGAGGAGATTTCTCAGTATGAGACGATCGTGGATCAGAAGGATTTCCGGAAAAAGATCATCACGGATCTTCTCGAATCCAAGAATTTTGACATGCATTCCCTGAATGTCGTTGTCGGACGCGGCGGTATGTTAAAGCCTATTCCCGGCGGTACCTACGCTGTGACGGATGCGCTTCTTGCGGACTTAAGGAAGGGCGTGCAGGGACAGCATGCGTCGAACCTCGGCGGTATCCTTGCGAGAGAGCTTGCAGATTCCATCGGCGTACCTTCCTATATCGTGGATCCGGTTGTCGTTGACGAGCTGATGCCGATCGCAAGATATTCCGGAATGCCGGAAATTCCCAGAGGAAGTATTTTCCACGCGCTGAACCAGAAGGCGGTTGCGAAGAGATATGCGAAGGAAGTGGGAAAGGCATATGAATCCTTAAGACTGATCGTTGTACACATGGGCGGCGGCGTATCCGTCGGCGCACATGAAGGCGGCAGGGTTGTCGATGTGTTCAGCGCATTCGACGGAGACGGCGCGTTCTCACCGGAGCGTGCGGGCGGCGTGCCCTGCGGCGCACTGGTAAAGATGTGCTTTTCCGGAAAGTATACGGAGAAGGAAGTTTACGGTAAGCTGATCGGTAAGGGCGGCTTTAACGCTTATCTTGGTACGAACGATATGCGCGATGTGACGAAGCGCGCGAACGAAGGCGATGAGAAGGCGGCGGAGGCAAAGCAGGCGTTCCTGCTTCAGGTCGCAAAGGATATCGGCGCCATGGCGTGCGTGCTGAACGGAAAGGTAGACCAGATTATCCTTACGGGCGGTATCGCTTACGGGAAGGATGTCTGCGATGTGCTGAAGGAGAGAGCCGGCTGGATCGCTCCCGTTACCGTTTACGCGGGCGAGGATGAGCTGCTTGCACTGGCGCAGGGCGCGATGCGCGTCATGAACGGCGAAGAGAAGCTGATGGAATATTAAGGCATCAGTTCAGCCGCGCCGGATGTGAAGCCGACTGCGGTTATGATTGCAGAAAACAGATACGCAAAAGCCGGGGTGTTCATTCAGCCCCGGCTTTTGCGGTATTCCCGGGGAGATTTCCCGTAAACCTTTTTAAAGAGATCCTTAAAATAATTGCTGTCATTAAAACCGTTTTCCAGGGCAATGTCCGTGATGCTGCTGTCTGTTGTCAGCAGCGCCGTCTGGGCGTGCCGGAGACGCACAAAGTTTAAGTATTCCTTGAAGCCCATGCCGGTAGTCTGCTTGAACTTTTTGCTGAAATAGGTCGGACTGAGCGCTGCCTCTGCCGACACCTCCGCAAGGGTGAGCGGTTTTTTATAATTGCGGTAGATATATTTCGTCGCGGTCAGGATATCGGCGTCGCGGGCGTTTAACAGCTCCGGCTCTTCCTCGTTCATTACGGAATACCGCATCAGCATCAGCAGCAGTTCATGCAGATAACATTCCATGAAGTGCTCCGTATATTCATCGTTCACCGTTCCCTCGGACAGCATACGGTTTAGCAGAAGCGTAAACCGCTCCTGATAGAGCGTCGGGATACTGCCAAGAAATGAGCGCGGTGATTCCGCATCTTCTGCGGGCAGCCCGTGTGCAATGTGTGTCCGCTTAAAATAGAGCGTCAGGATTTCGCAGGGAGCGAGATCGTACAGGGCATGATGCAGACTTCCCGGGGTAATCAGGACGAAATCGCCCCGCTCCAGATACGAGACACGGTCATTTAAAAGAAAACGGCATTTCCCGGACAGCAGGAAAAAAATTTCAAAATAATTGTGGTAATGATCCTCCTGCCGAGGGGAAAAGTCGCCGCGGTGTCCTTTCTCAATCGTGATTCTGCTGATATCCTTTGCTTTACTGCTCTGCATTGTGCTACACTCCGTTCCCTTCCTGTTATCCGTATCTTACCATATTGCAGAACAAAAAAACAGCGCTTTTACCATGAAAAGGCTAAAAAACATTAGAAAATAAATTTGTTTTGCGGTAAACTCACTTTGGGAATGAATGATTCCTCTAAAACTTTTCTCTCATAGAAGCGCTCCGGTCTGCACCCGGGGCGCTTCGCTTGTAATGAGCCGGGCGGTTACGTTTTTTTGCGGCGCAGACGGAATAGGGATTGCGTTTCCGGGAAATTTCCCGTAAAATAAAGAGGACGATCCGGAGCGGGAAGGAAGCGCTTTGTGGAAGCGGTTTCGGGAAGGCTGCCGGATGGTTACAAATAGCGTGACAGTTCAGAGCCGACCGCCAAAATGCAGACATTTAACGTCTGCTTTACGAAATTTGCATGGCTTTGAACAGTTACCAAATAGGGAAAAGAGAGGTATGATACATGGTATACGACAGACGACCTGATGATATGGTCAGAATTACAACGCCGGAACAGGCAGACGCATTTATCGAAGAGCAGATTGCGGCGCTTCGCGAACAGATCGGAGACAGGAAGGTACTGCTTGCCCTGTCGGGCGGCGTGGATTCCTCCGTTGTCGCAGCGCTTTTAATCAAGGCGGTCGGACAGCAGCTGACAAGCGTTCATGTCAATCACGGACTGCTCAGAAAGGGCGAGCCGGAGCAGGTAATCGAGGTATTCCGCAATCAGCTGAAAGCAAATCTGGTCTATGTGGACGCGACGGATCGTTTCCTGGATAAGCTTGCGGGCGTGACGGAGCCGGAAGAGAAGAGAAAAATCATCGGCGGAGAGTTTATTCAGGTATTTGCGGAGGAAGCGGCGAAGCTGGACGGCATTGATTTCCTCGCGCAGGGAACCATCTGGCCGGATATCCTTGAGAGCGAGGGCGGTATCAAGGCGCACCATAACGCGGGCGGACTTCCCGAGGATATGAAGTTTGAACTGGTTGAGCCGATCAAGATTCTGTTTAAGGACGAGGTGAGACTTGTCGGCGAGAGACTCGGACTGCCGCACGGCATGGTTTACCGTCAGCCGTTCCCCGGGCCGGGACTCGGCGTGCGCTGTCCCGGCGCAATCACAAGAGATCGTCTGGAGGCGGTTCGCGAGTCGGATGCCATTCTGCGGGAGGAATTTGCAAAGAACGGTCTGGAAGGGAAGGTATGGCAGTATTTTACCGTTGTGCCTGACTTTAAATCCACCGGCGTAAAGGACGGAAAGCGGGCGTTTGAATGGTCGGTCATCATCCGCGCGGTCAACACGACGGATGCCATGACGGCGACGGTTGAGAATATCCCGTTTGAACTGATGACGCATATCGTGGACAGGATCGTACATGAGGTTAAGGGTGTCAACAGGGTGCTGTATGA
>CAZVWN010000012.1:0-25465 GCA_964631065.1 uncultured Acetatifactor sp.
GGAGCAGTATCTGCGGACTCCTGCCGGAATGCGGCAGCCGGAGACGGAGACGAACCGTAGTATCGGAAGTCTGATGCGGGATATCGAGCTGATCCGGCACGACTCTAAGGAGCAGGAGCTGCTGTATACGGAAAATCATATCCGTATGCAGGAGCAGCAGGAGGCGGTCTCGGGGCGTCCGGAGGAGGGCGTTTTACCGGAAACGCCGTACCGGAGAGAGCCGCAGACGAAAGAGGGAACGGAAGCCTTTTCAGGGATCCCGGAGGAGACTGCGGCAGAGCTTCGGATGCCGGAGAGCAGTTTTTTGGAGCAGGAGCTGTTCTATTATAAAGACGGTACCCGGATGCAGAAGCTGACGGAGACGGTGGTGGAGCGCTGGGAGGAAAGCGCAGGGCGCAAAACGGTAAAGACGGGATTTTCCGAGAGCCGCGAACAGAACAGGATCAGTCTGGTTCATAAGCAGCAGACGGAGAATGATGTCAGCGAGGAAATTCTGGAACAGCTGAAAAATCAGAGCAGGACGCTCGAAAACCGTAGCAGGATCATGGAGGAAGTGACCAACAGCTCCAAAACCGTAGAGCGGCATGTGACGAATCAGACAACGCGGGAGATCACGCAGCAGACGGAAAATCTGACGGAGCTGATAAACAGGGACGTACAGGGAAAGATCGGAGATATCACGGATCAGGTCTACAGCAGACTGGAGAAGCGTCTGCAGAATGAAAGACGCAGAAGGGGATTCTGATCCCGGAGAGGATGACAGGAGAAGGGAGGCGGTACAGCGGTGAATGCCATAGTGGAAAATATGGTGAACAGTCTGACGGGAAACGTACCGAAGGCAGTGCTGTGCGTCAGAAATGTCGACATGCTGCAGGAAATCACGGAGCGGGATGATGAAGAGTCGAGGCTGTTAAAGAGCAGAAGCAATGTGCTTACAACCCATTCGCAGGCAAATGCGCTGAATCAGTCGCTTTTGGATGCGACACAGGGCGCGCTCTCCGGCACACTCTCCTCCGCGGCACGCAACAGTCTGATGGGGGAGGGGAAGGAATATCTTGCGATGGAGGTGCAGTATAATCCTACCAGTATCCGGATGCAGACGACGACGGGTATGCAGACGGATTACAGCGGCGGCTCCATGGGAAATATGTCGAACAGCATGATCGTGCAGAACAATGTGCCGACCTCTACAACGCTGAGCGTGCAGCTGGTCTTTGACGAGGTTAATATCTTCGACGCGTTCATGGTGAACAACGTAGGCTCCCCTGTGGGGAGCGCGGTACAGGCGGCAGGGTACTTTGTCGGCAAGGATCATACCGTACAGCCGCAGATCGAGGGCATTCTCTCCCTGCTGACGATGGACGTGACGAGGCAGGTCGTGTTTTACTGGTCGAAGATGTCCTTTCGGGGAGAGCTGACGGGCGTACAGGCGAATTATACCATGTTTAATAAATCGGGCGATCCGATCCGGGGCGTTGTCAATCTCTCGATCCGACAGGGCGAGCAGCCGGAGATCTACGATCAGGACTGCTGGAACAGGGCGTATGAAAATATGTTCGTAAAAGGGAAGGCAAACGGGGCGGATCTGTTTACAAAGGTTACCAACAACAATGTTCTGAATCTGAATCTGTAAGAAACAGGGAGTGGGCTGAAGATGTCGGTTGCAGATGCGTTAAAGCATACAGCGGGGATTGTAGAAAAAGCACAGATCCGCATCAGTACCTATAGCGAGGTAAAGCAGAAGGAGCTGCAGATCAAAAAGATTGTTCCGGCAAAGGGAGCCGCCGGTGCGTTGGGCGGCATCACGGGAAATGCCGTCGGCGCGGCTGCGGGGGCGCTGGGTCAGATGGCGGACGCGGCGGGAGATGCCGTTGCGGAAGCGGCAGAGGCAGTACAGGAGCAGATCTTAAAGACGGAGAAGGTGTATACCGTACAGTTTAATCCGAGTCAGCTGACGCTGAGCGGTTACGGCGGCGGTATGTACCAGAAGACGGACTACGGAACTGCGGGAGGCGCGAAGGGAAGCACAAACGGTATCTCCTATGAGCCGGCAAAGGTCAGGCTGATGATGAACGTTACGCTGATCTTCGATCAGGTTTCGGTAAAGGATGCCTTTATGGCGGATAAGATCGCGGCGTCGCCCACAAGTGTCGCGACGGGGGCGGGAACGCTGGCAAAACAGCTGATCACGGGCGAAGAGTATTCCGTTCAGCCGATCATCGAGGGCTTTATCGGGATGCTGCGGCAGGAGAGGACGCGGTTTGTCACCTTCTGCTGGGGGAAAATGGAGTATGAGGGGATCGTAAACAGCCTGAATACGAATTACACCATGTTCAGCCTTACGGGGCAGCCGATCCGGGGCGAGGTAGAGCTTTCCATGATCCTTGTCGACGAGGAGGTCGGACCGCACAACCTCGGCAAGTGGAAGAAGCATTATAAAGAAGCGTTCAAGGGAAATGTCAGCTACAGGGATAAGACACAGTATGTCGGAAATCTTCTGAATCTGTAAGGGCAGACAGGGGTAGGAAAATGGCGAGCTTTGATTATGAAAAACTCTCGGAGGAATATAAAAATTTTACAAGTCCGAAGGTTGTCATTCTGGTCGGCGGAAAGAATCTGTCGAAGGATAAGAACAGCTTCAGCATCACGGACGTAGAGGTCGAGATGAGCGCGGGCTATGAGGCGGGGATGGCGACCTTTTGGATCCATAACTGCTATGACAGGCTCACGGGCACCTTTCAGACGGAAGCGCTGGAGCCGTATATCCGTTTAGGCTCCCAGGTGACGATCTGTCTCGGCTATGAGCTTACCGTGCGGGAAATTTTCTGCGGCTTTATCGCAAGGGTCAACTTTGACGTTTCAGGCAACGGAATCCCCGGGGTCGAGGTCACGGTCATGGATGCCAAGGGGATCATGATGGCAAACAATCATTCCCAACAGCTCAAGGCACATTATTATTCCGACGCGGTGAAGGAAATCTTCCGCAAGCCCGCCTACAACAATCTGCAGCAGAAGAAGATCATAACGGACATTACCGTTGAGGATACGCCGGATAAGCCGACGGCGGACCCGGTGGCGGGCGATAATACTGCGGACGATAAGACAATAGAGATGGTCGGCGAGAGCGATTATGAGTTTGTGGTAAAGGCGGCGAAGAAGTTTAATTACGACTTTTTCATCCATGGCGGGGAGGTGATCTTCCGCAAGGCGAAGAATAACGCGGAAACGCTGATGGTTCTCACGCCGAAGACGGGCATCCGCCATATCAATATGGGGTATGACATGACGGGACTGACGGCAGGGATCGAGGTGAGATGTCTGGACGTCGGGAAGGGGAAGATGATCTCCGCCTACAAGGCGAATCAGAATAAGATCTCGCACGGCAGTCATGCCAAGGCGCTGCTGTCAAAATCAAAGAAGGTGTATATCGATCCGACGACTGCCTCGAAGAAGGATGCGGAAAACCGTCTCGACTACCTGATGGAGGATATGACCTACCGCTTCGGTTCTCTGGAGGCGGACATCATCGGGATACCGGAGCTTGTTCCGGGGCGCTTTATCAGAGTGGCGGGCTTCGGGGAAAAGCTGTCGAATACCTACTATCTGTATACGGTGAAGCATATGTTTTCGGATCAGGGATATGTTACGCGGATTTCTGCGAGGGCAAAAGGGTTTGAGGACTGAGGGTAAGGCAGCTGCGGAATGGAGGTAGGAACGTGGCGATTTTTGATGTGATAGATGAGATTGCGGAAAAACAGGTTTTAAAGACGGAGACGGGGGACAATAGGATTTTCGGGATCGTCGTCGGACAGGTGGCAAAAAATTACGACAAGGACAGACCGGGGCGTATCTGTGTTTCCATCTATACCCGCGACAAGGAGGCGAACGAGCTGAAATGGGCAAGGGTTGCCATGCCTTCGAGCGGTTCAAAATGGGGGCATTACTTTCTCCCGGAGGTCGGGGATCATGTCCTTGTGGCGTTTGAGCAGGGAAATATCGAAAAGCCGTATGTGATCGGCTGTATCCCGAAGGAGACGGATCCGTTCTTAAAAAAAGCGGCGGAGGAAAACAACCGCTATAAAAAGATCATGACAAGACACGGCAGCACCATCCTCTTCGAGGATGATAACGAAGGAGACGGGGAAAAGGACAGGATCTGCATTGAGACGCCGAAAACGACGCACCGTCTGGAACTGGACAACGAAAAGGGACGGATGCTGCTTTCGGACAAGGACGGAAAAAATAAGATTGAGATTCAGACGGGCGAGAAGGGCTCGATTGAGATTTTCGCCGAGAAGAAGCTGACGATCAGGGTAGGGGATAACATCACGCTGACCATGAACGGAAGCAACGGCACAACGCAGCTCGAGACGACAAAGCTGGATGTGAAGGTCAACGGAAGCATGAAATATACGTCGACCGGAGCGGCATCGCTGGAGGGATCTTCCGTGGGTCTGAAATCGACCTCCGCCATGAATCTTGAGAGCAGCGCGGCGGTCAAGATCAGCGGAACGCCGATCAGTATCGGATAAACAAAGGGGGAGGCTGTCTATGGAAAACCGGGAGTACTTGGGCAGGGGAATGAAATTCCCGCCGCAGATCAATTCCGCCACGGGACGCTTTGTCACCGTGTCGGAGCTGGAAAGTGTAAAGGAGTCCGTATATCTGATCCTGATGACACAAAAGACGGAGCGCTTTTTGAGACCGGATTTTGGAAGCGATCTGATGGCATATACCTTTATGGACGTCAATCTGACAAACATCAACATCATGTGCGGAAATATCCGCAGGGAGCTTCAGAGACAGGAGCCGCGGATCCGGGATGTGGAGGTTACGGCAGATCCGAATATCCGGGACGGCTGCCTTGTCGTCCGTGTGGACTATTATGTGATCGGAAGCAACACAAGGGATAATTTCGTTTTCCCGTTCTATCTGAACACAGGGGAAGAGAATGTCGGGCAGGAGGAATACGCACCGGAGCAGGGTGATACAGAGGCGCAATATGAAGATTGATAAGAGAACGGCGGCAGACATTGAAAACAGAATCACACAGCTGGCGGCATCCTATGTGCCGGAATGGAGCTTTGACAGGGAAAATCCTGATATCGGTTCGACGATCGCCATCCTGTTTGCGGAGCAGATGGCGGATAACATCGGACGGCTGAATCAGATGCCGGAGATTTATCACACGGAATTTGTCAACATGCTTGACCTTTCCCTGTTGTCGGCAAAGCCGTCCTGCGCGCTTGTCCTGTTGGGGCTGATTCAGGATACGGTTCCGGGAACAGGCATCGCGAAGGGGACAAAGCTGCTTGCGGACGGAGAGCAGACGCAGATCTTTGAGACGGCGCATAATCTCTATGTGACAAATTCCCGTCTGCGCTATGCGTTTATGACGGAGAAGGATACGGGAAAGATCATACCGCTCAAGGGGCGGTTTGCGTGTCCGCAGATCCTTCCTAAGGAGGCGACGGCGGCAGAGGAAGCGGAGGAAGAGGAGCAGCAGGAGTTGGAACCGTTTTTCCTGTTTAGAGATTCCCGTGAGGGAATGGAACAGAATGCCGTCATGCTCTACCATCCGACGGTGTTTGACGTTGCGGGAAAGACGATATTCGTAAAATTTACGGGGAACAGAGCGTTTACCAGGAAGCTTACGGACGGCAGCTTTTCGTTCCGGTATGTCACGGAAAGCGGGCTGAAGGACGTGGAAAACGTGACGCTTCTCTCCGACGGGGAGACCTTTGCGTTACAGGAGAACGAGAGCAGTCCGACGGTCAGACTTGGCGATGCGGAGTACGGTATGCTGGCGGTCGTGGCGAATCAGCCGGTCAGAGAGAATGTAGAGGTCACGGGGATCGGGCTTGCCTCCGCAGGAGAGGCGGAGAGACCGGAGTTTGTCAACAACGGAACGACGGATCTTGAGGCGGAGAGCTTTGCGCCGTTTGGAGATACCCTGTCGCTGTACAGCGAATGCTATATCGGACACGACAGATATTTCGGAAAGCCGGGAGCGCTTGTAACCGTCAGCTTTGACGTTTCGTTTCCGGAGCACAGGATATCCCTTGTCGCGCAGACGCAGCAGGAGGAGTTAAAGATCATCAAGCGGAAACCGAAGACCGTGGTTGAGCCGGCACAGGCGGACTGCTACGCGGAGGAGATCGCGATCGAATATTTTAACGGAACGGGCTGGAAGAAGCTTCCCTGTAAGCAGGAATACCGGAGTCTCTTTCAGACGGCGGCTGCCGCAAGGTGTACGCTGGAATTTGTCTGTCCTGCGGACTGGCAGGAGACGGCGGCAGGAGGAGACAGCGGCAGATGCTTACGCATACAGCTTTTAAAGTCGGATAACTGTTATATGCGTCCCTGCGTTCACCATTATCCCGTGATCCGGAATCTGTCGGTCGCGTACAGCTACGGGGCGGCGTATGTGCGCCCGGAGAAGGTGCGCGTCATTGCGGGGACGAAGGAAGCGGAGCTTTCGGCGAAGCTGATGAAGGAGGAACGCTTTCTGCTGTTTCAGACGGGGGAATACGCGGAGGATTATCTGTACCTGGGCTTTGACCGTCCTATGGAAGAGGGACCGGTCAGCGTGCTGTTTCAGCTGGAGGACGGCGTGCGGTACGAGGAGACCGGATGCTGCTTTGAATACAGTACCATACACGGCTTCCGACAGATGCGGGTACTGGATCATACGATGAATATGTCGCGTTCCGGCATAGTCCTTTTCATGCCCCCTGCGGATATGGCGGCAGAGACGGTCGAAGGGAAAAAGGCATACTGGATCAGGATCCGGCGGACGGGAAGAAAGGAAGCCGTGAAGAATCCGCCGAAGGTGCTCGCCATCAGTCCGAACGCCGTAGAGGTATATAATATCGAGACGCGGCAGGAGGAGGAGTACTATATTGACGAGGTGGCGGCAAATATGGTATTCGACCTCGGCGTGCCGAATATTCTGGATGTGGATCTCTGGGTAAATGAGACGAACCGCCATACGGCAGAGACGATGAACAGAATGTGCCGCGAGATGCCTGACAGAGTGCGGATTGAGCGGGATCTGATCGGGAACATTACATCCTTTTATGTAAAATGGGAGGAGACGGAGCAGTTCGGAAACGGATGTCCTAAGAGAGTGTACATACTGGACCGGCTCAACTGCAGACTTCTGTTCGGGGACGGAATCCATGCAGAGATCCCCAGAGTTTTAAATGATGCGGCGTTTAAAATGGTGATCCGCTGCTGCAACGGACAGGCGGGAAATGTGGAGGCGGGAAGCATCAGCGCTTCCATGGAAAACCTGATGTTTGTTGATACGATCCGCAATCCGAAGGCTGCCTTCGGCGGAAGCAGCATTGAGAGTGTGGACAGCGCCCTGCGGCGCGGCGCGAACATCCTAAGCTCGCGCAGACGTCTGATCTCGCTGAAGGATTACGAGCGGGAGATCCTGGCATATTCGGATAATATTGAGAAGCTTGCCTGTGTGGCGGGAGAGGGACGGGATATCACGTTTGTGCTTCTGATGAAGGATTACCGTTCCGGCTCCTATTCGTTCCACAATATTGCGTCGGAGCTGAAAAAACATCTGCTCAAGAGCTGTGAGCTGATGATCGCGCCGGATGAGCTTTGCCTGACGGAGCCGGTATTTGTCTCCATCTCGGTGGATGTCTGGGCGGAGATCGCGGATATGGACGACGGGTTTGAGATACAGAACCGTTTCCGGAGCTGTCTGGACGGGTATCTCGATCCGGTGAAGCGGGGAACGGAGTCCGGCTGGGAGATCGGCGTGCTGCCGAAGAAATCCCAGATCCGTATGAAGCTCAATTCGATCAAGGCGAATGCGTCGGTGCGCAGGATTGCCGTGACGGCATCTTATACGGATCGCGAGGGAACGCATGAGGCGGATCCTGACGATATTACGGCGACTCCCTTCATGGTGACAAGGAGCGGAGAGCACAGGATACATATCATGCTTTCGGAGTAAGGGAAGGAGAATGGAAAATTGCTTGTCAATAAAAATCTGAACGGGAAAACTTATCAGGAGCTGATCAGTGAAGCGATTATGCAGATCCCTCTCTATACGGATGAATGGACGAATTTTAACCCTTCCGATCCCGGAATGACGACCCTTGAAAATCTGACGGCTTTCGAGGCGTTGCAGCAGGAGACGATCCTTCGGGTGACGCCCGGAATCCGTCAGAAGCTTCTTAAGATACCGGGGTTTACGGAAAGGAAGGGAAGATGCGCAAGGCTTCTGATGTCTGCGGAAGGGATAAAGGAGCCGCTGGAGCTTCCACCGAATCAGAGCTTCCGGCTGGGGGAGCTTGTCTATGAGACGAATAAGCGGATCAGGCTTTCAGGGTATTCTCTGACGGGAATTTACGCGGAGCATGGAGGAAAGAGACAGGATTACAGCCGGCTGACGGATACGGATCTGCCCAAGGCGGAAAAAATCTTCGGGGAAAAGCCGGAGGAGGGGGACTGTCTGCTGCTTGTGTCGGACGGACTGCCGGAGCCTGGAGGGGAAATGATTCTGTATCTGTCCTTTGCGAACCGCTTTAACCGGAATCCCATGGGAGAGAAGGGGAGTAATACCTTTGCGGATCTGGTCTGGGAGTGTTATACTGAAAACGGCTTTGAGCAGATGAACGTCGCGGATAACACTGCCTGTTTTCTGATGAGCGGCGAGGTGCGGATGCGGATGCCGGCGTCTCCTGCGAAGATTATGGAGGAGCTTCCGAAGCCCGGATATGTCGTGCGTGCGCGCGTCGTGCGGGCGGATTATGATGTCAGCCCAAAGCTTCTGTCCGTGAAAGCCTTTCTGTTTGAGGTGTTTCAGAAGGAGACAAAGTCGGCGTGCCATACCTTCCAGAAGATTTCCAGCATCACGCTCAACAGCGAACTGACGGAGGAGGGGTATCTGCAGGTTTTCTGTAAGGAGGAAAAGGGTTCCTTCTACCGCAGATACGAGCCGCTTCCTGCGGAGGGCGCAGAGGGGCGTTACTACACGGTGGAACGGGAGGGGTATGGGATTCATACCTTTACCTTTGACAGACGTAAATTTAAGTATGCGCCGGAGAAGCTGAAGAATGCCGTAAAGATCATGGTCTATTCCGAAGAGATCATGCGCCGTTTCTATATCGGAGAGGTGCGCGGGTATGACAGACAGGAGCTTGCGCTCCCGGTAAAGAATATCGTTCCGGATTCCTTCTGCATCATTGCAAAGCGTTCGGACGGAGACGGCGGAGAGATTTTTGATTTTGTCAGACCGAACCATTATGAGGACGACTCGCTGACCTATTACCTTTTAGAGAACGAGGGAAAGATCGTCATTGAGGATGCCGGGGAATTTATCGGGGCGACGCTCTATATGGGCGCATGCAGCGTAAGCCGGGGCGCGGAGGGAAATATCAGACCGGGGAACCGTTTCAGCGCGGGAGCTGCCCTGCAGAACGTCACGTTTGTAAATGTCGGGCCGGGGACGGGCGGATGCTTCCGCGAGAGCATCGACGAGGTGAAGCAGCGGTTTCTGGAAGACATGAAAACGCCTTATACCGCCGTTACGGCGCAGGATTACGAAACGATCGTCAGAAACGCGCCGGGACTGTGTATCCATAAGGTCAGGGCAGTGCTGCAGGAGTCAAAAAACGAGATCCGGATCGCCGTAAAGCCGGGAACGGACGAGAGCTTTCCGAAGCTTTCCGATACCTACCGCAGGATTCTGGAGCAGCTTCTGGAGAAAAAGCGTCTGCTGACGACAAGGGTGGAAGTCGTCTCGCCGGTCTATCTTCCGGTCGATGTAAAGGGCGTCATATATGTCAGACAGCAGTATGAGAAGGAAAAGGAGCGGATTGAAAACGTGATCCGCGAGATGCTCGATTATACGGAATCGGAGAAGAATTTCGGAGACGTTCTGAAATTTGACGAGGTGTTCCGGGCGGTGGAAAATCTGGACTGTGTGGAATATATCTATGATCTGACGATGTCTCCCCGCTATCCGGGCGCGGCAAGGGTCAGGGATAATGACATTTATCCGAATGCGGACTGCCTGTGCTATGCGGGAGAGATCCTGCTGGAGATCAGGAGATACGAGAAATAGGAAAGGGAAAAGGACATGGCGGCAGTTACTTATTCAATCAGAAAAAACAGACTCCGGCGCGGCTGTATCAGGGGCTTTTTCCCGGAGGGGGAGGATGCGCTTGCGGCAGATCCCGCAGAGAGAGAGCACTATCTGTTTTTACAGGGGATCGACGGCGCGGTCAGCGACGCGGAATGGGGAAGACTGCATTTTCGGGCAGAGCTTTCCGAGGATGTAAGCTGCGTGGTGTATGTCGGGGCGATGGATCAGGATTCCTTTTACAGGAACGGGAAGGAGACGCGGATTGATGCGTTTCTTGCCGATCCGGAGGAGCCGGACAGCCTGAAGGTGAAATTTTTTCAGGAGATCGGGGCAAAGCGCTGCGTGAACCGGTCGGATATTCTGCTGTATGAGCTGAAGGGGAGATATCTCTATCTGATGATTCAGGTGATCGGGGAAGGAGACGGCGTCCTTTCGCGGATCAGGGTGGAGCAGAAGGGAGACAGCTTTCTGGACACCTTTCCGGAAATTTACAGGGAGAGAAACGGCTTCTTCCACAGATATCTTTCGATATTTTCAAGCATCTATCAGGATTTTCAGGAGGATATTGATCAGATCGACAGGCTTCTTGACCTGGACAGCTGTCCGCCGGAGCTTCTTGTGATGTACGGGCGATGGATGGGAATAGAGCTGGAGGAGGACTGCGCGCAGGAGCCGTGGCTGCGGCAGCTGGTAAAGGAAGCCTACAGTCTCAACTGTATGCGGGGGAGCAAATGGGTGATAGAGCGGATCGCGCAGATCGTGCTGGGCGAGCCGGTCGTTGTTCTGGAGAGCAATGTGGCGAAGGATTATGTGGAGGAGTCGGAGCTGGAGCATTTTAAGCAGCTGTACGGGGACGGACCGTATGACGTCACGGTGCTGATCGGCAGACAGGTGACGGAGGAGCTGAAATCAAGGCTGATGCTTCTGCTGAACCAGTACTGTCCGATCCGGAGCAGACTGCACCTTGTCTGTCTGCGGGATACGGGAAAGATGGATTCCCATATCTATCTGGACAGAAATGCGCGCGTGGTCAGGGAGGATGCCGCCGGGCTGGATACGGACGACGGATATCTGGACGGCGCCGTTACGCTGCAAAGCTAAAAAAGAGATCAGTTGCCCGCGCGGCGGGTTACGGGAAGGAATAGGATGATGACACTTACAGAGACGAGAAATGACAGTACGATTCAGATCAGGATTGAGGGAAGGGTGGATACCACGACGGCGCCGCAGCTGCAGCAGGCGATCCTTACGGCATTCCAGAAGGGCAGTAAGCTGATCCTTGATTTTGAACAGGTCGAGTACATATCCAGCGCGGGCTTAAGAGCGCTGCTGATCGGACAGAAAACCGCCATGTCAAAGGGCGGGAGCATGGTTATGGTACATGTGCGCGAGATGGTTATGAGCGTGCTGGAAATGTCCGGCTTCAGCGGCATTTTACAGATCGAATAAAAGACGGATGATCCGGTTCAGAGATGTTTCCGCCCGCTATCCGGAAACGCAGGAGATGGTTTTTACACAATTGAATGAGGTGATAGACGACGGCGAATTTGTTCTGGTGACGGGGGAGAGCGGCGTGGGAAAGAGTACCTTTATCCGGCTGCTGCTGCGGGAGCTGGCGCCCGTTTCCGGGAGCGTGACCGTTGACGGACAGGATCTGGCGGCGCTGACAAGGCGGCAGCTGCCCTATTACCGCCGCAGACTGGGCGTCGTCTTTCAGGATTTCAGGCTGGTTCCGGAGCTGAATGCCTATGAGAACGTGAAGCTTGCCAGACTGGCGGCGGGCGGCGCGGATAAAAAGACCGATCAGATGATCTGTTCCCTGTTCTCCACGCTCGGCATCTCAGAGCTGTACCGGCGTCTTCCGCGGGAGATGTCCGGCGGACAGCAGCAGAAGGTCTGTCTTGCGCGGGCAATGGTAAATTATCCGGAATATCTGCTTGCGGATGAGCCGACCGGAAATCTGGATCCGGTGTCTGCGAGGGAGATCATGCAGTTTCTGGAGCTGGTCAACAGGCAGGGAACGACGGTCATCGTCGTAACGCACGATATGGAGGCGGCAGCGGGGATGGACTGTCGGAGGATACGGCTTTTATGAAACGGCGGATGATTCCGCGGCGTGATGCGGAAATGGAAGGATAGGAAGGGAGCAGTCATGACAACAAAGAAAAAGATAATATTGCTCACGGCAGTCATCTGTTACACAGGTGTTCTGTACGGTTTTTTAGCGGACCGGCAGCTGCTTTTGATGATAATGGTAATGCTGTTCGGTGTTCTGATGTCCGTCTTTTCTCTTTCTATGGAAGAGACGGATCCGGAGGCGGCAGAGAAGAACCGGGAAAAGCTTGCGGAAGCACAGAAGGGCATCCGGGATCTGGAGGAAAGAAACCGTGCGCTGACGGAGGAAAAGGACCGCTATGCAAAGGCGATGCAGGAGGCTGCCGCAGCGAAGGAGGAGGCCGTTTCTGCTCTGCAAAAGCAGGCGGAAGTGCAGAGCAGTGCGCCTGAAAAGCCGGAAAAAACGCAAGACCAGGCGGATCGGAAGAGAGCGCTTCCGCCGGATTTCCTGCCTCCTGCGGGTTCTGAAAGCGGAAACGAGACGATCGACATTATTCAGATCGCGCGCGAGACCATGGAAGAGCTGAAGCCCTTTGCGGAGAAAGCGGAGCTTGAAATACGGATCTCCGCCGGAGAGGAAAAGATCCTTGTCAGGGCGGATGCCGCGAGACTGCGCATCCTGTTTCGCAACATCATGGATAATTCCATCAAGTATATGAACCGGGCGGGCGTTCTTGTCGTCACGATCTCGAACCTCGGAGATGACATTTTTATCGTGTTGAAGGATAACGGGAACGGACTTTCGGAAACGGAGACCGAGCACATTTTTGAGCTGAATTATCAGGGCTCCAACCGGATCAGCGGAAACGGGCTCGGACTGACACAGGCAAAGGCAATCGTGGAGTACTACGGCGGTACGATCTACGCGAAGAGTCATATCGGAAAGGGGATGGGAATCTATGTACAGCTCCCGACGGACTAGGAACGGACTGCTTCTTGCCGCCGCAGCGTTCTTTCTGATCAGCGGTATCGCGGCGTGTGTCGTCAGCACAAGGCAGAGCGGACAGGATGCGGGGCCGGCTCCCGTCTATGTAAAAAATGAAAAAAAGGAAGCGCCCGCCGTACCGCAGGGAACCCCTGCTCCGGAGCCTGTAGAGGAATCTGCGGAGAGCGTACCGCAGGAGACGGCTGCGCCGGAGGAGCATTATTACACGTTTTGCGTGCGGTCGGATATTTCTTCCCTGAATCTGCGGACACTGCCGGATCTTGAGGGGAAGATTCTCGGCAGACTTCGCCCCGGGCAGACCGGCTATGTGCTGGAGAAGGGCGGGGAGTGGTCGCTTGTCACGACGGGAGAGAAGAGCGGATATGTCAATAACGCTTATATTGAGCTGGAAGAGATTGACATTGCGGATTTTCCGGAGGAATACCGGGAGTAGACGACAGAAAGGCGAAAAGCGGCATGAGACTGGGAGACAGACTGGCAAAGCAGCAGCTTGAGAACAGAAAAAGACCGATGGAGCCTGCGGAGGAGGAAACGCTCTCCTATCTTGCCCGCAGGAGAGGGGAAGCGCTGAATGCGCAGCAGGATGTATTTTCCGGAAATACCTTTCAGGGAATCAACACGGAAAAGAACGTTTTTGACCGGACGGCAGTGTTTCATGTAAGAGACGGACAGTGAGCGTGACGGCAGGAGGAGACAGTGTGAATTTGCAGGATAAGTTTAGTGAGAGTCTGAAGGAGCAGCCCTTTGGCGGATATGCGGAATACATGGATTATCTGTTCGCCTGTGTCAACACCCGGATGGATCAGTATCTGGAGGAGATGAAGGGACTGTTTGCCTCCGGACAGGGCGGTTATAAGAATGTGCTTTATCCCGACCTTGAGATCGCACATACGATGTGTCAGGAAAAGCTCCACGGCTTTTCGACGGAGAAGACGACGGCGACGGCAAAAGAGCCCGGGGAAGCGGACGCAGAGGGTCTGAGCGGGGAGCTGCTCGCACTGCTCGGCGACTTTGCCGCAGAGATCGGGAATACGGAGTCCGGAGAGACGAAGAAAAGCTTCGACAGCAGCGAAATGCTGGCGTTTATCGACGCGCGTGCAGAGAAGACGCTGGAGGCGGGGACGGCGCTTCCGTTTTATTCGCTCTGTAGGAAGATGGAATTTGAACCCTTTACCGTGTTTTGTTTTGCGTGCGGGATCCTTGCCTCTACGCAGACGGATTATGCCGGCGTGTTCCAGGTCATCAATGAAAACGGAAATCTGCCCGCGCCGACGATCGAATCGGCGGCGAGACTCTATTACGGGAGCAGCTTTTCCATTACGGGGGCTTACGGGGATATGTCGGTGGGCTTAGAGCAGCTGCAGCCGATCCTCGACCTGAGGATCAACGGGAGTATGCCGTTTTCCACGGTTGTCACGCCGGATAAACGCGTCATAGACTTTCTCTTCGGAAAGAAGCCGATGCAGTTGGATGAAAACTATATCCGCTTCTTTCGGATGCTGACGGACGACAGGGAGCTTGATCCCATCATGGCGAATCAGGGGCAGCTGGACGCCATGGAGATCTCCTATAACGAGGGCGTAAGAATCTTTTCCTTCTTCGGGGATGAGGGGAGCGGACGGAAATTCTTTATCAGACAGTTCTGTAAAAAGAACGGGATGGGTGCGATCACCGTCAACTGTAAAAAGCTTTTCGTCTATGACTTCAATTTTGTCGATAAGGCGCTCTGGGCGGTGACAAGGGAATGTATTCTGACAAATTCCTGCTGCTGTCTCGACGAGCTGACCTTCCATGAGGAAGAGAAGGAAAAATTCTTAGGATATATGGATCTTGCCTTTGCGAAGCTGGTGAGCAGGGGACTTTTGGTCTACGCGGTGAGCAAGGAAAAGATGCCGATGCGCGATATCACAAAGGAGGAGTTTACGGAGCTGGAGATCCCGACGCCGACGACGCAGGAGAGAGAGGAATGCTGGCGGCTGTTTGCGAAGGAGTATGCGCTTGCGGACGACGTTGATCTGCTCGAGATGGCGACGAAATTCCTCTTTACGCCGGGTAAGATCAAGGCGGCGCTGGCGAATGCGAGAAGCCTCGCGACGATGAATAAGGATATCCTGATCCCGAGGGCGACGCTCTTTCAGGGCTGTAATAACCAGATGAGCTCCGAGCTGACGCAGAAGGCGACCAAGGTAAAGGCGAATTTCGGCTTTGAGGATATCGTCATGAACCGGGATCAGCGCGAGACTTTGGAGCATGCGATCGACCAGATGAATTTCCGCAAACAGGTCTACGATAACTGGCATTATACCAAGAAATATCCCTACGGACGCGGACTTTCCGTTCTGCTGTTCGGCGCGCCCGGTACCGGTAAATCCATGTGTGCGCAGGTTATCGCGCATGAGCTGAATCTGGAGCTTTACCGCGTCGATCTCTCGAAGGTCATCGATAAGTACGTCGGCGAGACGGAAAAATCCATCTCCATGATCTTTAGGGAGGCGAAGAAATGTAACGTCGTACTGTTCTTCGATGAGTGCGATACGCTGTTTGCAAAGCGTTCCGACGACGGCGGGAGCAATCAGGCTTCCAACAATAACAAGACGGCGCTGCTCTTACAGGAGGTCGAGGCGTATGACGGCGTTTCCGTGCTGGCGACCAACTACAAGCACAACATCGACCCGGCGTTCTTTAGACGTATGAAATATATCGTCGAGTTCCAGTTCCCCAACGCGGACACGCGGGAGATGCTCTGGCGGACGACGATCCCGAAGGATACGCCGCTGGCGGAGGATGTGGATATCCGTTTCCTTGCGGAAAAGTTCGAGTTTGCGGGCGGTAATATCAAGAACTGTATTTTAAACGCGGCGTTCCTTGCGGCGGCGGACGGAGACGGAAAGGAAGTCCGCATGAAGCATTATCTGCAGGCGATCCGCTACGAGTATGTCAAGACGGGAAAGGTGTTCACCCGCTCGGACTTCGAGCCTTATGCGGAAGAGGTTTTCGGCATGGAGTTAGGATAAAAAAAGGAGCACAGAAATTCTAACCGTATAAGGAAATGTATGGGGTGTCCGAAGGACAAAAATGGAGGAGAGAATATGGATGGCATGAATCTGAATGAGGCAAGAGAGCAGACGAGGCTGCGAATAGAGCGGGAGAGTGAAGAGCTCCGGAAGCAGGCAGTCCGCAATGAGGTCGTCAGACTGAATCAGTGGGAGGAGAATCCCGGACTTACGGTGGAAGAGCAGCGCACGCGGTATGGTCAGAATATGATCAGGCAGAAGAAAAAAGAAAATGAGCAGTACCGGGATGCCGTCGCGGCATACGCAAGCAAAGAAAAGCCGAGGATTTTCGGTATCGCGGAAGGGGAGCCGGTGCGGAAGTTTGAGCCTGCAAAAAAGGCGAAATGCCGGGATCGCCAGGACAGACAGCAGGGCAGGATGGCAAAGGAAATTCTGCGGCAGCAGGCACCTGAAAATGCAAATACGGCAAAGATACAGGAGAGACTGGACGGAAACAGCTATCTGATGCAGCGGGAGCTTGAGAGAGAGATCACAGAAAACGGCAGCAGAATGGCAGCGTATGGGGAACTGCGGGAGCGGCCGGATTATCCGGTGCTCAGCGCGTTTTCGTTTGTCGCACCGAAATTTGTGGAAAGATATAGTACGGGTGAGTATGAAAGCCGGAAAAAATATCTGCGGGATATGACAGACGGTCTTCTCAGGCAGAATTTCCGTGCAGAAGCTTTTGATCCGGATACGCTGGCAGATAACGGCGGGCAGCTGTATGCGGTTGTCATGCGTTTCAAGGCTTACAGGATCGTTTATGAGGATCCGGTGAACCGACCGTTTTTTGATGAAATGTCGGAAGCGGAGAAACAGCTGATTAAGCTCCGGATTCTGGACATGGCGGATATCTATGAGAACGCGCTCCGCCTTCAATACAGACGCTGCGGTATCAATATGGACGACGGGCGGTATCTGACGGACGATGCGCTTCTTACTGCACCGCCCGAAGAACTTGAGGCGGCAGAAACCTTTAAAGAGCGTGTGGAGAAAAGAGATCGGGAAACGCTCCGTATTATAAGGGATGACTATGAGGAAAAGGTAGAAACGGCACAGGCGGCTGTAGAGAGAATGCAGCAGGAGAGGAAAGAGGGACTGCAGAATGGGGGAGAACAGCAGGATGTGCTGACGGGCTTTCTTGTGGGATATGCGCCGGAGGAAATCCTCGCGCTGCGGGAATTCTTTGTGCGCCACATAGAGACGTATGAGGCAAATAAACCGCTGATCGATCTGATCGAGCAGGAGTTTTTCCATGTGCTGGATGCACGGACGGAATATACGAAGGATATCCTGCGGCATGAAAGATTCCGACAGCAGATAGAGCCTGAGATTGAGGATGCGTCGCTTTTGCAGGATACCCTTTTGGGGATTGCCAGGCAAAAAGATGAGGAGATGAATCTTTTACAGATGCCGCTTCAAAACAGGCTGAATCTTTTGAAGAATGCGATGCGGCTGATCATCCTGGGCGGAGAGCCGGATAATCCGTCGGTTCTCCCTGTTATTGAGGAATTCCGCCGGAAGCTGCAGGAGAAGCAGCAGCCCGTGGAGAAAAAGATTGACAGACTGAGCGCCGGATGGAAGAAGACGCATCTGAAGCCGCTGGATGATCCGGAATGGCAGGCGCACCGCTATTATACAGGAGAGCGGGATCTTAGGGAGTATCTGATCTATACTTATAATGCGGAGTATGGAGATCAGATGGAAAAATTTGGGATTGATGCGTACTTTGATGCAGAAGTGGCTGCGAAAAGAATCCAGGCGGGAGATGTTCAGATGAGCGGCGGCACGATCAGGGCGCTGACGAAACACAGACTCGTCAAAAATATCTCCGTGCTGACGCTTATGGGGGATATCAAGGCCGACAAGGCGAAAGAAATGCTGAGTAAGATGAGCAGCGGCAAGATCGGGGTGACGGATCATGATGAGGAGACGAAAGAAGGAATTCTGGAGTATAAGGGGGCAATCTACAGTTACCTGAAGCGGCTGGAGAAAAAGTACGGGAAGCTTCTGACGCAGCTGCATCCCGAGGACGTTTTAAAACGGGTTGATTTCCATGAACTTGTGCTGGAGATGCGGCTTGCACAGGATATGATACAGCTGATTGATAATAATGAGACGGGTGTTTCGTTTTTTGATGATAACAACCCGGCAGATCTGGATTATAAAATTCTTGCCGGCTATTATTTCCATGCGTTTACGAGCATTAACGCTTATATCCAGATGAATGCATCGCTGAGCGATGACGTGACTGCGCAGACGGAACAGAAGGTTCTTATCGCAGAGAGTATGGAGAAGGCGAGAAAATACGAGGCAGCGGTGAAAGGTCCCGCCCTCAAGGCGGCAGAAGTGCCTTATTATACACAGAATGTGCGGGAGAGTTACCAAAAAGATGAAAACTATCTGCGCAGCGCGGGCTTCGGAAGATGGTAGGGGGACGAGAATATGAGAAATGAAAACGGTATCGTCAGCTTTGTTGCGCAGGAGGATCAGAAGGAACAGCTGAGATCCCTGCTGCTGCCGGAGGCTTATGCGGCGTGGAAGGACGAAAGCGGAGTGCAGGTTTTTTGCGCGGCAAAGGAGCATACTGCGATCGGCGCGCTCGCAGCACAAATGGAGGGAAATTCCCTTATCATCCTCTCTCTGTTTGTCGCGCCGGCGTACAGAAGACAGGGGGCGGCGGCTCTCATGCTGGATCAGCTGTTTCTCGTCGCGGAGGATGTTGCGGACGAGATTGAGGTGAATTTTAACTGCATGGGGGAAGAGCAGGAGGCGCTGGAGCTCTTTCTGTCCTCGCGCGGCTTTGTCGATCGGGACCGCTACGGCGCGCTTTACATGACACAGCTGGGAACATTGGAGAAAGCCGCCGCGCTGAACAGGGAGACGGGAAACGTATCCGTACCGCTTGCGGCGCTTAGCCCGATTGAGCGGAATAAGGCGCAGATGCAGGTCATGGAGGCGGGCGCACCCTTCGGAGAAGATCTTTTTACGGGAAAGAACGTGGAGACGGAGGTTTCCCGTATCCATCTGACGGACGGGAAGCCGGACGGCTTTTTCGTCTGTGAATACAGAGAGGGCGCGGGACTGATCGTCACGGGCGCGTGGAACGGCTCGGGGAAGCCGGCGCTGTTTTTACTGCTGCTGCAGGAGGCGTTTGGCGCTGCGAAAAAGAAGTATCCGCCTAAGACGCAGCTGGTCGTTCAGGCGGTCAATCCGACGACAGGGAAGCTGATCGCGGAGCTGCTTCCGCAAGCGGAGCGGATTTCCCGCTGCTATGTCAGATTTGTTTAAGGAGGAAAGCGTATGTTCGGACATATAAACAAGGGCAATGAACAAAAAAACCAGACGGCTTCTTATTTAAACGAGCTGACGAATGTTCTTCAAAGCAGGCAGACGAGCGCGCACAAAGCCATGGGCGAAGAACATACGGTCAGGATGCATGACGTGAACTATGACGCCTTTTTACAGCGGTTTGCGCCCGTTCCGGAGAATGTAAGGCTTCCGCAGACGGCGCCCGCAGATCAGGAATCGCTCGGGCGCAAGGAGCGTAAGCGCCAGAAGGCGGAGCTGAATGAGCTGGGAAAGAAGCGCACGCTTCTCAATGCGGAAGATATGCAGAAGATTTCCGAAAACAAGGTATTTACCAATGAAAAGATGAGAGCGGACTGGGAAAAGTCGAAGTACCGTCAGTCGGAGATCGGCAATGCGGAAACGATGCAGCAGATCGCGAGAGGAGATTATTCCAACTTTGAGAATGTGCAGCCGGTGCTGAAAAATGTCGTGGCGAGTAAGGCGCTGCTTACGTTTAAGGGAGAGCATCCTGAAGTGGCGACAGATGCAGACTTTGACGCGGAAGCGTTTGTAAAGCAGTTGAAGGTGACTGACGGCAAAGGCATCCCTGAGCTGATGAATCCTGCGCTCAGACTCGGGTTTTCTCTGGCGCGGAATACGCCCGGGATACCGGAGGTGGAAAAGGAAAATTACCGCAGACTGGACGAGGCGATGTCTACGGAGCTTATGGTGGAGACGCTGATACACAGAACGGATGTCGGCGCTTACAGGGAGCGTCTGAAAAGCGAGTGCAAGGTTCCGGAACCCGAGGCGGAGGCGGTTGCAAGGCAGGAGACGGAGGCGGCAAAGGCACAGCAGATCGAGATCGCAAAGCGGCTTCTCCTCATGCAGCTGTCTGATTTCAAGGTATATGACAAGGCGGGAAATTCCTCTGACTGGACAGCGCCGGTAGCGGTTGCGTTAAGCCATTGCAGACGGGTCGTCTTAACGATGCCGAAGGAAGCGCAGGGACAAAGGGGCGCGGAACAGGGAATGTGGAACAGCATTTTCCATTCGGAAAACAACGCGGCGGCTATGGATCAGCACAGAACTGCGTCCACGCATTCCATCGAAAGGCGGAAGGTCGGGAAAACGGGGCGGACGAAGGAGATCAAGAAAAAGCTCGGCAACTTTATCGGACAGCGCGGCATGAACTGCGCGATCGGCGGGATCGGAAACGACGGAATCAGCGGGAAGATGATCCGGAATAACGGCTCCTGCGGACATTTTTATTCCATGTATAAGGAGAGCACGGGGGATGCCTACGGCGCGGTACTGTTCGGTCTGGAATCGGATTCGGCGGGCGTCGTAAACCAGATGGGACATAAGCATAATGCGAAGGCGACTGCGGAGGCGGCATCAAGTCTCGGCGGGCAGAGAGTGGATGAGATCGGTGCGGATTACGGCGGAAGACAGTGCGATCTGACGCATCTGACGCCGCAGGAGATTCAGGGCTGGATGGAGGCACTGGAGCGGAAGATGACCGCGTGGAACAATGCGGCAGACGGCGGCGGAACGGAGAGAGAACAGATGATGCGGACGCTGGCAGGGAAAAAGCTTTCCGAGGCGGAGCTGTGGAAGCTTTGGACACAGCTGAATTAAACGGCGCATACGACGGATGACTTCCGGAAGCGCGATACAGCAGAAGACCCGGGAGAACGGATGAAGAAAGAAAATGAGGATTTAGGATGACACAGAAGGAATTGGAAAAAATGCCGGAGCTGCAAATCTATTATGTCGATGCCGGACAGACCGGTAAATTTGCACCGCTGTTTACCAGGGAAGCGGCGGCAGAGCTGGCAGCCGGAACGGCAATCGGGCTGATCGCCGTAGAAGAGGATACGGCGTGCGGCGCGATCTGTGTAAAGCCGGCAGAGGACAATGAGGCGATGCTGGAGCTTTTGAGCCTGTATGTCGTTCCGGAATACCGCAGAAGGGCGGTTGCGGGAACGCTGTTTTTGGAAGTGATGGAGACCGTGTTTGAGGAGACGGACGGACTGATGCACTGCTGCAGCTGTATCTTTGCAAAGGACGATGCGGAAATGGCGGCTTTTCTGGAAAAAGCCGGATTTCAGACGGAGGAGTCGGAGACGGCGGGGCGTTTTCTGATTTCCGGGAGAGAGCTTCGGGAGAGTCCGCTGGGGAAGTATCGTGCCTATATCCCGCAGGGATACCGCATGACGGCTGTTTGGGAGCTGTCGGCGGTGGAGAAAAAGGTACTTTTTCAGAAGCTTTCGGAGGCATCCGTCGCGTATATGACAGAGGCTGAGCTGGAAATGACCTGTAAGGAGATCAGCTATGTCGTATGGAATCCCGGAAACGAGCCGGTGGCATGCGCACTCTTTACCGCGCAGGGCGGAAGACTGGTGCTTTCGCAGTTCTTTATCGGCGCCGGTCCTGCGGGAGAGGGCGTGAAGATGCTGCAGAGCTGTGCGGAGAAGATTCTGGAGTATTACGGGGAGGAGACGGAGCTGGAGATCCCTGTCCTCACGGATTCCTCTTATCGTCTGATGGAAAAGCTGCTCGGGAAATGCAGACGGATACCGATGTGTACGGCATACTTTGAGCTGTAGACCGTGCCGGGAGAAAGATGCGGGAGTCTGAAAGAATTTCGTGCGGAAGATCAGGTAATTGCGGGACTGATGGACTGTAGGAAACAGCGGTGCATTTTGGGCAGCGCCATACGGGAAAGGTTCGCAATTGCCGGTGAAAGAATAGGGCGGAAAGGAAATAGGGTGTCCTGATGAAGGGGAAAATAACGACGGAAAATTTGAAATGGTTTGAACCGCTTCTGACAGAACAGGCGGTGCGTCTGATAAAGGAGGGCGCGCCTGTTTATGCGGTCGGTGCGGCGGAGGACCGGACGGATACGGCGTGCGGCGCGATTGCGGGATATGTACAGGGCGGTGTTTTTTTCGTGATCTCGCTGTTTGTCTCACCGGAATACAGGCGGCAGGGCTACGGGAATCTGCTGATCGGGGATCTGGTAGAGATCTGTCGGGAAAACGGAATGGGAATTTCCGTATCCTACGGCGAAAGCGGCGGAGAGACGGAGGCTTTGCGGGAATTTCTGGAATACTGGCGTTTCCGCAGGGAGGAGATTTCAGAGGGACAGATTTATGAGATCGCATTGAAGGAGGCGCTGCAGTCGGCATATTACCGCAGGGTGGAAACGCCGCATGTGTGCAGACTGGCGGACTGCTCCGAGCATCAGATCAGAAAGCTCAGCAGAAGAGCCTATGAGGAAGAGATGCCTGTGCCGGAGAACGGTTTTTTTGCGCCTGATCTGGAAAAGAATATCAGCGTCGTCTATCTGCGGGATCAGGAGCCGTCGGCATATCTGCTCTTTGACCGCTCTCTCGGCGGGAGACTGACCTTGTGCGCTCTCTGTTCCTTTGAAAAAACGCCCGTAGCCATGGCGGAAATGCTGGATGCGGCAATGAGACTGTGCAGTGAGAGCTACCCTGCGGATACGCGCTTTTTCATGCAGGCAGTCAATGAGACTTCACGAAATCTGATTCAAAAGGTATTTCCGGACGCAAGGGAAATTTCACAGGCTTATTATCTGTCGGCAAGGTAAAGGGGGAGAGGAATATGTGCGGAGTAAATGAAGAGATTCAGAAAAAGAAGGAGCTGTCTGCGGGGGCGCCCGCTCCTGTAGAGGAGAACGCTGTCGTCAGACCCGTTTTTGCTCAGGCAGGACAGGCGCAGCTGGACATCCGGCAGGAGATCGTGGAGCAGCTTCCGGTACAGAACAGGATGCCGTCTTTACAGAAGACGTTTCAGAGAACTGCTGCGCCGATACCCGAACAGCCGGTTTTGCCGGAGAGCATGACACATAAGCAGCGAAAAAAGCTCAGGAAGCAGGACAAGGCGGCAAGAGACCGCAGTTCCTATGCGGATCATGTTTCCCTTGCGATCGAAAAACAGATTACAGACCTTACCGCCGAAAGGAAAGCGTCGGATGCGGCAGGACTGGGGAATGAAGTGACCGCTGCCTTTGTCACAGGATATAAGCAGGATAAGAACGGAAACCCGCTCGATGCGCAGGAGGCAGAGAAAAAGCAGAAGGATCAGCAGTTTCTGGAAGACTATGCCTCGGGCGATCTTCAGCGGAGAATGCCGCATCTGGAGCGGATGAAAAACGAAATGCTGCGGATGAATCTAAGCCCGGATATGCTGTCGGAGGCTTATCTGGAAAAGCATGCGGCAGAAGTATACAGTATTGTCGCGAAACTGACGTATTTCAGGGACATTCAGAACGATCCCGTCAATGCACCGTTTTTTGAACGGCTGCCCGAAACGGAGAAGAAGCTGATCCGTTACCGTGCGGAGGAGCTCAGCGGGGCTTTCCGCAGACTGTGGGTTGCCGTTCTTGGAACAAAGGGAATGAATATTCAGGGGGACAGGATACAGTTTGTAAAGGAGGCGGGCTTTCATAACGCTTATGCGGAGCAGCTTCCGGACCTACGGGAGCAGCTGAAAAACCGTCTGGCGGAAGCCGCCCGCAAGGAAGAAGAGCTGCGACAGGAAGTATTTCCTCAGCTGGTACGGGACAGTATTCCTGCAGACTCCGATCTGGGCGGAGCAATCGGCGGAGCAGAGGCAGAGCAGGAATTACACGAGATATTTCACAGTAAGGAACATAAAGAAAACGAGAAAATTTATCGGAGCAGGACGGCTTATTCGGACGCTGAATATGAAAAAGGGGAGTCCTATGCACTACAGGCGATCGGTATCCGTAACAGCTCAAATGATTCCGCAAAGGCAGAAAAAAAGCTGCGGGGGAATTTTTTTGCACCGTATGCTGAGGATTTTAAGAAGCTGTTCCGTAATCTCGCAGATGCAGGGGTGAATTTCGGAGAAATCAATTCGAAAATTGAGAAGCATTCTCTCGGTCTTGGTGCTTATGTTACCGGAGGAGGCATAGAAGAAATTTATCACGGACAGTTTAAGCTGTTTTCCGGATATATCTATGCGCCGCAGGGGAAAGCGTATGTCGCGAAGCTGTTTGCACAGATTCAGGATGCAAGGGTGTTTGAGGGGCAGAAGGAAAAATGTGTTGACTATATCCTACAGACCCTGCTGACAAGTCTCGGTGCAGTTTATGGGGAGGTCTCAAAGGATGCCGCATATTACGGCGAACAGGCGAATGCAGCGATGGAGGTCGCGCGGGACAGCAGCAGAACGCTTCTGAGTCTGTCAAGGGCGAGCATTCTTACGGGCGAGGAAGCCGAAAATATGGCGCCGGGAATGAAGCGGCTTGTAGAGCAGTATCGCGAGATGATCCGGATTCTGTGCGAGAACCTGAACATGGGAGGGGGAAACAATCCGCCGGAAGGGGAATAAGAGGACAAAAAAGGAAAAGAGCATCGGCAGATGCTCTTTTTGAGTACGGTTTTTGGGACATGAAAGATGGCAGAATGGAAACAGAGCAGGGACAACGCAAAGGAAAAGATGCGGAAAGCACAGGGAGACAGGGGAAAGCTTATGGAACAGAAAAGACCGCTTATAGCGCATAGAAAGGAAGACGGAGAAACACAGCTGCTGACGGAGCATTTAGAGGGTGTGGCAGGGCTTGCGGGAGAATTTGCAGCGGATTTCGGGTGTCGGACTGCCGGAGAATTCTGCGGCAGGATGCACGATATCGGAAAGTCCTCGGAGAGTTGTCAGAACAGGATGTATGACCCCGAAAAGTACCCTAAGGTGGATCATTCGACGGCAGGTGCGAAGGAAGCGTTACATATGAGCATGGACAATCTGCCGCTCGCGGAAGCGATTGCCAGTCACCACAGCGGACTGCTGGATGTCGGAAATGCTTCAGCAGCGGAGGAGGGAACTTTTTTCCGTCGTCTGAGAAGTGAGGTGCCGGATTATGGAAGGTGGGAAAATGAAATTTATCCCCGG
>CAZVWN010000013.1:0-19561 GCA_964631065.1 uncultured Acetatifactor sp.
CAAAAAGGGAGAAGTCGGTCAGCGACCGGCTCCTCCCTGCTCGACTTTGCGTTATTCAACAGACATGACATAGTAATAGATCGGCTGTCCGCCGTATTGCAGCTCGACGTCGCAGTCGGCATGCTCTGCCGCTACCGCTTCCCGGAAAGCCTCTGCATCCTCCTGTGAGACATCACAGCCGTAATAAATACTGATCAGCTCCGCGTCTTCCGTGATCATTTCCGAAATGGTTTCCCTTGCAACGTCAGCCATGGAAGCGCCGACGGAAAGGATGCCTTTATCGCCGATTCCCATGAAATCGCCTTTTCTGATCGCCTTGTCGTCAATGATCGTATCGCGGACGGCGTAGGTGATCTGCCCGGTGCTGACATTGGCGATCTCCCGTATCATATTCTCCTCATTTTCATCCGCAGACAGCTCCGGAACAAAATTGATGACAGCCGTGATCCCCTGCGGAATCGTCTTGGTCGGAATGACTAAAAGCTCCTTTTCGGTTGTCAGCTCGGCAGCCTGATTTGCGGCAAGGATGATATTTTTATTGTTCGGAAGAATAAATACCGTCTTCGCGTTGACCATCTCCACGGCATCCAGAATATCCGCCGTGCTGGGATTCATGGTCTGACCGCCCTCAATGATATAATCTACGCCGAGGCTCTTAAAGATCTCATTGACGCCGTCGCCGACGGATACCGCAATGAACCCGAAATCCTTCGCCGGCTCTTCCTTCTTCGGCGCGGGAGCGGACTTTTTCTCCGCAGCGGCAGCCTCCTTCTCAAGCTTCTCCTGATGCTCCAGACGCATGTTGTCGATCTTGATGTTGGACAGCATACCGTACTTTAAAGCCTTCTGAAGGGCAAGTCCCGGATCATTCGTATGTACATGTACCTTTACCACTTCTCCGTCCGCCACACATACAATGGAATCGCCGATGGATTCCAGATATGCCTTGAAATCCATCTCCGTTTTAATATTAAAGTTTTTATTCAGCAGTATGATAAATTCCGTGCAATAGCCGAACCGTATTTCGGTCTCTTCCTTCTTTTCCTTCGCGCCGCCACGGCTCTTGCCGTCCGATACGGGAGCCGTAAAGCTTAAATCGATCTCCTTTCCCAGAAAGGCATCAAACGCGCCGCAGAGCACCTCCACAAGCCCCTGTCCGCCGGAATCGACCACGCCCGCCTGTTTCAATACGGGAAGCATTTCCGGAGTCCGGCTTAAGACATACTTTGCATGCTCGATGACACCGGCGAGAAAAGTCTCCATGTCGTCCGTTCCTGCCTTCGTCAGCTCTCCTGCCTTTTCCGCCACGCCGCGCGCGACCGTGAGGATCGTTCCCTCCTTCGGCTTCATGACCGCTTTATACGCGGTCTCCACCGCCTTGTCAAAGGCTTCCGCGAGCACGGAAACCGTCAGGACCTCCTCTGTTTTGATCCGCTTGGTAAAGCCGCGGAACAGCTGCGACAGGATAACGCCGGAATTTCCTCTCGCGCCCCGCAGGGAGCCGCCGGAGATCGCCTTACAGATTGCTTCCATCCCCGCCTCTTCCCCGAGAGCGGATACCTCCTTCGCCGCAGACATGATCGTCATCGTCATATTGGTACCGGTATCTCCGTCCGGTACCGGGAAAACGTTCAGCTCGTTGATCCATTCTTTTTTTGTTTCCAGATTTTTTGCGCCGGCTAAGAACATCCTGGACAGCATCTTAGCGTCGATTTGCTGTAAGTTCACAATAAAGTCCTCCTTAATCAATCACTCTGACACCGTCTACAAAGATATTGATCTTCTCAATCTCAATGCCCGTAAACTCTTCCACCTTGTATTTCACACTGTCGATCAGGTTATCGGCGACGGCAAGAATGCTGACGCCGTAAGAAACGATGACGTGGAAATCCAGAACAAGCTTATTATTTTTTGTCAGGGTAACATTGATGCCCCTTGTCAGGCTGTCCTTCTTGAGGAGCTTTACCAGTCCGTCCTTCATGCTGACGCCCGCCATGCCGACGATGCCGAAGCACTCTACGGCAACACTGCCCGCGTACTGGGCAATGACTTCATTGTCAATGACAATATTTCCCATATGAGTATTCAAAAGCGAACCCTTCATATACAATAACCTTTCCTTTCCGATTCTGTCAGGACATCATCCGCCCGTTTCTGCGGGCAGACATATATCCTATTCTAACAGCTTTCTGCAAAAAATGGAACATGAAAAACAAAAAAATAAAAAAGTATTTTTTTTGCTTGCTTTTCCGGAACATATCTGTTAAGATATTAGCGTTGTGAACTTACTTAATGTCGAGGAGGTGTCAATATGGCTAAGTGTGATGTTTGTGGAAAAGGCGTTCATTTTGGTAATAATGTAAGCCATTCTCATAGAAGAACCAATGCAATATGGAACTCTAACGTAAAGAGTGTAAAGTGCAAGATCAACGGCGGCGCTAAGAGAATGCATGTCTGCACAAGCTGTCTTCGTTCCGGCAAGGTTGAGAGAGCTTAAATTTCAAAACAGACTCCTTAAAAAGCAGGTCATCGGCCTGCTTTTTTTCTACCCTTCTTCTTTTCTGCGCAGATATTCCTTATTGATCAGCCGGCTTAACTCCGCGTCGCCGAACAGATTATCCGGATGAAAAATCTTAACCAGATCGCGGTATCTCTTCCGCAGTGCAAGCGGATTGTTTGCACCCTCAAACATACGCTTTACCGCCGCCTCCGCCGAGACGGACGCAACGTCTGCCGTCGCCGTCGCCCGCTGTGCCGTATGCAGACGTTTCTGCCGTTCAAAGGCACGCCTGTCCTCCTCAAGCTGACGGAACCCGTCCTGCAGAATGGCAAGCTTTTTCTCGAAGAAAAGATTTTCCTCCTTTAAACGTCTGCGCTCGTTTTCCAGCTTTGTTTTTTCCTGAAGCAGATACTGCTTCAGCTTTTCCGGCTCGTCCGCATTTTCTGCAAAGAAAGCCTCATCCAAATCCATCATGTTCAGACAACCTCCGGGACTGCGATCCGCTTAGTCATTACAGATGCAGTGATACCCCACAAACAGTAAGAGCGCGATAAGAATCAGACCGACGAGACGGTTGTGGGTAATCAGCATGAGCAGCATACCGACTGCGATTAAAAAAGCCGACAGACCAATCAGTTTTTTCATGATACCCTTTTTTCGTTATCTTGCTCTAAGATATGCGCAAAGCGCCTCAGCCGTTCTCCTTTTCTTCCGGAAAGGCAATGTCAACCGCCTTCTCATCCGGCATTTCCTCTTTTCCCTTCGGCTTTGTAAATTTCTCCACAAGCTCAGGCACCATGTCAAGCACCTTGGTAACGGCATCCTGATTCTTGATGTTTACCAGTCTGGTACTGCCGTCCTTGATCACCAGCACGGCGCTGGGCGTCATCTTTCCGCCGAGTCCGCCCGCTCCGGATGCCGAATTTTTCTGTCCGTTGCTTCCCGCGCCCGCCGCGACGCCGAACGTGACATCTACAAGCGGCAGAATGATCGTGTCGCCGACCGTTGTCGCCGATCCCACGACGGTCTTGGTTGACAGAACCGTATCCATCCCCTTTAACAGTGCCTCTACAACTCCCTGAAAATTCTCTTTGTCTGCCATAATAAAACCTCCTTATGCGTCTGTCGTGTTTCCTTTTTCTATGTTGTTTTCCTTTTCTGCGGTATTTTCCTGCGCTTTCTGCGCATCCGTTCTTCTGCCCGTTTTCAGCCGTCTTAAAAAGCGCCGGAGCTTTCGGTCAAAGAAAAGCCGTAAACCGTTCCAGGTCAGGATAAAGAGCGTAATGTGTCCTGCAATGTCGAGCTGCCCTTCTAAAATCTTTTGCGTAAAATCCGGTGTCACCTGAAAGCGCGGACCGACGGCGGGCGAAAATACGCCGTAGATACCGAAGAGATACCCTGTGGTATCCGGCGCTCCCGTTCCGAACGTAAGCTGTCCCCGGAGCCGTCTCGGGCGTATGGAACGAAGAACCTTCCCCAACACCTTTTTTACGTGCCGCCACAGCGCGACCGTGTCGTCCTCATGAAGCAGCGCGTGATAATAGGACAGATTTTTCGCAACCTCTCTTATTTTATCGCCTGTTTTTGAAATTGTCCTTTTCGCGCCGGAAGCTTTTTGTGCGTCAGCTTTTTCAGAGACCGTGTCCTTTTCGCTCCCGGTCTTTCCCGGCGTAGCGGAGGTTTCCGTCTCTGTGCCGTTTTTGGTTTCTTCTGTGTTTTTTTCTTCGCCGCCGCTTTCTTTTGGGACGCGCTTTCCGCGTTTCCCGGAAGCAGACGGCTTCCGCGTTTTCCAAAAAAGTCTTATCCGGAGAGCGCCGGGATCCGGATAATCGTAGCGGATTCCGAACATCCCGAACAGCCAGCCCGCCTTTACGGAAAACCGGAGCGTTTCCTCCCGCTTCTCTCCCGTGATCCGGTAAGTGACCGGAAAAAAGAGCACAAGCAGACAAAGAAAACAGAGCAACAGCAGAAGAAAGAGAAGGATTCTGCCGAGCACGGTAAGAATCGTCAAAATCACACTCAGCATAAAAACAGCTCCTTCAGGTTACAGTCTCCTCTTTGTTCCATACACTTCCTCACAAGCTGTTCCAGCAGTCCCACCGCCTCCTCATAGCTTCCGGCGATGGCGACCACCGTGACGGGATATTTCTGATAATAATTCTGCGCCAGCTGTCTTGCATTGAAAATTTCAAGCTGATCCTGCGGATTTTTGGCAATCGTGATCAGAAACACGTCTGTCAGCAGCGGTTTTTGTTCCAGCCTCTTCTTTAGCTTATCCAGTTTTTTGACATTGATGCTATCGCCCGTATACAGATCCGGGTGATAGATAAGTTTTTTCACCATGGAATCAAGTATAACATATCTTTGAGCGTTTGTAATCAAAAACTGTCTGTTTTTAACAAATAGTTGACTTTTTTTCAATATATTTTATACTTAAGGGTAGGGTTTACAAAAGGAGGAAGGTAATGAAATCTTTGGCAAAAACGGAATTGACACCGGGGATGACGCTCGGCGGGGACGTGGAGGAAAACGGAAAGGTTCTGATTCCTGCGGGTACGGTACTCAACGACGGTCTGATCGAGCTTTTGAAAAACCGCTCCGTAAGCAGTGTATCCATAGCGGATGACGGCGATGCAAAGACCCACAACGAAAGGATCCGTTTAAGCGACGGCTTTCAACGTTTTGTACAGAAGCATTCCGAAAACATCAAGGTCTATAAAAAGCTCTGTACATCGCTCGTAAAGTCAGGGGTTCCGATTCCTGATGAGGCGCTGCTTGCGATCTATAACGATATCTTTGCAACCTACAGCACGGGAATTGAACTGCTCAGCTACATATATAATCTGATGCCCGACGAGGATGAGCTTACCTATAACCACTGTCTGAACTCGGCGCTGCTCGCCGGCACCTTTGCAGACTGGATCAATATGTCTGAGGAGGATAAACGGACGCTGATCCTCTCCTGCTTTTATTATGATATCGGAAAGCTCAGACTTCCCTACGAGCTGCTCTGGAAGCCCGGAAAGCTCAGCGAGGAGGAATATGCCGAGATCAAGAAGCATCCCGTGATCGGGTATGCCGTTTTAAACAGCGTCGCGCTGGATCAGCACATCAAAAACGTGGTCATCATGCACCATGAGAGAATGGACGGCAGCGGCTATCCCTACCATATGACAGGGGATAAGATTGATCTGTTCGCAAGATATGTGGCGATCATCGATACTTATACCGCAATGGCTTCCCCCCGCTCCTACCGTCTTGCCTTTACCCCGTTACAGATCATCGGAAATTTTGAGGCGAATATGCCGCAATATGATACGGAGCTTCTGCTTCCGCTGATGCAGCGGATCGCCGATGCGCAGATCGGTACGACGGTTCAGCTCTCTGATGATTCCGTGTGGGATATTTTCCTGATCCATACCGGAAGGCTTTCCAGACCGGTCTTAAAAAATGAAAAGAATGAATTTTTGGATCTTGTGGATCATCCGCAGCTTGAGATCGTTAAAAATCTGTAGCTGTTCCAAGCCATACAGGATTTCATAAAACAGATGTGCGCCGTAAAGGCGCACTAAAATGCCGGAAATACGCTTAAAAGTATTTCCGGCTGCCCCATAGATTACGCTTCTTTAATTCCAGATATTCGTCGTATGCTTTTTCCAGAATCTGTTTTTCATTCGCAAATTTCAGCAGATGGTATGCTTCATGGTATTTATAAAATCCGGAATCAACAAAGTATTCCTCTCTTTGCGGTTTGCTGTAATAGCTGTCCGCCATCATCAGATACCAGTGGACTTCCTTTTCCACGACGTCCTCAGGAACATTGAAGCTGTATTCGCTCCTTCCGACATATTTGATAATGGTAGCCTTCGCTCCCGATTCCTCCAGCACCTCGCGCAGGGCAGTCTCCTTGTACTCCTCGCCCTGCTCGACCGTGCCCTTCGGCAGAACCCAGCCCTCATATCTGTTCCTGATATTTTTATACAGGAGCAGAATCTTTCCACGAAATATTACCACACCGCCACAGCTTGTTGCTTCTATCATTGCAATTCCTCCTGACTGGTGTGCCTGTACACAACTAAACAAAGTATAGTCCATTCCCGAAGGAAGCGCAACAACTATTTTTTCCCTTCAAAGTATGCGTCGAAGATCCGTTTGGCGATCGGCACGGCGTGATCGCTTCCGCTTCCCGCCTGTTCCACAATGACCGTCACGCAGATTTCCGGATCGTCAGCGGGCGCAAAGCCCGTAAACCACGCGTGGCTCTCTCCCTTTACGGTTCCGTATTCCGCGGAACCCGTTTTCCCGGCAGCGGTATAGGAACGTCCGGAGAGCTTTTTCGCCGTACCCTTTTCCACAACGGCGGTCATCAGCTCCTTTAACGTCTCTGCCTCTTCCTCCGACATCAGGCTGCCGTAGCGCTGCGGCGTAAAAGCCTTGACCGTCTCTCCCGCATCATTTACCACGCGGTCTACAAGATAGGGCTTCATCAGAACACCGCCGTTGGCGATCGCACTCGTAATCATATTGAGATGAATCGGCGTAATCTGCGTCTGTCCCTGCCCGATTGAGGTCTGCAGCATATCCGCGTCCGTCATGTCCTCCGAAACTGCCGTACTGCTCTTTGAATAGCGCATATTCAGCGGAAGCTCCTGATCGAACAGAAGCTTTTTTAGCGTTTCCGCAAAGGCGGCTCTGTCAAGGGTCATGCCGATGTTGGCAAAGGAGGAATTACAGGATTTTGCGAAGGAAAGCTCCAGATCCACCTCTCCGTGGGTCGTGCCGTGATAGCAGCTGATACGGCTGTCTCCGTGCCGGTAGGAGCCGCTGCACCGGAAGGTATATTCCTGTAACGCCTCCGGCTCTTCGCGGATATATTCCAAGGCCGTCACGATCTTAAAGGTCGAACCCGGCGGATACAGCCCCTGCGTCGCACGGTTTAACAGAACGGAGCTTGTGCTGTCGGAAAGCAGGGAATCCCAGATTTCCTCTATGCGGTTCGGATCAAAATCCGGATGGGAAACCATGGCAAGGATTTTCCCGGTTGCCGGCTCCGTCACGATAACCGCGCCGTTATAGACGTTCAGCTGCCTGTCCGCCTCCTCCTGTAGGGAAACCTCCAGCGTCGTCAGGACATTGTCGCCGGGATTTTTTACACCGGCGAGATCGTTCGCCGCTTTATTTCCCAGCGCGGTATGCGTGTTGATCAGATAATAATTCGCCTGTGCCTCCACGCCCATCCTGCCGTTGGAGGCATAACCGACGACATGCGAAAACAGCTCCCCGTAGGGATAACTGCGCGTTTCGTTCTGCTCCCCGTCGAGCAGGGTCTCGGCAAGCACCTCTCCCCCTGCGGCAAAAATACTGCCACGGTAATTCTGCGACAGCAGGATTTCCTGTCTGGAATTGTAGCTGTTATTCACCATATCCTGCTCGCTTGTCGTGACAAAATAAACCAGATAACCGATCATAAAGAGAAACAGCGCCGAAAAAAGCACGCCGCTGACAAGGATGGGCTGACCGGCTTTTTTAAGCCTGAACGGATTTCTCTTTTTTTCCGCCATGTGCGCTTCCTCCCTTCTGCTGCTGAAGCCGGATATAGATTCCCTGAACGAGGAAAAACATGAGCATGGTCGTCATGCAGGAGCTGCCGCCATAGCTTAAAAACGGCAGTGTCACGCCGGTCAGCGGGATCAGGTTCATGCCGCCGCCGACGGTTAAAAAGATCTGAAACAGATACATGGTTCCGATCCCGAACACGATCAGTCTGTAAAATCTGTCCCGTATCAGGGCGGCAATCCGACAGCTGATCAGAAAACAGCTTAAGGTAATCAGAAGCAGACAGATGCCGAAGATCACGCCCAGCTCCTCGCAGACGGAGGAAAAGATAAAATCCTGATCCACATAGGGAATGGACTTCGGATTTCCGTTCAGAAGTCCCATGCCGAACCAGCTTCCGCTGCCGATGGCAAACAGAGACTGCGTAACCGCCCAGCCCTCGTTGTCAATATAATCCCATGGCGCCCGCCAGACCATGACCCTTTTGCGCACATGAGAAAAGAGCCGATACGAGACATATCCCGCCGCACTGCCGCCGGCCGCTCCGGCAAAGAGATACAGAAAATTTCCGGTAGCGGCAAATACGATAAAGACATATCCCGCAAAGAAGATCAGCGCACTGCCCAGATCCTTTGACAGCACCAGAACGATCACATGTACTCCGGCGACCGCAGCGGTCAGCGCGACGCGGGGAAAGCTGTTGTTTTCCCACAGCGCCCCCGCAAGGAAAAAGATAAAAAGGATCTTTACAAATTCGGACGGCTGGAAGGTAATGCTGCCCGCTACGGTAAAGGAAAGCTTTGAACCGTGCGTGACCTCCCCAAGAATGAGTACGATACTCAATAACGCAATGCCAAGCATCCCGTACACCCAGGTCAGCCGCTTCAAAAACCGTACCACGGATAAAAGATACGGAATAAAGAGCGACAGGATCAGGGAGATCAATGCGATGATATACTGCTTTACCGCGCGGTCGAAAGAAAGCCTTGACAGCATACAGAAGCCTGTTCCCATCAGCATGCACATATTGTTTAACAGCATCCTGTGGACGTTCTCATAGATCAGCGGCACCATCACGATGACAGCCAGAAGAAACGCCTGTACAAACGCATACAGGAGAAGATATTCCATATCCCGGCTGACCAGCGTCAGATTTAAGAAACACAGAAGCTGTGTCAGAAACAACAGCGCAGACTGAAAAAAACAGACAGCCCGCGACGCTTCCTTTCCGAAAGCAAATGCCGCCAACGTGCTTATCGTATAGACAAGCATGCCGAAGGTTATGCCGTATTTGGACAGTTCAATGATATATTGCTGCATCCGTTCACCTCTATTCTACACCGCGTTTTTCATGTCCGGTCGTATATTCCCCGAAATCCGGTTCTTTCCCGGAAATAAAAATATCGAGAATCTTCCACATTTCCGACGGATTTTCCACGGTAAAATCCAGTCTGAGACGCGCAGTATTTTTCCACTGTCCGGCTTCGCGAAAAAGGACGAGCGGCACGCTGTTGTAAATGATATTCATACAATGGGTACAGCACCGCACAACCGGAAATTCCTTGCGGTAACGGTCGCAGAGCGAAAGCGCCTCCTGACTGTCCTGCATACAGCGGTCGTCCGTTCGCAGGACGCAGTTTGCCGTCACCATCATCGGAATCCTTCCGTAAACGATTTTTTCCCATTGCGCGTTCCGTGATACCAGACGGCGCTGCTCCGCCTTTTTCAGCTCATAGGGAAGACAGCAGCCGTCCGCGCCTGTTCCCGCTTCCAGGACGGCTTTCCGGTTCCAGGTATACAGAGAAGCGTCCGAACGCAGAATGCCGTTTTTCGTTCTGCCCTCCAGATAACCGAGTCCGTCAACGGAACGGACCAGATATCCGCTGAAAGCAGATTCCTCACAGAGTCCGTAAAGCGTATCCAGATAGGCGCGGTCACTGTTGCGTAAAATATAGGGTAGCGCGATCAGGACACAAGCGCGTCGGGAAAGCTCCTGACAGCAGCTTCTGTTTTCCTCATTGATCCGAAATTCTCCCGCAGAGACCTTCTTCACAAGGAGATCTCCTGCGACATAAGCCGTGCAAAGCTCCGTTTCCGGATTTTTCCGCAGCCACTGCGCCAACCCTTCCAGCTGCGCTTTCGTCATTACGGAAACGGCAAAGCCGGATGCTTCCTGCTTTCCGGAAATCGTGTCCGATATGACCTCCAAATCGTCAGGCTTTGCGGCAGCCGTCCGTTTCCCGATATCCGCAAGCAGTTTTTCCTCCAGTCCGGAGACGGCAAGGCGGCGCAGCTCATTCAGCTGCTTCAGCGGATAAAAGACCGCTTCGTCCACCGCAATGTCGGCGCTTTGAACGGCAAAGGCGGTATCCCCGAGCTTTCCGAGCTGCTTTTCGATATTTTCCAATGTCACGGGCTGATTTTTTGCATGCTCCACGGTCTGACCGGTTACGGACACGGCGCACGCTCCCGCCGAAAAAGTGACGGCGGCAGGCTCTCCTTCGTGAAAACGCCCCGTTATCGTCAGGGGAAGTCTCTTTTTCCCCGACAGATACCGGTCATGCAGCTCCTGCAGCCGTTTTTCATCCGTCGCAAGGTAGGCGGGACTGTCAATTGTCACCATTTCCTTTCCGTTATGGCGGAAATAATACCCGTCCTGCACATTGCTGCGGATATAGAGAGAGGTCAGACGATCATAGTCTGCTTTTTCCACGGAAAAATATTCCGCAGCAGCCGCGCCGTACTTTGCCGTCAGCTCATAATAGCGGTCAATGTATTTCCGATAAACCGCCGTAACACCCGCTGCATATTCCGGTCGTTTCATGCGCCCTTCTATCTTGAAGGAATCGATTCCTGCGTCGATCAGCTCCGGAAGATGCTCTATGGTACAAAGATCCTTCAGGCTCAGCAGATACTGCTCCCTGCCCTGTTTCCCGTTCCGTTTCAGGGAATACGGCAGACGGCAGGGCTGCGCACATCTCCCCCTGTTTCCGCTCCGGCCGCCGAGGATGCTGCTGAACAGGCACTGTCCGGAATAACAGTAGCACATCGCACCGTGGATAAAGGTTTCCAGCTCAATATCCACGGTGCTTCGGATGGCTTCCAGCTCGGCAAGCGAAAGCTCTCTCGCCGGAACCACCCTGCATGCGCCCATGTCTTTTAGTCTGCGCGCACCGTAGACACTGCACACCGTCATCTGGGTACTCGCATGAAGCTTCAGCCCCGGGAAGCATTCCCGGATCAGCCGGAAGGCGCCCAAATCCTGAACGATCACGCCATCCAGTCCGGCTTCATAAAGGGGAAGGATCGTATCGTAAAGCTGTGCAAGCTCCTCTTCCTTCATCAGGGTATTTACGGTCAGATACACCCTGCATCCGATCAGATTTCCGTAGCGGATACAGGATATCAGCTCTTCCGTCGTGAAATTCTGCGCGTAGGCGCGCGCACCGAATTTTGCGCCCGCCAGATATACGGCATCAGCGCCTGCGTTTACCGCCGCATAAAAAGCGTCGGGACTGCCTGCCGGAGCAAGCAGCTCCACCTTTCTTTTCTCTTCCATAGACACCTCCGGTTGCAGACCGTCGGATACGGGTAACGAAAAAGCTGTCCATGGCGGACAGCCTCAAATCATTTTTTCTTTAGTTCCGTTTCCAGCCTGACGATTTTCTTTGCATTTTCATTTGCTTCCTGCTGAAGCGCTTTCAGCTGTTCCTCAGAGTTTTCCAGCTTTATCTGTGCGGAGATCAGCTCATGCTTGAGATCGTACAGCTCCTTTTCCTTTGTCTGAAGCTCCTCTTCCAGAACGGAAATCTGTTTCTTTGCCTTAAAATAATCATCGGCAATATTCAGCTGGAGCAGCACGCCCTGCGTGTCCGCAGGCTGTCTGCGGAAGCTGTCAACCTTACCGTATTCTGCAATCTTATTATTGATATAGGTCGCTACCTTCTGAAGGTATTCCTCGCTCTCATACCCGCTCAGCGTAAAAACCTTTCCGCCGAGAAGTACTTCCGTATCTGTTTTGGCTGACATATGGCACACCCCTTTTGTATCGACTCACATATCCCGGTATCATTCCATGACGCCTATGTGGTCTTAGGTCTTTGAACCCCGAGTACCATTATATATCAATCCGGCGTTACCGGCAAGAAAAACTTACAGACCAAGGTGATGTCTGGCAAGCTCCGTGACGACCCTGCCGCGCGGCGTCCTGTTTAAGAAGCCGTTTTTGATCAGATACGGCTCATAGACATCCTCGATTGTCCCCGCATCCTCGCCGATCGCCGCCGCAAGCGTATCCAACCCCACCGGACCGCCGTCAAATTTCCGGATCATGGTCAGCAGCATATTGCGGTCGATGTGATCCAGCCCCAGCTTATCCACATCCATCAGATCCAGCGCCGTCCGTGCAACCTCCTCGGTAATGATGCCGTCGTACTTTACCTGTGCGAAATCCCGGACGCGCTTTAAGATCCGGTTTGCCAGTCTCGGCGTTCCGCGGCTCCTGCGCGCCATTTCTAATGCCCCTTCCGGTTCGATCTCAACCTTGAGGATCTTAGCGGAGTGTATGATGATGGTCTGTAATTCCTCGACCGTGTAAAATTCCAGATGATGGATCATGCCGAAACGGTCGCGCAGGGGCGCAGTCAGAAGCCCCGCCCGCGTCGTCGCGCCGACCAGCGTAAATTTCGGAAGCTCCAGACGGACGGATCGCGCCGTCGAACCCTTCCCGATCATGATATCAATGCAGTAATCCTCCATCGCCGGATAAAGGACTTCCTCAACCTGACGGTTCAGCCGGTGGATCTCATCCACAAACAGAAGATCCCCCTCTTCCAGACTGTTTAAGATTGCCGCCATCTCCCCCGGCTTCTCGATCGCGGGCCCGCTTGTCACCTTGAGATGAACGCCCATCTCATTTGCGATGATCCCGGCAAGCGTCGTCTTTCCCAGACCGGGCGGGCCGTAAAAGAGAACATGATCCAGTGCGTCGCCTCTTTGCTTTGCCGCCTGAATATAGACCTTCAGATTTTCCTTGATCTTAGCTTGACCGATGTAGTCATCCAATGTCTGCGGGCGAAGAGTTCCCTCTATTCTGTTGTCCTCTTCCGTTATGGTTGTCTCGATCAAACGTTTTCCCGCCATGACAAAAAATCCTTTCTGAAATCTGAACCAAAAGCCGTTCCGGACTTAGAACAGCTTTTTTAATGCCGCTTTCAGGACGGCGCCGGAATCGAGCGCCTCGATGTTTTCAATCGCATTGACCGCCTTCATGCTCTCCGCCTGTCCGTAGCCGAGCGCGACAAGCGCCGCAACCGCCTCCTGCTTCTGCGGCGTATCCGCCTGCGCGGATGAGGCTGCGCCCGCAGCGATCTCACGGTTTATCATGGCATCATCCACCATAACCTTATCCTTCAGATCCAGGATGAGGCGCTGCGCCGTTTTCGCACCGATTCCCGGCGCTTTTGCGATCGCCTTGGCATCTCCGGAAAGAATGGCAAAGCGCAGATCATCCGCCTCCATTACGGAGAGGATGGCGAGCCCGCCCTTGGGTCCGATGCCGTTTACCGTGATCAGCAGCTGAAAAAGCTCCAGCTCATTCTTTGACAGAAATCCGAACAGGCAAAAGGCATCCTCCCTTACGCAGGTATAGGTATAGAGCTTTGCGCTCTCCCCGATACCGGGCAGTCTGGATGCCGTATCCGCTGAAATCCGGACGTTATATCCGATTCCGTTTACATCTATGACAGCGTTATCCGCCGTAATGTCTTCGACAATTCCCTTAACATATGCAATCATGGCGCACTCCCGCCCGCCGGCTCCCTCTAAGCTCTTAGGAAACGCTGACGCGGCTTTTGTTCTTTTTCAACAGTGTAGCACACCAGAACATATGTTTCAAGCCTCTTTTTTCAATAACCGCCTGTAAACGATCAAAAAGCAGATCAGATGTACCAAAAAGGTCAGCGCCCAGCTGATCGGATAGGAAATATACAGGCATTCCAGCGTCCGGAACTGTTGAAAAACCGTGTAGATCCAGACGATCCGAAACAGACAGGCTCCCGTCAGGGAGACCAGCATCGGCATGATCGAATATCCCAGACCCCTCAGCCCGCCGACCATGACATCCATGGTGCCGCACAGGAAATAAGGGATACAGATATAATTCATCCGCAGCACGCCGTACTCTATGACAACCGGATCCGGCGTATAAATCTTCAGCAGTGTACCCGCGAGCAGATACGCGCCGTTTCCCATGATCAGACCGACAATGACGACAAGGATCTCGCACAGAAGGAGCGCTTTCCCGACGCGCCTGTATTTCCGCGCACCGTAATTCTGACCGCAGAAGCTGATCGCCGCCTGATAAAAGGCATTCATCGCCGTATAGACAAAGCCCTCGACATTGCTTCCGGCGGTATTGCCCGCCATGGCATCCGAGCCGAAGCTGTTTACGGAGGACTGGATGAGCACGTTGGAAATCGAGAAAAGCGCTCCCTGCAGCCCTGCCGGCAGACCGATCTGGATCATTTTTAAGAGCTTGTCCTTATGAATCCGGATTCCTTTCAGCTCCAGCCTGTAGACACTGTCCGACTTTACCAGACAGCGCAGGACGAGGAATGCGGAAATCGCCTGTGAAATGACCGTTGCCGTTGCGACGCCCGCAACGCCCATGGAGAACACAATGACGAAGACAAGGTTTAAGATCACGTTTACGATTCCGGCAAGCAGCAGATAGTACAGAGGCCGTTTCGTATCGCCGACCGCCCGCAGGATCGCCGCGCCGAAATTATACGCCATCATAAACGGCATACCGGCAAAATAAATCCGCATATAGACGACGGAATGACTGATGACATTGTCGGGCGTTCCCATCAATAACAGCGCGGGCTTCGAGATAAAAAAGCCCACAAAGATCAGGATGATACCGCCGATCACAGAGGTTGCGATCGCGGTCTGTACCATCCCCTTTAACTCATCCGTCTGTCCTGCCCCGTAGAACCGCGCGACAAGAACGTTTGCGCCGACGGACAGTCCGATAAAAAGGTTGACGAGAAGGTTTGTCAGCGAGCTGGTCGAGCCGACTGCCGCAAGCGCCTCATTTCCGGCAAACTGCCCTGCGACGGCGATATCCGCCGCGTTGAATAAAAGCTGTAAGATGCCGGAGAGCATCAGCGGAAAATAAAAGATCAGGATTTTCCCCAGAAGCGGTCCGTTACACATATCAATTTCGTATTTTTTTGCTTTTGTTTTTTCCATAGCCTTTTACTTGTTGTTGATATAATTGATCAAGCCCTCCGAAGCGATGATTTTCTGCATGAACGGCGGGAATGCCTGTCCCTGAAACGTCGTGTTCTTTGTGAGGTTCGTGATGATGCCGGTATCAAAATTGATCTCCACCTCATCTCCCGCCTCAATGCCCTTTGCCGCCTCCGGACACTCAATGATCGGCAGTCCGATATTGATGGCATTTCTGTAAAAAATCCGTGCGAACGTCTCCGCGATGACACAGCTTACCCCTGCCGCCTTGATGGCGATCGGCGCATGCTCTCTCGAGGAGCCGCAGCCGAAATTCTTCTCGGCAACAATGATATCGCCTTTTTTCACCTTTCCGGTAAAGTCCTTGTCAATATCCTCCATACAGTGCGTTGCAAGCTCCGCAGGATCGGAAGAATTTAAGTATCTTGCCGGGATAATGACATCCGTGTCAACGTTGTCGCCATATTTAAAAACGGTTCCTTTTGCGTTATTCATGTTCAGTTCCTTCCTTTTATCTGTTTTTGACGAAACGGTCTTAAGCAAGCTCCTCAGGAGAGGAAATCACGCCCGTCACCGCGCTTGCCGCAGCGACTGCGGGACTTGCAAGATAGATCTCGGAGGTGATATGTCCCATCCGTCCGACAAAGTTGCGGTTCGTCGTGGAGACACAGCGCTCTCCCTCGGCAAGGATGCCCATATATCCGCCGAGACAGGGTCCGCAGGTCGGCGTGCTGACAACAGCGCCCGCCTGAATAAAGATCTTTAACAGCCCTTCTTCCATCGCCTGCATGTAAATCGCCTGGGTCGCAGGGATGACAATGCATCTCATGCCCTTTGCGACATGTCTGTCCTTTAAAATCTCCGCCGCACATCTTAAATCGTCTAATCTGCCGTTGGTACAGGAGCCGATGACAACCTGATCGATCCGGATCTCATCCATTCCTTTAATCTCGTCGATGGTATGTGTGTTCTCCGGAAGATGCGGGAACGCTACCGTCGGGCGCAGACTGCTTAAGTCAATCGTGTATTCCGCATCATATACGGCATCCGCGTCCGCTTCATAAATTTTATAAGGTCTGTCGGAATGCTCCTTCATGTACTGCTCTGCAAGCGCATCCACAGGGAAAATACCGTTCTTTCCGCCCGCCTCGATCGCCATGTTTGCGATCGTAAAGCGGTCGTCCATGGAAAGGTTCGCGATGCCGTCGCCCGTAAATTCCATGGATTTATACAGTGCGCCGTCCACGCCGATCATGCCGATGATATGGAGAATGACGTCCTTACCGCTGACATATTTCGCCGGTTTCCCGGTCAGATGGAAGCGGATCGCCGCAGGAACCTTGAACCATGCTTTCCCCGTAGCCATACCCGCAGCCATGTCCGTACTGCCGACGCCCGTTGAAAACGCGCCCAGCGCACCGTAGGTACAGGTATGGGAATCCGCGCCGATAATCACGTCTCCCGCAACCGTCAGCCCTTTTTCCGGAAGCAGCGCGTGCTCTATGCCCATCTCACCGACCTCGAAATAATTCGTGATCTCATTTTTTCTCGCAAATTCCCTGACGCACTTACAGTGCTCCGCCGACTTGATATCCTTGTTCGGCACGAAATGATCGGGGACAAGGGCGATCTTATCCCTGTCAAATACCCCGTTCTTTGTAAATTTATCCATTTCCTTAATGGCGACAGGACTTGTGATATCATTGCCCAGCACCAGATCAAGATCTGCCTCGATCAGCTGCCCTGCTTCCACTTTTTCCAGCCCTGCAGCAGCGGCAAGAATCTTTTGTGTCATTGTCATTCCCATTGCGCGTACCATGCCTTTCTATTATTTTCCTACAGACCATGATAGCACAGTTGCCCGGATACTTCAAACACAACTTCTTGATATATTTTGCGAAAAAAAGAAGCCGGCCTTTTCGGTCAGCTTCTTTCCCGGTTCTTTCGCTTTTAGTTGTTGATCAGCTTGTCGTCTTCGTTGTTCCAGCTGTAGAGCTTTCTGATCTCCTCGCCGACCTTCTCGGAAGGATGCTCGGAAGCCAGCTTTCTCATCGCCTTGAAGTGAACCTGCTTTCCTGCGGGAGACATATCGAGCAGGAATTCCTTCGCGAAGGTGCCGTCCTGGATATCCGTCAGGATCTTCTTCATGGTCTTCTTGGTCTCCTCCGTGATCAGCTTCGGTCCGGTGATGTAATCGCCGTACTCAGCCGTGTTGGAGATGGAATATCTCATTCCTGCAAAACCGCTCTGGTAGATCAGATCAACGATCAGCTTCATCTCATGGATACACTCGAAGTAAGCGTTTCTGGGATCGTATCCTGCCTCAACCAGCGTCTCGAAGCCCGCCTGCATCAGCGCGCAGACACCGCCGCAGAGAACAGCCTGCTCGCCGAACAGATCCGTCTCCGTCTCCGTGCGGAAGGTGGTCTCAAGCACGCCCGCTCTTGCGCCGCCGATTCCGAGCGCATATGCAAGCGCAAGATCCTGTGCCTTGCCGGTTGCATCCTGCTCAACAGCGATCAGACAGGGAACGCCCTTGCCCGCCTGATACTCGCTTCTTACGGTATGTCCGGGTCCCTTGGGCGCGATCATCGTAACGTCAACGTTCGCGGGCGGAACGATACATCCGAAATGGATGTTGAAGCCGTGTGCGAACATCAGCATATTTCCCTCTTCCAGATTCGGCTCAATGTCATTCTTATAAAGATCCGCCTGCTTCTCATCATTGATCAGAATCATAATGATGTCAGCCTTCTTTGCAGCCTCTGCTGCGGTATATACCTCAAATCCCTGCTTCTCGGCCCTCTCCCATGACTTAGAGCCCGCGTACAGACCGATGATGACATGACAGCCTGAATCCTTAAGGTTCAGTGCGTGCGCATGTCCCTGACTGCCGTAGCCGATGATTGCAATGGTCTTTCCCTCTAACAGAGACAGATTACAATCTTCCTGATAAAAAATTTTTGCCATTTTTCTTCTCCTCCATCTGCTTGAAGTTTTCTATAACTGACAGGATGATCCTATCCTGGAGCTAACTTTTGTGCCTTACTCTTCCAGATATGTAATGTGATCCGTACCTCTTCCTAAGCCCGCGAGCCCGGTCCTTGCAAGCTCTAAAATGCCGTAATCGTTCATCAGTCCGATAAACGCCTCGATCTTCTGCTGATTGCCCGTAAGCTCGATCACAAGACTTTCCGGCGCAAAATCAATGATCTTCGCGCGGAAGGAATCCACGACGGCGATCACGTTCTGCCGCTGTTCGATCGTCGCATGCACCTTGATCAGCACAAGCTCCCTGTAGACGCTCTCATCCGGCTTTAATTCCTTGATATCGCGCACATCCACAAGCTTTGCGACCTGCTTCTCGATCTGCTCTAAAATCTCATCGTCTCCCGTCGCAACGATCGTGATCCGCGTAAATCTCGGATCCGCCGTCACACCCGCCGTAATGCTTTCGATGTTATATCCCCTGCGGGAGAACAGACCTGAAATCCGGCTCAGCACGCCGGAGGTATTATCCACAAGTAACTGAAAAACCTTTTTCTGCATGAACTCACACTCCGTTTCCAGACTGTAGGGGAAATCTGCATACATCCCGCCGCACTGATACCGCCGCACATAAGGAAATCCGCATTACCCCGAACAGTTACAATATAGCAACATTCCCGCCGCTTGTCAACAAAAACAATTTAGTTCGTTAAAGTTTTAAATTACTGCTGTAGGCTCTGCCGGAAAAATTTTCCTATTTTGCCTCATCATTCTCACAGCACTTCGAGAGCGCAAGGGTTCCCGTCCGCGCGACTTCAACAATGCTGATCGTTTCTAACAGCGTGATCAGGGATTTTACGCGCTCCGGCGTATCGCAGATCTGCAGCATCATAAAGTGCTTTGAGATATCGACAATCTCCGCCGAGTGCATGCTCTCGCAGATTTCCAGAATCTCCCTGCGGTTGTTCTTATTGTACTTTACCTTGACGAGCATCAGCTCTCTTGTAATACACTGATGCTCCGCGAAGGTTTTTACCTTTATGACATCCAGCTTTTTATTCAGCTGCTTTTCGATCTGCTCGATGGTACGCTCGTCGCCGCCGCTGACGATCGTCATACAGGAGACGGCAGGATCGTCCGTTTCCCCGACGGCAAGGCTGTCGATATTAAAGCATCTTCTCGAGAACAGCCCCGCCACCTTACAAAGCACGCCGGAACGGTTCTCTACGAGAACGGAATAAATTCTTTTTTTCATTTTCATGT
>CAZVWN010000013.1:19661-23911 GCA_964631065.1 uncultured Acetatifactor sp.
GCTTTCTGTTCCGGAATAAGGTCTACTTTACGGTATCCATCGGGTCGATCAGGCATTCCATCAGGACGGACACATCGCCGTCGAGGAACGCTTCGATCTTTTCATCGCACTGCTCCATCGTTTCCATGCGCAGGAATTTCATCCCGTAAGCCTCCGCGATCTTCTCCAGATCCGGACTGCCGCTCAAATCGACCACGGAATAATGATCCTTATAGGTAAAATGCTGGTATTCACGCACCATGCCGAGATAATTGTTCTTCAGCACGACGATCTTTACCGGGATATCATGCTGGCGGATCGTCGCAAGCTCCATCATGGACATCTGGAAGGAGCCGTCCCCGCAGACTGCGACAACCTGACGGCTCTTATCGGCAAGCTTCGCGCCCATCGCCGCAGGAATCGAATATCCCATCGTTCCCATACCGCCGGAGGTTAAAAATTTCCCTTCCTTTACCTTCGCGTACCCGCACGACCAGATCTGGTTCTGCCCGACATCCGCAACATAGACGGCGTTCTCCTCCATCCTGTCGGAAAGTCTCGAAATAAAGGCTGCGGGATCGACATATGCCGGATTCGGATTACGCACAGGCACCATGGTCTCTTTGTAAGCATCCAGCGTTTTGCGCCACTGCGCACAGCTGCACACGAACTCCTCCGCAAGAAAATCACTGAAAATATGCTTTGCATCCCCGACAAGCGGGATCGTCGGTCCTGCGTTCTTGCCGATCTCCGCAGGATCCACATCAATATGTACCAGCACCTTATCTCTTGTGATCAGATCCGGCTGGCTGACGGCGCGGTCTGCCACTCTTGCGCCTACCATGATCAGAAGATCCGATTCATTCATGGCGCGGTTCGCATAAGGCTTTCCGTTGTTGCCGACCATGCCGTAATACAGCGGATGCGCCGTCGGCATGACGCCGATTCCCATCATGGTCGAGACAACCGGGATGCCGTGCCGTTCGGCGAAGCTTTTAAGCTCCCCTTCCGCCTCGCTTAACAGAACGCCTCCGCCGACACAGAGGATCGGCTTTTTCGCACGCTCCAGCTCGCGGACAACCTTCTTGATCTGGACGGTATGTCCCTTGACCGTCGGCTTATAGGTGCGCAGGGACACCTCCTCCGGATAACGGAAACGGCTGATCGCGGCATTCTGGATGTCGATCGGGATATCGATCAGCACAGGACCTTTTCTTCCCGTATTTGCAATATAAAATGCCTCTTTAAAGACACGCGGGATATCATTGACATCCTTAATCAGATAGCTGTATTTGACAAAGGATTCCACCGCGCCCGTGATATCCGCCTCCTGAAAGACATCGCTGCCAAGCAGCTCGCTGTTTACCTGCCCTGTGATGCAGATTAGCGGAATACTGTCCGCGAAAGCCGTCGCGATTCCCGTGATCACATTTGTCGCGCCGGGTCCCGAGGTCACGGCGCAGACGCCGGGCTTTCCCGTCATTCTCGCCATTCCGCTCGCCGCGTGCGCCGCATTCTGCTCCGTGCGGATCAGTACGGTACGGATTTCGGAATCCAGAATACTGTTGTAAAACGGACAGATGGCAACGCCGGGATAACCGAATACCGTCGTCACGCCCTCCGCTTCCAGACATTTTATGATTGCATCTGCTCCTGTCATGGCTGTTGTTCCTCCCTTTTAAGCTTCTCCGTCAGGCGTTTCGCGACCCTGACCGCCTCTGCGGCATCCCGTGAATAGCCGTCCGCGCCAATCTCATCCGCAAATTCCTGCGTGATGACCGCGCCGCCGATCATGATCTTCGCCGGTACCTCTTTTTCCTTTGCATACGCTACGACTTCCCGCATCCGCTGCATCGTCGTCGTCATCAGCGCCGACAGCGCGATGATCTGCGCATTGTGCCCTACCGCAGCCTCTATGATCGTTTCCTTCGGCACGTCTTTTCCGAGATCAATCACCTGAAACCCGTAATTTTTCAGCATCAGCGCAACAAGGTTTTTCCCGATATCATGAATATCGCCCTCTACCGTCGCGATCACGACAACCGGCATATCTTCTCCCGAAGCGTCCTGAAGCAGCAGCGGTTCCAGTACTTCAATCGCATGCTTCATCGCCTCCGCACTGCCGATCAGCTGCGGCAGGAAATAGCGCCCTTTATCGAAAAGCTCTCCGACCTCATTGATCGCGGGAAGCAGGACTTCGTTTAAAAGAGACGACGCTTCCGCCCCTGCGGCAAGCGCTTCCTTTGTCAGGGCGGCAATGCCGTTTCGGTTTCCCTTCATGACAGCGGTATACAGACGGTTCTGCATTTCATCAAAGACAGCCGTTTTCAGGCTGCCGCCTGTTTCCCGTTTCCCGTCATCCTGTGCTTTAGCGGTCTCCTGCTTTTCTAACACCGCTTCCTTTCCGGAAAGCGGACGCTCTGCCGCCACGGGCATTGCCTTTACTTCCGCTTCCCGCTGCGCCCGTCTCGTAGCCACACCGGCGGCATATTCGATATAACGGATATCCGCCTCTTCCTTTGCGAGCAGCAGATCCGCCGCCAACGCACAGCTCACCAGAAGCTCCTGTGAAGGATTTGCGATCGCCATGGTAAGCCCCTCTCTGATCGCAAGCGTCAGAAACGCCGTATTGACAAAGCTCCGCTCCGGCATGCCGAAGGAAATGTTCGACAGTCCGCAGATTGTCGCAAGTCCTCTGTCCTTACAGTAACGGATGGTGTCCAGCGTCTCCAGCGCCGCGCGCTTATTTGCTCCGACCGTGGCGACCAGCCCGTCAACGACAACATCCTCCTTTGTCATCCCGAGCGCAAACGCCCGCTCTAAAACCGTCTCAATGATGCCGTTCTTCTCCTCCGGCGTTTCCGGCAGTCCCTGATCCGAGAGCGGCAGTAAAATAAACATCGCACCATATTTTTTAACGATCGGCAGAAGCTTTTCCATCTTTTCCGATTCCATGGAAACGGAATTTACCAGCGCACGCCCGGGATACTGCCGAAGCGCCGCCTCCAATACCTCTACATGGCTGGAATCCAGAGAAAGCGGCAGATTGGAAACACCGCCGATCTCCTCTATCGCCCGCAGCATCATCGCTTTTTCGTCAATGCCGCTCATGCCCATATTGACATCAAGAACGGACGCGCCGCCGTTTTCCTGCTCCTCCGCAAACTGCAGCACCTTATCCATACAGCCTTCCCGAAGCTGCGCCTGCAGCAGCTTCTTACCGGTCGGATTGATACGCTCCCCGACGATCAGAAAGCCGCCGTCCAACCCGAAAGAAAGCAGCTGCCGTTCCGAGCAAAGATACCTGACGCCGTCCGGTCTTCTTACTGCCGTACTGCTTTCCGCGACTGCTCTTTTCCCGAACGTATCATACAGACTGCGGATAAATTCCGGCGTCGTGCCGCAGCAGCCGCCGAGTATCGTCGCCCCCGCCTTTACAAGAAGCTTCATCTCCTCCGTAAATTCGGCTGCCGTCATCTGATAACAGGTATTTCCCGCTTCATCCAAAAAAGGAAGCCCTGCATTCGGTTTTGCGATGATCGGGATTCCTGTCACGGCTGCCATCTGCGAAACAATTTCCTGCATCGCGGCAGGTCCTGTCGAACAGTTGACACCGACCGCACATGCACCGAGGCTCTCGAGCACCACCGCAGCAGATCCGGCGTCCGTTCCGTACAGTGTCCTTCCGTCCGCCTCAAAGGTCATCGTTACCATGACCGGAAGCTCACAGACCTCCTTTGCCGCGATCAGCGCCGCGCGCGCTTCCGCAAGACTCATCATCGTTTCGACGACCAGAAGATCCGCTCCTGCTTCCTGTAAAGCGAGAATCTGTTCCTTGTAGACCAAAATCAGCTCCTCAAGCTCCATCCTGCCGATCGGTTTCAACTGCTCTCCGGTCATCGTCAGGTCTCCGGCGACATACACTTTTCTGTCCTTTGCCGTCTCAGCTGCTTCCCGCGAGAGCGCGACCAGCTCCTTTATCATCTCATCCTGTTTTTGGGAAAGGCCGTACTCAGCGAGCTTTATCCGGTTTGCCGTAAAGGTCGGCGCATACAGGATATCGCTGCCCGCCGCCACATACTGCTTCTGTAAGTTCAGCAGGACGTCCCTGTGCTCCAAAATCCAGCTCTCCGGGCAGACACCGGACGGCATCCCCGCCTTTACCAGATTGGAGCCTGTCGCACCGTCCAGATAGGTATATTTTTTTGTCAGTTCCTGAAATTCTGCCGCTGTCATTGTTTTTATTCCTTTTCCCGCCATCCGGCGGTTTT
>CAZVWN010000014.1:0-6214 GCA_964631065.1 uncultured Acetatifactor sp.
GAGCGTCGGTACTTAGTTCCTGTACTGTAGGAACTTATGTACCGCTACGCGAAATCCCAAGCGCGAGCGTGTCTGCAATCAGACCTACGGCTCTTAGCGAAGGGACACAATCGCTCCCTACCTTTATGGTGTCTGCTCCGCTCCCGCCGTCTCCAACGCATCCGCATCACTGATCAGCTTTGTCAGAAATTCATACGCCGCGCTGCCCGGCTCATAGCTTCCCTTCTCGAGAAACTGCCCCGCGAGCGCGTAAATGCTCCGCGCCACCGGAGGCCCGTAGAGCGTAATCTCCGCGCCGTCCTTTTCCAGAATGATATACCCCCGAAACGCCATCTCTGTTTTATACTGCGCCGCCGGCATCCCGACAAGTACGCCCGTATACCGGTATCTGTCTTCAACTGTCTCATAGACAAGATCCGTAAAATTACCGCTTTCATCCGTGCCGTAGGTCATGCTGCCCTGTACCTTCGCGCCGCCCTTTATCATCGGATACTGCGCCCTGTTCTCATTTTTCATGGCAAGCGTTCCGTATTCCTTCAGCATGTATCCGCCGACTCCCGTTGTCGTCAGCTGATTCCGGAGTGCGACCGAAATACCCGTCTTAAACCGGATTCCCGATTTTCCCGTAATCCGGATGGAAAAACCGTGATACGTCAGCAGATTCTCCAGCTCCGGCTGCGGCGTTATACTGTATCTTCCCTCCGCATAGTCAAGCGTCCAGACATACATCCCCGTCGGTACTTCCGCCTCATTATAGCGGTAGACAACCGCCGTCTTCGCCGTCCGGTCCGCCGCCGTCGCAACAAGCGTATTCCCGAGCAGCGTTCCCGTATAGGCAATGCCGTCCAGCCAGACCGTCGTATCCGTATACCCCTCCGGAAGAGTCAGGGAAACCGTAAAATCCTCCTTCGGCTCGCCGCACGGCTCCTCCGGCATGTTTTCATACACGGGAATCTTGAAAACAAAGGTGCTGTCGATTGAAGCCGCGCTGTCATACAGATTATAGATGCTTCTCGCCTCTGTCGTAGGCGCGCTGATATTCTGCATATACTGATGAGTATAGAGCGCGTGCGCACCGTTCGGGTTTACGTTAAATTTCTGAAGATACAGGGTATCCTGCCCCTTTTTAATATAGTTTGCCGAGACAAAGTCTGCCCCGCCGAGCACGGACAGATAAGCGCTTTTCCACCCCTTATCCCGCGCATAGATAAGTCCGCTTTCGATCACCTGCTGATCGGTCTGTCCCGATGCGCCGATATTAAAATAATTATAATACCCTTCATACCCGGGATAAACGCCCGAGATCAGCGGCGAAGTTCCCTGACCCTGCTCCTGAAGGACGCGCGCCGCAAGGTGGAACGGGCTGACCTCTCTTCCTTCCTCTTTTCCGATATACCAGAACATCTCCGCAAACGTCATGGTATCCATCCCCGGCGCCGGAGCGCTGTCGTTCATAAAGGTATTGTTCAGAAATGTTTTCATCGCCTCGAGCGTATGATATTCTTCATTATAGGTAAGCTGCTCAAACTGGAAGATTTCCTTCTCCGTCAGGCTGTTTCGCGGATCCATGTACTTCTTAACTGCCGCCTCCGTGGCATAATACCAGCTTCCGGTATCATACAGCCCGCTTTTTGTCCAGTCCGGAAGGCTTTTATGTACAAGGCTCTTTGCGCCCAGCTCGCCCGCGATCACGGCATCCCATTCCAGCGTCGTATTCATCTTAACAAACGTCCAGCCCGGATGCTGCTGCTTCAACGCCGCCAGCGCTTCGCGGTAGCTCTCCGGAAACTGTTCGATATCCGCATAATGCGTCTGCCCGTCCTCCGCGACAAACACCGCCGTTCCCGGATTCATTCCGTAAGTCTCTTCCCATTCCAGAAAACGGGAATCCGAGACGGCGAGAAACTCACGCTGTACATAGCCGGAGTATTCCATGCCGTTATATTCCAGTCTGACAGACTCCCAGATCTGATACGCTTCATCAACATACACATCCCGGATAAAGACCTGTTGTCCGCTGTAAACCGTCACAACAGTCTCCGACGACTGATCCGGCAGCATCTTCACGGGATACTCGTCCGCGAGATAGACCAGCGCCATGATCTCACGCTCTGCGGAAATCCCGCGCAGCGCTTCGCCCGCCTCGGCGATCCACTCTGCCGTCTCCGCGTCCGCTCCCGCAAAACACCCGGTCTCCGCCGCGTACATCCGTTCCTCGGGCGGAAGAAAAAGCATCCCGAAAAGCGCTGTCGCGGCTGCAATCCCCGCCAGACACTTTTTCCGGCTTCTGCTTTCCCATCCTGTTGTTTTCCGTTCCTTTCTCTTTCTCATACTTTCCTCATTTCTTTCAAAGTCCGCATATCCGTCCCTGCCGTGGCAGTTCCTTCACCCGTCCGCCTTGGCAGTCTGTCCGCATACAACGCCGTCTGCTTTATGCCCTTCTCACCCTTGCGAATGGCGCAGCCGCCTCTGTACCCTTCTCACCCTTCGATATGGCGCAGCCGCCTGTGTACCCGCCGCACCGTCCGCGGCGCAATGGCGAACAGGGTGTGATACCGTTTATTTTTTCCCGTCAAAAGGGGATTCCCCATACTCTTTCCCCAGTTTTTGCGCAGATACCGCACAATCTCGCGGTACATCGCATTCTCCCCCGTCATCTGTGAGATCGGAATGTGAAGCAGATATTCCAGCCGTTGAAAAATACCGAACCGGAACGCCGTTTTCTCCAGTTCCGGATATTTCTCCCGCACGATCTCTGCCGCGAAATCCGCATTGACGACGCAGTCCGCAAATACCCGCGAAAAATTTTCCCTGCTCTCCTTACGGGAATTACTTCCAATCCGATAAACGACATGATACGCATGTCCCGGCAGAGAGACGATCGTTCCGATCTTATCCAACAGCAGGATCAGCAGATGAAAATCCTCGTTCAGAACCCCTTCCGGAAAGCTGTTTCCGTCTTCTGCATGCTCCGGGTCTCCCTTGAAAAACAGATCCCTCCACAGCAGCTTCGTGCAGAAAGAGCAGTCGCCCCTGTGCATCAGAAGCTCCTCCATGAATTTCCCGGGCGGAATCAGTTCATCCGTCTCGGGCGGTGTGCAGATATCGGGGAGCAGCCCGCCGTCCGGTCCGGTCTCATCCCTGCCGATCTGTGCCGCTTTTACCCCGTAGCGGCAGACTGCCGCATAAAGCCTTTCATACATATCCGCATCCGCGTAATCATCGCTGTCGATAAACCCGAGATACTCTCCCCGCGCCCTCGCAATGCCGAGATTCCGCGCTGAGGAGGAACCGCCGTTTTCCTTATGAAAGACGCGGATTCTCTTATCCTTTGCCGCAAACGCATCGCACATCGCCCCGCTTCCGTCCGTGGAACCGTCATCGACCAGCAGGATTTCCAGATCGGAAAAGGTCTGTGCCCGCAGGGAATCCACGCACCGCTCCAGATATTCTTTTGTGTTGTATACCGGTACGATCACACTGATCATGTTTTCCTCCATTTTTGCGGACGCAGCCGAACGCTCTTTTTTAATCGTGTTTCCCCCGTTTTAAAAGCCGGTACATTTTCCGCTCCGCTACCGGCTCTGTCAAAGCCGCTGGAGCAGGAAAGCCGTCCGCCGTCTTCTCCGGAACCGCAGACGCTTTCCGTTCCCCGCGCATTTCCGTGCCGGCCAGGGTTTCCGTCTCCCGTATGCATCCGTCCGTTTCTCCGCTCGCAGGCTCTTCCGTCCGAAGCAGGCCAAGCTCCCCGCATAGCCTTATCAGACTCTCTGCGGCATGCTCCGCATTCCAGCTTCGCGTAATCTTCTCATACGCCGCCCTTCCCAGCTTCCGGCAAAGCGCCCGATCGCATACCAGACGCTCTGCCAGCGCGAAAAGCTCTTTCCTTCTGCCGTCGCGGTAGATCAGCCCGTCCTCGCCGTCCCGGATCAGAAACGGCACGGCGCCGATCATGTGATCTGCAATCAGCGCACAGCCGCTGTTCATCGCCTCGTTTGCCACGGCACCCCAGCCCTCCTGCCTGTCGCTGGTAAACAGAAAGATGTCCGCCTTTTCCATGTATTCCCTGACTTTTTCCGGCGGCTGAAACCCGAGGAAGCGCACACAGTCGCCGAGCGCATACTTCTCCGCCAGTGCCTTTATCTCCGCTTCCTTTTCCCCGCCGCCGATGATATCCATGTGGAAACGATATCCCTTCGCTTTCAGATACGCGGCGGTCTCAACGGCAAGCTCCGGATGCTTCCAGCCGATCATCCGCGCTGCCCAGAGAAGATACGGCTCTCTCTCCTCTCCCCAGCCCTTTTTCTCCAATAGGTCTTCTATCTCATACTGCCTTGTCTCCGGAAAATACCCCCAACAGTACATTTTCCCGGGATAAGCGTGTACAATCGAAAAGTCCGACGCCACATACCCGCCCGCACAGAGCAGATAAACCGGCGCCTTACGGTATCTTGTATGGTCATGATATTTTTTCCGCAGTCCCCGCGGCGAAACCGCCTTCCACTGTCCGGTCTTGTAAAGTCTTTCGCTGTAACGCAATACGGGCTTTCCGGCTTCCAGTCTCGGCGCAATGTAACGCTCCTCGTCCGTTCCGCCAAAAATGACGATCTGCGCATCCGCGATCAGCGCTTTACAGTTTTCCGCTTCCTCGTAGAAGAGACGCAGATACGGCTTCTTAATCTCTCCGTTCCAGCCCATGCGGACTCTTTCTTCCTCCATCGGCTCCGTCTGGATAAACAGAAAGCTTCCGGCTGTCAGTCTGTACATGGCTTCACAGAAGGGAATCTGATGATGATTCAGATAGTTGGATACAAATACAAATTTTACTTTTTCCATAACGCCTGTTCTCTAATCTGCTTTCCCGTCCGTTAAGATACTTGCATAAATTTCCGTCATTTGCCTATAATTTTTCTCTCTGTCATGGTTTTTTTCTGCATGATTTCTTGCATTTTTTCGATACCATTCTGTCTTTCCCGGATTATCCCAGATCGAAAGTATTGATTTTGCAAGGTTTTCGGAAATTTCATTTAAATAACATTTGCTATTTTCTTTATTTTTCCGCTTCCTGTGCCCCGGGTAGAGGATTCCGTCCTCCCCGCCGGTAAAGATGCTCGAAATCCCGCCTACGTCCGCGCTGACGCAGGGCATTCCCAAAAGCATTGCCTCGCCGAGGGAGTTCGGGGAGTTTTCGATCGCAGAGCAGCAGACAAAGACGCTGCTGCGCAGATACCGCGCTTTCATCTGCCCGGCATCCAGTCTGCCAAGAAAGACGACTTTTTCCGCAGAAAGGTTTCCGGAAAGCAGAGAAAGGAGATATTTCCCATATGCGGACAGCTTCAGCTTTTCCTTCATCGTGCTTTTGTTTACGATACTGTTTCCCGCGACATACACCTTCGCATCCGGATATTTTTCAAGGATCCTCGGCATGGCGCACAAAAGATAGTGCAGACCCTTGATCGGATAATCCCCCTGACTGACAAAGATGGAATGCGGTTCACAGTCCTCCTCCCGCCATTCTTCCTCGTAAAAATCCGGGCGGAGCGTCTCATTTAACTGAAAATAACGTGCGTTTGGATTCCATTTCCGTGTGTTTTCCCTGTCCCATGCCGTTCTTCCCGCGATATTTCCCGCAAGCTTCAGTGCCTGGGTCTCATGCGCCCCGCGCTTCCGGAATTTTTCCTGCTGCTGCATGAGGCTGTCCTGTTTTAGAAAATCCCGCAGCGTCACACAACGGATCACCCGTTCCGGAAGATCGGCAAAGTACGCATCCGCAATCTCTGTACAAAGCCCCTGTATCCCGATAAGCAGATGCTCTTTCTCCGGGAACACCCTGCACATGGCAAGGGTATGCGGATATTCCGTACCGAAGCAGTGAACGATATCGGGCGCAAAATCCGAAAAGATCTCCTGCATTCTCCCCGCAAGCGCCTCTTCATAGCGTTCCGGCGCCGCCGTATTCTCCCGAAATCCGTAACACTCAATCTGCTGCCCCCGCAGCTTAAGGCGCTGCATCCGGACACTGCTGCCGTTTAAAAACGCTTCAGGGGCGGGAAACGCAATGCCGAGCGTAATCCCATTCTCCGACCTTCTTTGAAGCGTTACCTCTGCCAGTCCGGAAAGCCAGCCCTCCTTGTTGGAGCTTTCCAGCCCGAACTGCTCCGCGATCATCGGCAGCATCATATTGCACAGCCATAAAACCCTCATATCAGCCTCT
>CAZVWN010000014.1:6314-11160 GCA_964631065.1 uncultured Acetatifactor sp.
CGCGATCATCGGCAGCATCATATTGCACAGCCATAAAACCCTCATATCAGCCTCTCTTCTCCGCACTCTTTTTTCATTGCTGCCGCACTTCCATTCCGCATCGGTTTTTCCTTTCCCTCTACCGCAAATCTCCGATTCCTTTCTTTTCACCTGCAACTGACCGCAGGATCATACTCTCCTCTTTACCGCGCGGAACGCCCAGAAGCAGAAATGCCATGCGCTTTGTACGACGTTCATTTTTTCCGCCCTGCGATACAGATGCCAGATTCTCCTGATCGCCTCCAGCTTGTTAGAGGACAGCGTCTTTCCCGCTCTGCGGTATCGGACAAGATTCTCGTCCAGTCCGTATGCCGGATATCCGCTTCGCAGGATCTTCCACCAGAGCGCCGTATCCTCGCTCTTCATGACAGGCATTTCCAGCATCTCTTTCGGGATCCTGTCTGTGTCAAACATAACCGTAGAGGTAAAGATCGTCGTATTCCCCAAAGCCTGCCGATAATCGAGCCGCTCCGGAACACGGACAACCTTCCCCAGTCCGGCGCCGTTCTCATCCGCAAACTCATATCCCGTAAAGGAAAATGCCGCTTCCTTTTCTTCCATGAAGCGAAGCTGTCTTGCGAGCTTGTCCTTCTCCCAGAGATCGTCCGCATCCAGATACGCGATATACCGGCCCTTTGCCTCCGAAAGCCCTCTGTTGCGCGCCCTCGCCGCGCCGGAATTCTCTGCCTGACGGATCAGTCTGATCCGGGTTTCCTGTTCCGCAGCGACATAATCCACGATCTTCTGCACGGTTGTGTCCGTACTCCCATCCTCGACCAGCAAAAGCTCCCATGTCTCATAGGTCTGCGCCCGCACACAGTCCATGGTCTCACAAATGTACTTCCCGGCATTATACACGGGAACGATAATGCTTACCAGTTCCTCCAAGATCCCTTCCTCCGAATCCCTTTACCCTGCCGCCGAAGCCGTCAGCAGATAATACGCGCCGATTCTCTCTGCCGTCGCTCCAAACAGCTCTTCCAGATATTTCACCGTCTCCTCCGCGCGGTAGTCCGGAATCAGCACGCAGTTGACGCCCGCCAGCCGCGCCGCCTCCGCGCAGTCGTCCGCTATCTCCTGCTCCTCCCACTCTCCGGTCTCCATCCAGTCATAAAGCTCCCTGATTTCCTCGGGGTAGACGTCGTAAGTATATCCGCTTAAATACGGATCCCACATATCCCTGCCGTAAATCAGCAGAACGGACGCATCCGCCTGTCTCGCATATCCCATGATCTCCTGCGGCGCCCAGAGATAAATCTGCTTTCCTTCCATTCTGTCATGCAGAACCGTAAGCAGCTCCTCACATTCCGCATCCTCACGCGTCCCGCTCCAAGACTTTACACCGAGATCCCCGCAGAACAGCAGACCCGCCAGCACAAGCAGCCCGACAGCCGCCTCCGTTTTCCGCTTCCCGTCTGTGATCTCCCTGAGAAACTCCGTGAAAAACAGCGTCAGCGCCAGCGCGATCATCGCCGTCACCGGTACGATGCTCCAGATCCACTCATAATCATAAAACTTCGTCTGGTACAGCATAAGTCCGGCCGCCGTGAACGGCAGAATACACGCCGCAGTTGCAGCCGTCGTATAAATCAGAAAGGTTTTCTGCGCCACCCGCTTTGAGTATACCCATAACAGGACAAGAGAAATCAGCAGCGCTCCGGAAAGCTTTCCTGCAGCATTCATATTTTCCCAGCCGTTCCATGCAGCCGTCAGTAAATCAGTCATCCGCCGCCTCGCTTTCCGTCCGGAACCGTCTGCGCAGCACGCCGCAAAGCAGCACGCCGCAAAACAGCGCCGCACACGCCCCAAGTCCGTAAAACGTCCAGACAATACACGCTTCCGCTATCAGACAGCCAAACGATAACACATACTTTTTCCGAAGGCCAAGCGAGAGCAGAAACGGCAGAAGTACGGTATTCCGAAGCGTTACCCCGCGCCAGCCGGAATACAGCAGCCCGAATCCGTCCACGCCGTACCGGTAGCTTCCGATCCAAATCAGCGCCGCCACGGCTGCAAGGAACAGCAGCCGCTTTTCCCGTGCCTCGCCAAAAAAGGTCTTTGCCAGCGAAAAGTAGGCAAGGTAAGACAGACACAGGATAGCAACCGGAACAATTCGGCGGATCAGATATGCCGGAGACAGCCCGGTAATCCTGCAAAGCGTCCCGTAGAGCGTCGGCAGACATAAGATCTCCAGCCGCGTCGGAATCCCTTCGCGATACGCCGTCCCCGTGATCGGATTCACCTGATAAAGCGCGTCCGTCTGTAAAAAACTGCCGACCGTTTCCACCGTCATATCCCCCTGCACATATACCTCAGACCCGCAGAGGATGAAGCCCGCCTGTGACAGAAAAAGGACTATGGCAAGACCTGCAAAGAGCTTTTCCCTTCCGGACAGCTTCTCCCGGACACGGGCGGTCTTCTCCTGTTTCCTTCCTATAAAAAAGAGTATGCCGCACAGCGCGAACGCAGACAGCGCAAACGTCACGCCGAAGACCGGAACGCACCGCGAAAAGGACCAATGCAGAAATACGCCGCAAAGCTGCGCCGCCTCCGCCGCGCCGATCATTGCCAAAAAGAAAAGCAATACAACATCCGTCCAAAAAAGCTTTTTTCCCATACGCAAAAGCTTCCCTTTCAAATTGATATCTCTTCCATATTCTAACACACTTGATGTTTTCAGACAACCGAAAGAATGCTTTCCCAAAAGCAAAGACAGCCGGATCTCCATTGATGCCGGCTGTCTTTATGTTCGTTCGAAAGAATTTTTAACAACAGTGTCATTTTTCCTGCTACATCGCCTTGATGTCCAGACGGACCTGATCCGCGATACGGGCGATGTACTCGCTGTTTGTCGGTCTTGTCCTGCCCGCCTGCGCGGAATAACCGAACATTTTTTCAAAGGTTTCCATGTTGCCCCTTTCCCAGGAAACCTCTATCGCGTTGCGTATCGCTCTCTCCACCTTCTGATTCGTCGTCTTAAAACGCTTCGCCACCGTCGGGTACAGAAGCTTCGTCACGCTCCCGACAACCTCCATGTCCCTGCCCGACAGCAGTATGGCATCCCGCAGATACTGATATCCCTTGAGATGCGCCGGAACCCCGACGTCCAGCATAATATCCGTTATATATCTTTCCAGTTCGCAATCCTTTACAGCATTAATCTCCACACTGACTCCCCTTTCATATGTCGAACCATGCCAATTCTCTCCGATGAACAACTATATGTTATCATATATGTCCGACATTGTGAATAGTTTTGCCCGTTAAGAAAGTGTTAAGATTTTTTACAGCTCCTCCTTTAACAGATAAATCGGTCTCTGTTTTACCTCCATATAGGTCTTAGAGAGATACTGACCGAGGATGCCCGTACAGAAAAACTGCACGCCGCTCAAAAAGAGCATGATACAGACCAGCGACGGCCAGCCCGACACCGGATCGCCGAAGATCAGCTTGCGCACAATGATAAAAATGATCATGATAAAGGACAGCAGACAGAAGAACACGCCGGCGACGGACGCTATCATCAGCGGTACCGTAGAAAACGCCGTGATGCCGTCAAGGGAATACAGAAACAGCTTCCAGAAATTCCACTTTGTCTCGCCCTTTCTCCTCTCGATATTTTCGTACTCCAGCCATTTTGTCCGGAAGCCGACCCAGCCGAAAATCCCCTTGGTAAAACGGTTATATTCTTTCATCGAAAGAATGGCATCCACCATCTGCCTGGTCATCAGACGGTAATCCCTCGCGCCGTCCATGATCTCCGTCTTTGAGATTCTTTTCATCAGCCGGTAAAACAGCCGCGCAAAAAAGCTCCGCACGGGCGGCTCTCCCTTTCTGCTGACCCTGCGTGTGGCTACGGAATCATATCCCTCTTCCAGACCTTCGAGCATTTTCGGCAGAAGCGACGGCGGATCCTGAAGATCCGCGTCCATGATCACGATATAGTCGCCCCGCGCATGCTCCATCCCGGCATACATCGCGGCTTCCTTCCCGAAATTTCTCGAAAAGGAAAGCAGTCTGACCCGCTCGTCCTTCCCGCGCAGTTTTTTCACCTCTGCCGTCGTGCCGTCCGTGGATCCGTCGTCGATATAGATCAGCTCCACGGCAAGCTCTTTTTCCTGAAAAAACGGTGCATTCTTCATCAGTTCCTCATAAAAAGCAAAAATATTTTCCTCTTCATTATAACACGGAACAATCACGCTAAGCAGCTTCATCTCTCCGTTACCTCTTTCCGCCTTACGGCATATCCGTAGCACAAGTATACTATTTCCCTTTCTCCCGCGCAAGCAGGAAAGCCGTCCGCAAAAAAGGCTGCCGCACTCCGCGACAGCCTCTCATTCACCGTTATTCACCCAATCCGTCTTCCACCGCGCGAACCAGCGTCTCCAGAGCCTCCTGCTCATCTTCTCCCTCGCAGACGAACTCAATCTCATCTCCGCACTTCACGCAGGCTCCCAGAACACTGAGTACACTCTTCGCATTTGCCGTATTCTCTCTAAACGAAAAAGTGATCAGAGATTTAAACTGCATTGCTTCCTTGCACAGGATCCCTGCCGGTCTGAGATGCAGACCTGTAGGATTCTTGATCACTACCTTCTGACTTACCATCCTTATTTCTCCCTCCAATCTCTGCTGCCGGACAGCGCCCTTCTTCCCTTCCATCATAACATGCGCCATCCGGAAACTCAAGTTTTTTCCACCAACAGTTCCGTCATGGAACTCCGCGTAAGCTGCGCAGCAGACGCTTTTATAAATTCTTCGGATGCGGAACTGTTAGAACAGAGCCTCCTGGATCAGCCCTGCAAGC
>CAZVWN010000014.1:11260-17584 GCA_964631065.1 uncultured Acetatifactor sp.
AATTCTTCGGATGCGGAACTGTTAGAACAGAGCCTCCTGGATCAGCCCTGCAAGCTTTTCCGCCTCCGCCTCGATTACGTCGAGATCCTTTCCCTCGATCATGACGCGGACAAGCGGCTCCGTTCCGGACGGACGGATCAGCACGCGCCCCTCTCCCGCAAACTTCTTTTCAAGCTCACGGATCGCCTCAGCGATCTCAGGATACTCCATATACTTATCCTTTTTGTGGTTCGCAACCTTCGCATTCACAAGCGCCTGCGGCAGAACCTCCATGATTCCGGCAAGCTCCGACAGCGGTTTTCCCGTCTCCACGATAACCTGAAGCAGATGCAGCGCGCTCAACAGTCCGTCTCCCGTCGTATTCTCGTCGAGGAAGATAATATGTCCGGACTGCTCGCCGCCAAGGCTTGCATCGATTTCCTTCATGCGCTCCAGCACATAGCGGTCTCCCACCTTCGTCTGCTCCATCGTGATCCCGTTTTTCTCGCCCATCAGGAAAAAGCCCAGATTGCTCATAACCGTTGCAACGATCGTATCCTTCTTCAGCTTTCCCTGACGCTTCATATGGTTTCCGACGATTGCCATGATCTGATCACCGTCCACTATCTTTCCGTTTTCGTCAACGGCGAGAAGTCTGTCGGCATCGCCGTCAAACGCCAGACCGAGATCCGCCTTTTCATAGACAACCCGCGCCTGCAGCTCCTCCATATGCGTCGAACCGCAGTTTGCGTTGATGTTGGTTCCGTCCGGGCTGTTATGTATCGCCACAACGTTTCCGCCCAGCTCCTTCAGCGCCTCGACCGACGTATAATAGGAAGCGCCCTCCGCGCAGTCCACAACGATCTTAAGTCCCGTCAGGTTCACGGGAACCGACCGGATCGAGTGGTTGATGTATTCCTCTCTTGCGTCCGTGCGGTATTTCACCTTGCCGACGCCGGGACCGATCGGGAATTTGATTCCCGGCATCCCCTCACGGATCAGCGCCTCAATCTCATCCTCCAGCGCATCCGGCAGCTTATAACCGCTTCCGTCAAAAAACTTAATCCCGTTAAACTCCACCGGATTATGGGAGGCGGAAATGACAACGCCCGCATCCACTCTGTACTTCCTTGTCAGATACGCCACCGCGGGAGTCGGGATCACCCCGACATAAACACAGTTCGCACCGACGGAGCACGCTCCCGCCATCAGCGCGTTGGCAAGCATATCTCCCGAAATCCTTGTGTCGCAGCCGACCATGATCGTCGGCTTATGCGCCTTTTCCTTTGTGAGCACATAAGCGCCCGCCTGCCCGAGCTGCATTGCAAGTAACGGGGTAAGCTCCTCATTCGCGACTCCCCTGACGCCGTCCGTTCCAAATAATCTAGCCATTCTGTTCCTCCTCTGTCAAAGCAAATTCTACCTTTATTACTACGTCATTTTCAGCCGTAACATCCTCCGGCAGTACAAATTTCACAGGAATCTCATATACGCCGGGCGCGGGCGTTTCCTTCTGATTCTCTTCCAGCCATGCCGCAATGTCCACTTCCGTCCTTACATCGCCCTCCTGCACGGCAGAAACCGCCGCATTCAGTCCCGATATCGTAAGCTTATAGACAACCGGTTCCCCTTCTTCCTCTTCTACAAGCTCTGCCGTATACCCTTCCGGAAGATTCGTCAGGACAAAATCCTCCCTGTCAAGAACAAACTCCTTCTCCACAACCGGCTCGATCTCCACCGTCGCCGTCACCCTGCCGTTAAAACTGCTGTCCGCAAAACGGAGATTCTCCTTCAGGTATTCTCTGATATTGATAACGTTCGTCACGTCCTTCTCAGCATCCGTGATATCCAGCTCCTCCTCCGGGATCACGATCTCCGTCACGCCCGCCAGTGCGGATGTCGTGCCGGCGATCATCACCGTTGACGGCTCACACGTCACCTTTCCCGTCGCAAGATATCCTTCCGCAGGACTTCCCGTCACGTTCAGCGCGACGGAAACCTCCTTCTTTGCCAGAACCTCAACCGCCATATGGATCTGGTTGACGTTGCGGCTGATTCCGGAGAGCTCAAGCGGATTCCCCTCCACATCATAGAGCACGGGCTCCACATTCAGCGACATGTTCGTGCTGACTCCCGTTACGTCCACCTCCACGCGGGCGTAAGAAATCCGCTCTACCGCCGACTTCGGACCCGTGACCTCGATCAGGTTCTGGTCAGGAGACGCGCTCGCCACCATAAACCCTTCCGCGACCTCTCCCACGGTCTGATGCTGCACCCGGATCCACTTGCTCGTTCTCTCTTCCACCGTCAGCCTGACAAAATCATGATCGCCCCGTATCGTCTCGACACTGGAGCTTTGGACATTCTGTACATTATAGGAAATCACGATCGTATTGATGTCGGTCAGGCGGTTCATATCCGCCTCTGCGATAATATCCGAGGCGCGCAGATTCCGCGTAATGCTCCTCGGCGCACGGATCGTCACACGGACCGTATCCGTATTATCAAGGATCTCGTATACCTTTCCTTCCTTTTCCAGCAGCTCCGTATTGGTCAGCTTTACGGGAATGTTGGAAAAATAAACCGTCTCCTGCGGATCCGTGATCTGTGCCGCGACAAACCATAAAAGAAAGGCAAGCAGCAGGGAAGCCAGCTTCAGACCCCAGTTATGCAATATTTTCTTTTTCAAGTCTAAACCTCCTGTCTGTTTCCTGCCTTTGCTCTGCCTTTTCCTTTCCAGATATGTCTGCCCTTCGGCTTTTCTTCCTCCTGCCGGTTTAAGATCTTCTGCAGTCTCAGCTTCAGCTCCTCCGCGTCAAAGCCGCGCTCCAGCTGTCCCTCATAGGCAACGCTGACCTTCCCCGTCTCCTCAGAGACGATTACCGTCAGAGAATCCGTAACCTCCGAAACGCCGACTCCCGCGCGGTGTCTGGTTCCAAGCTCCTTGCTCAGTCCGAGATTATCCGAGAGCGGAAGATAGCAGGTCGCCGAGGTCACTCTGTTTCCGCGCACAATGACCGCTCCGTCGTGCAGCGGCGTATTGTGCTCGAAAATATTGATCAGAAGCTGGCTGGTTACGATACCGTCCACCTCAATCCCCGTTCTCTCATAATCGCGCAGGGATTCCTTCTGCTCGATCACGATCAGCGCTCCCGTCTTTACCTTTCCCATCTCAAAGCACGCCTTGACGATCTCATTGATCGTCTTTTCCGAGAAGATCTCCTGCTCCCGCTTTGAAGAGTCCGCAAAAACGCCGGACGGCAGGAAATTCTTCTTTCCAAGCTCCTCCAGCGCATGACGAAGCTCCGGCTGCATCACGACAACGATCGCCATGGCAAAAATGCTCAGCAGATTCTGCGCCAGCCAGAGGATCGTGCTCATATCCATGATAAATGCGAGCAGCAGAAAAACACAGATCACGGCAAGCCCCTTTAAGAGCTGCCATGCCCTGGTCGATTTCATCCACTTTAAGATATAGTACAGCAAAAACGCGATGATCAGGATTTCAAGAACATCCCCCATGTCGATCGTCGTCCTGTATGTACTAAAGCTTTTTACATAATCAACTAATGTCTCAACCCACTGCATCTTCTCTGTTTCCCGCCTTTATACCGCCCGGTCAGAAAAGGTCTTCATAATCCTCTTCCTCATATTCCCCATCGGAATCTGCCGCCGCGCTGCCGACTGTTATGCTTTTCCCGCCTCTGTATTCGTCTCTTACGCGCTGCGCTCCCGCGTGGACGTTTCTCCCGGAAACGGTTCTCTCCGTCGTAACGCTCCTGCCGCTTCTGTTCTGCGGCGCATTGATCCTCTTTACCGTCTTTGAGGGCGCCGCAACGGACATCTTCGGCACAGCTCTGACATAATAATAATATTCATCATCCTCAAACTGTACCTTCTCCGCACGGTCATAATCCACACAAAAACGGAAAAATTCTAAAACCTTTCCCACGCCGAACGCCAGAATGGAACCGATCAGCACACCGCCCACCGGGACATTGATGTCGTAGAGCAGATCGCCGATCAGCAGAACCACGATATCCGTCAGCACGCCGACCGCCATCGCGATCGTCCAGGCATGGGAGATCGACATTCTGCGGATCAGATAAACCGCCAGAATCGTGATTGCAAACGCCGCGATCACTACAGGCATCGCCTTATTTCCGATCAGTCCGTCAATAACCAGACGGATCTTCGCCGTAGCATCCTCGCTCCCCAGCGTGCCGATCGTGGAAGCCCCCTCCGAAACGATATGAAGGAGATAATATACCGCCACGCCGCATCCCACCGATACGATCGCCGTAGGCGCACACACCAGCCCCGCCGCAACCGGGATGATGTAGGGAATCTTCATGGAACAGAGCAGGGGAGTCAGCAGCACAAGCAGCGTATCCTTCGGACTGAACCGGAAAAACAGCAGAAACATCACAAGATAGACGCACCCGCCTACCAGCGCGACCTCCAAAGAGAGCGCGTACATATGCGCAAGGCTGAACGCCGCCGCAAAGATCACAATAAAATTTGTCGGCAGGAACGAGCACGCAAGCGCCACGATCAGTACAATAGCGATGTTGTCAATACGGGTCATATATCCGATCTTCCCGTTCAGCACGCTCAGCACGACAAAAGCCAGCAGAAATTTTAATATCGGCAGAAAAAACGCCTCATATCTGCTGTACAAACGTTTTACCTTTTCCCTTATTTCAAGTAAGCCTGTCATTTACGTCCTCCGGCCGTCTGTCCTCTGTTTTCTCCTCCATAGAGGGCATTCAGCTTCTTCAAATTATAATAATAACGCTTCAGACTGTTCTTTGCCTTGGCATACCGCCAGGTACATATCACATACGTCAGCAGACTGTACGCAACGACAAATACAATATACCTTATCAGAATATCCCTTGCAAAGACGATCAGATCAATCTTATACAGATCCTGCATAAAAACCTCAAAATCATACAGAATGTACAGTGCAAATACGATGCCGTAGGCAAGCGTACCGCAGATCACGGATTTCAGCACCTGAACGGCAATGTAATCGCTCCGGTAATAATTTCCGATCCTGACATTCTTTCTGCCCTCGCCCTTCTCATACGATGCCATCCTCGACATCAGGATCACACGCTCCTCGTTCAGCATACCGTCTCCTTTCCGTCTACAGGAATCTCATCCTGGCATTCGCATCCTCAGTCTTTTTCCGCTGCGGCTGCTGAATGATCTGCTGCTTCGGCATCACGCTCTGCAGATCCTTCTTCATGCTTCCCTTGCACTTCTCACAGAATCTCCCGCAGCGGATCGGCGCACCGCAGAACTCACAGTTTAAGAACACGGCGGAATCCTCCGTTACCTCCAGCCGCTCCTCCCTAAGCCACTGTCTGATCTGCGCCGGCTCTACCTCGCACGCCTCGGCAACCTCCGCGATTCCCGCGCCCTTATGCTCCCGTACATATTCCTTCACTTCCTGGAACTTTGCTTCCTGCCCTTCACGGCACGCGGGACAGATTATCGCTCCTGCCACATAATTGAAGATTCTGCCGCACGATCTGCAATTCTTAATATTCATAGCAAACCTCCGTGTTTTCCCTATATTCCGGCTCCACAGGCGAGGGTAATAAAATACACCTTCTCCGCGCCCGCTTCCCGCAATACTTTTGCTGCCTCATCAATCGTACTGCCCGTAGTATAGATGTCATCAAAAATAAGTACTCTGTTTAATTTTACATCATTTCCGGCTATATTGAAAGCCTTTTTCAAATTATTTTGCCGTTCCTGCGGATTTAAGGTCTTCTGCGGCACGGTGTTCTTTACGCGGATCAGCAGCTTCGGATACACAGGAATCCCAAGGCGCTCTCCTGCCGCCTTTGCCAGAAGCGCCGCCTGGTTATATCCCCGGCGCGCCTGTCTGCGTCTGTGGAGCGGGATCGGCACAATGCCGTCAGGCTTTATCTGCCGGACAAATTCTCCCAGATATTCCGCGATCTGTTCCCCGAAAAAGTCCGCATATTCCCGTCTTCCGGCATATTTAAAGCGATAGACCGACTCCGCAGCGCCCGCATACTCATATAATGCCCGCCCGCGGTCAAAAAAATGCCTGTGTTCCCGACAGTCCCTACAGTATTCTTCCCCATCCTCCGTCCTTCTGCCGCACTGCATGCACCAGGGCGGTGTCAGAAGCTTCAGCTTCCCCATGCAGCCGACGCATATCTTTTCCTCCGCACTGCCGACGATCTCATCGCAGACCGGACAGCGTCCCGGATACACGGTCTGTAAAAGTCCCTCGTATACCTTTCTGATCTTTTCCATACTCCCCTTCTCTCCATTCCCCCTGTTTCCGCACAGCGCCGGCAC
>CAZVWN010000014.1:17684-23800 GCA_964631065.1 uncultured Acetatifactor sp.
TCTTTTCCATACTCCCCTTCTCTCCATTCCCCCTGTTTCCGCACAGCGCCGGCACACCGATCCCGTTTCCCGGCATACGCCCTTTCTGCCGTCCGGGCTGCTTCCCGGCAGCTGCCCTTTCTGCCGTCCGGGCTGCTTTCTCCGTATCCGCCCTTCCCCGTGCAGCGTCAGCCCTCTGCGGCGCAGATTTCAGCGATCCTGTCTGCCAGCGCCGTAAATCTGCGGTTCTCGCTGTTATTCTCAATCATTCCCTTCACGGTCGCGCTGCTTCCGAGAATCGTCACGCAGCTCCGCGCCCGCGTGACAGCCGTATACAGCAGATTCCGGTTGAACAGCATTCTCGGACCGCTAAGTAACGGCAGGATCACGGCGGGATACTCGCTCCCCTGCGATTTATGAATCGTAACGGCATAGGACAGCTCCAGCTCGTCCAGCAGTGTAAACGGATACGTCACCCTGCGCTGTTCATCATATTCCACGATCAGACTTGACGCGCTCTCATTGATCTCCAGAATTTTCCCCATATCGCCGTTAAAGACGCCGGTTCCCCTGTCAACCGGAATGCCGTATCTGCTGACGATCTCCCATTCCAGCTGATAGTTATTCTTTATCTGCATGACTTTATCGCCCTCGCGATAGGTCTGCCCGCCGCTGATATGCTCGCGTTTTCCGGGAGCGGGCGGGTTGAGGTACTGCTGTAGGATCCCGTTCAGCGTCTCGCACCCGAGACTGCCCTTGCGCATGGGCGTGAGCACCTGGATATCATACGGTGTGGCATTCACGTATTTCGGAAGCTTTTCCCGGATCAGCTGAATCATATGCTTGTAAATGACATTTACGTCATTTCTCTCCAGCACAAAGAAATCCTTCGATTTATTATCCATTGCGATCGTCTCACCGTTATTGATACGGTGCGCGTTGACGACAATGTCGCTCTGCTCCGCCTGACGGAAGATTTTCTTCAGCTCCACCGTAGGGAAGCGCCCGCTCTCTATCAGATCCTTCAGCACCTGCCCCGCGCCCACGCTCGGCAGCTGGTTGACGTCACCGACCAGTACAAGCCGCGTTCCCGGCGCGACTGCCTTCAATAACGCCTGAAAAAGTCTGATGTCGACCATCGACATCTCATCAATGATCACCACGTCCGCCTCAAGCGGATTTTCCTCATTCCGTTCAAAGCTCACCTTCTTTGTCGCTTCATCCGAGAGCGCACTGTTCAGCTCCAGCATCCGGTGAACCGTCCTCGCCTCAAAGCCCGTCGCCTCCGTCATGCGCTTTGCGGCGCGTCCGGTGGGCGCTGCAAGGAATATGTCAAGTCCCTCCGCTTCAAAATAGCGGATGATCATATTGATCGTTGTCGTCTTCCCCGTTCCGGGACCTCCCGACAGTATAAACACGCCGTTGCGGATACATTCCAGCACCGCCTCCCTCTGCAGCTCGTCCAGTTCCATATGCAGCTTTTCCGCCAGTCTCTCCAGCTGCTTTTCCATCCGCGCATTCTGTGCCGGAAGCTCCTCCTGCATGGGAAGATTCAGCTCATACAGCATCCGCGCGCAGTTCAGCTCCGCATAGTAATAAGCGGACGCAAACACCTTCTCTCCTTTCACGACCAGCTTTTTATCCATCATCAGATTATCGATCTGCGGTCTGATATGCTCAGGCTCCACGCCCAGCAGCGAGGAAGCTCTCTCCAGAAGCATGTCCAACGGAAGAAAGCAGTGCCCCTCGCCGACGGACTGAAGCAGCGTATAAAAGATGCCGCTCCGGATCCGGTAATCCGAATCCGTATGGATGCCGAGCTTTTCCGCAAGCTCATCCGCCATACGGAAACCGACGCCCGGAATGTCCTCCGCCAGCTGATACGGATTTTCCTTCAGAATCCCATACACCCGCATTCCGTAAGTATCATATATTTTTGCCGCCAGCGCGTTGGATATTCCATACTGCTGCAGATAGACCATCGCCTCGCGCAGATCCTTCTTCTCCTCCAGCTGTACCGCAATTTCCTGCGCCTTTTTCAGGCTGATCCCCTTGATCTCCGCCAGCCTCTCCGGCTCCTCCTCGACAATGCGGAAGGTATCCTCACCGAATTTCTTCACGATCCTTGCCGCAAGCGCCGGTCCGACTCCCTTTACAGCCCCCGAGCCGAGATACCGCTCCATGCCCGCGCTGTCTGTCGGCGCGACCGTCTGCCATGCGCTGATCTTAAACTGTTTCCCGTACACCGGATGCTCAATATATTCCCCCTCCGCACGGATACTCTCGCCCTGCGTCAGTCCCTTACACATGCCGACACACGTGATCTCATCCCCCTCCGCGACAAGATTCATGACCGTATATCCGTTTTCCTGATTGCTGAATATCACATGCTCCACATAGCCGTTTATCTTTTCCATCACTTTTCCCGTCTCCGCCCCGCAAGCCCCCGACAAAAAACTTTCCCACGCTTTACGCCCGCGTAAAAGAAAGGCTGCCATAGCGCGGCAGCCTGTGCTGAACTGTTCGTATTGTTTTATGCCGTCTGCGCATCCGTGCCCGCAGTCTCAACCGAATCCAGACCATAATTTCTGCGCATCTGCTCATACAGCATCTGTGCCAGTCCGAAACCGCTCTGCTCCGTCGTCTGCTCAGCAATAGACTGTACCATCTGATCCTTATAGTAATCCATCATGGTACTTGTCGCATTGGAGGAGGTTTCGCTCTCCGGGATCGTCTTCACCATCGCCTTGTACATCTGCTCGATAAAATAAGACTCAAACTGCTTACAGGCATCCATCAGCTCATCTTCCGTCGCCGTACTCTGCGCGGTATTCTGTAAGGTGTCCTGAAGCTTAGAAGCCGAAGCATTCGCCGCATTGGCATATACGTCACTGTACATTGAAGTAATATTACTGATATCCATATCCTGCCCTCTTCCTTATCAGCGTCTTAAGTTATTCGCCTGCTGCAGCATCTCGTCAGAAGCCGTAATCGCCTTGGAATTCAGCTCATACGCGCGCTGCGCCACGATCATGTTGACCATCTCGTCCACAACCTGAACATTGGAGCCCTCCAGATATCCCTGGATGATATTGCTCTTTTCCACATTGGCGTTCGTCGCCTCATTGATCGGCTGACCGCTCGCCGCCGTCTGTTCAAAGAGGCTGTCTCCGAGCTTATCCAGTCCGTTCGGATTATTGAACTGGAACACGCCGATCCTTCTGCCGATCAGCTGCGGCTGATTATTCGCGTCCGGATAACAGAGATTTCCGAGCTTATCCACCGTAATCCGGTTCAGAATGTAATTATTTCCCAGAATGATCGGCTGCCCGTTCGTATCGAGCACGGGAAGACCGTCCGTCGTCGCAAGCATATTGCCGTTGGAGGCAAGCGTAAACTTCAGATTACCGTTGCGCGTATAGTATGTATTGCCGTCCTCTCCGCGAACCGCAAAGAAACCTTTTCCGTCGATCGCAAACGCCGTCTCGCTCTCCGATGCGATCATGTTTCCCGTCTTAAAAACGGATGTGATCGCAGAATTGCGCACACCGAGTCCCACCTGCGCGCTTGTCGGCTTCTGCTCGCCGTTCGCCGTTGTCGTCTTTGTCTGCAGCGTCTGATAAAGCAGACTCTTGAACTCGTTTACCTGTGTCTTGTAGCCGTTCGTATTTACGTTCGCCAGATTATTTGCGATCGTGTCAATATTCGTCTGCTGGGCAATCATTCCGGTTGCCGCCGTCCATAAGCTCCTTACCATTTATCCCGCCTCCTTACTGAATCCTGCCGAGCTGCGTCACCGCAATGCCGAGCGATTCGTCATAAGTCTGAATGATCTTCTGGTTGCTCTCGTATGCCCTTGTGATCGCGATAAGATTTACCATCTCCGAAACCACCTGTACATTCGACATCTCCAGATATCCGGATTTTACCTGCGCGTCAGCTGTCGTCGTCTTCGCGCCCTCCACCGGACGGTAATAGGTCTCGCCGTATTTTTCCAGATAATTGTAATCCTCAAAGTCCGTAACCTGAATCTTCGCGACCGTCGCGCCGTCCTGTGTGATCGTACCGTCATTCGCAATCTTCGCATCCGTCAGCGTATTCAGTCTGATCCGGCTGTTTTGGGTACTCAGGACATAGTCTCCGTCCTCCGTCACAAGATACCCGTCCTTATTCAGCGTAAACTGTCCGGCTCTGGTATACATGGTCGAGGTCTCGCCCGCCTTATTCGTAAACTCTATGGCAAAGAAGCCCTCCCCCGCAAGCGCAAGGTCGTAAGTATTATCCGTCACCCGAAATGACCCCTGATCGAAATCCGTATAATTCTCCCCGATCTTTACACCGGGATTATTGGTTCCCAGTCTCTGTACATTCTGCAGCCCGATGGACTGATCCTTGATCTTCACCGTCAGAATACTGTCGAAGGACTGGCTCGTTGTTCCTTCCTTCTTAAAACCGACCGTGGAGGCGTTCGCCAGATTGTTTGTCATGGTATCCATGCGGTTCTGTTCATTGATCATCCCCGTATATGCCGTATATAACCCCTTAAGCATCCGTACTCCTTCCCGACGGCACCGCCGTCCGTTCCTTCCTCTTAATTATCCCTGTATCCGGAAAGAAACTCCACATACTTTCCGGTTCCGATCGCAACCGCGGTCATCGGATCCTCCGCCGTCATGGTGTTGATCCCCGTCTTTGCGGAAACCAGCTCCTCCAGTCCGCGCAGAAGGCTTCCGCCGCCTGTCAGGACGATTCCCCTGTCGGCAATATCCGCTGCCAGCTCGGGCGGCGTTTTCTCCAGCACGCTGTGGATCGTCTCAACGATCTGCGCCGTGGTCTCGCGCAGCGCCTCCTCTGTTTCCTCGGAGGAAACCTTCACCGTCTTCGGCAGACCCGTTACAAGATTCCGTCCTCTGACATCCATATAATCCACCTCTGCACGCGGATATGCGGAACCGATCTTAATCTTAAGATCCTCCGCCGTCCGCTCACCGATCAGCAGATTATGCTTCTTTCTCATATATCGGACGATTGCCTCGTCGAAATCATCCCCCGCGATCTTAATGGATGCGCTGACAACCGTTCCCCCCAGTGAGATCACGGCGATATCCGACGTACCGCCGCCGATATCGACAATCATGTTTCCGCAGGGCTTTGAAATGTCGATTCCCGCCCCGATTGCCGCCGCGATAGGCTCCTCGATAATGGAAACCTCTCTCGCGCCCGCCTGATACGTCGCATCCTCAACCGCTTTCTTCTCAACCTCCGTTACACCGCTCGGTACGCAGACCGCGATCCGGGGCTTTCGGAAGGTTCTTCTGCCGAGGGCTTTCTGGATGAAATACTTCATCATCTTCTCCGTCACCGTATAATCGGAAATAACCCCCTGCCGCAGCGGACGCACCGCGATGATGTTCCCGGGCGTTCTCCCGAGCATCAGACGCGCATCCTCGCCGATTGCCTTTATCTTATTTGTATCCCTGTCAAATGCCACAACGGAAGGCTCCTTCAACACAACGCCTTTTCCTCTGATGTATACTAAAATGCTTGCTGTACCCAGATCGATACCGATATCCGTACACTGCATGCTGTCCGTTCCCCTTTCTGTTCCATTCCGATACTCTCAAACATAGTCATACACCATCTATTATAAACGAAGTCAGGGGATTTTCATAGTTTTTTTTATAAAAATTTTGCAACATACGCGCCCGTATAGGACTCCTTACACGCCGCGACCTCCTCCGGCGTCCCTTTCGCGATCACGGTTCCGCCGCGGTCGCCGCCCTCCGGACCGATGTCAATGATATAATCCGCCGTCTTAATGACATCCAGATTATGCTCAATGACGACAACCGTATTGCCGCCGTCCGCCAGTCTGTGCAGGATCTCGACAAGCTTATGGACATCCGCAAAATGCAGTCCCGTCGTCGGCTCGTCCAGAATATAGATCGTCTTCCCGGTACTTCTTCGGGAAAGCTCCGTCGCCAGCTTGATCCGCTGCGCTTCGCCGCCGGAAAGGGTCGTGGACGGCTGACCGAGCTTTACATAAGAAAGTCCGACATCATAGAGCGTCTGAATCTTATTGCGGATGGACGGCAGATTTTCAAAGAAGGGAAGCGCCTCCTCCACCGTCATGTCCA
>CAZVWN010000015.1:0-2637 GCA_964631065.1 uncultured Acetatifactor sp.
CCAAAAGTAACTATTAAACATTCTATCAGTTTTATCCGCGTTTGTCAATTATTTTGTGATAATGCTTTGTTGATTATTTCTGCAAAATTCAACTTATTGACTGTAAATTTTCCGACCGTTTCCCGGTTTTTCCCGTTTTTTTGCATAGTTTGAACATTTGCTAAAATAATATCCTCTCCCGAGCGGCGGTCCGTCACCTCGAGATACACCTCATAAGCGCCCTCTTTTTCCGGAAGCGGGAGCGCGATGGAAAGTACTGCCTTTTCCTCCGACCGGTTTCCGCCCGTAAGTCCGGAAAGCTCTGCCGGAAACTCCTTCTCAAAGAGAATCTCCCCGCCCTCCTCCTGCATCACGATCTTCATATCGCAGTCCCGATAGAGCGGCGCAAAGCCGACGTTTTGAAACGTAATCTCCAGCTCTACGGTATCCCGTCCCGGCGTAAACGAAGTCTTGCTCTCCGCGATCAGCAGACGATACCCAAGATGGCGTTCGATATAGGTAAGTCCGTCCATACCGTCAAAGCAGTCGTCCGTTTGCACGGTCGTCTCCGCCCACTTATCCAGAACGGCTTTATCATAATTTTTATTCAGATATGTTACATGCATCGTTTTCAGATCGGCAAGCGCCGCATGAAAATCATTGTACGGGTTATCCACAATGACCTCGCCGCCGTTTGGTACTTTTCCACAAAGCCGCTCCTGAAACGCAAGCTCCTCCTCTCTCGTCCATGCCGAAAGCTCTCCCGCCTCCTGCCTTGTACGGTCGCCGTAGGTTCCGTAATCGCTCACGCTCCCAAGCATTCCGTCGTTAAACAGCCCCAGCCTCTCCGAAAAAACCCCGTGCCCGTCCGGCTCCGCCGTTTCCGCAATCTTCCGCCACTGCGCGGGCATGCGGACGGACAGAAAAACATCCTCATCCGTGACTGCCGCAAGCTGCTCTGCAAGCTGACGCAGGGATGCCTGATCCGCATATACCGTTCCGTTCATCTCGCCCCAATTGCCGATGAACAGCCCCTGCATCGTAAAGATGCAGTCCTTATATTCATTCAATATCCCGGCAGTCTGCCGCATATGCCCTTTGATGATCTCAATGTCCTGCGGCTCATATTGCGCATTCTCCCCGTTCCAGTCATACAGGAAACGCACGATCCAATGCTTCCCCGTTCCCGCAAGCGCGCAAAAAAGGCTTTCGATATTTTCAAGCGCCGCATCCGTCAGCTCCCCGAAGCGGTACTCCTGCAGATTGATCTGGATCATGGCAAGCACGGTGTCCGTATCCTCCTTCATCCGCTCCGCCAGCTCCGCCGCATAATCAACAGACTCCTCCCTGATACGGAAGCCGTAGATCGCGTAAAACCCCCTGTCCGGATTTTCCAGCTTCTCTGCCGTCTCCGTAAAGCAAAGCTTCCCCGGCTGCACCTCCCACTGATACCGCTGCGTGAGCTCTCTGCAGAAAAGCCCTGTCAGCCCGATCAGCAAAAGACAGAGCAGAATGCCGCCCATAACCCTTCCCGCTCTTCTCATCGCACCTCCAGCTGAAACAGACGATAGGGATTCTGTCGGATCAGATAGCAGACAAAATCCTCGTCCTCATAATACACATCCGTCTCCTGCGGATACAGGAGGGAAAATTTCTGAAACCATTGATAAGCCTTGGACTCCAGTATTGTCCTGCTCTCAAGCTTTGAGTAATTCTGCGCCGGCTTTGCATAGCTTCGTAACTCCTCCGCTGCCGCCTCTTCTGAGATTTCCGAAGCATTGACGGCTTCTCCCTCGCTGAAGTAGCTTGTATAATACTGCGGATATTTTTCCTCCGCAAGCCAGTCCGGTCCCGTCTGGAAATGGCTCTGCGCATACTGGATCGGCTTCTTCTCCACATACAGGAAAATGTATTCCGTCGGAATCGTGTAATTTTCTCCCGTGGTTTTACGGACAAAATCATAAAGCTCCTCATGTCTGCCCTTTTCGATCACATGATACAGCTCATCCGTCGGCGATACGATCGTATACGCATTTTCGGGAAAACGCTCCATAATCTCATTCGTCACCCGTACAACGGATCTGTAGCGCGTCAGCTCGTTATAAAGATACCCGTGATAAATGCCCAGCCCCTTTGTTCCGGCATAGATGCCGCCGACCCCGAATACCAGCAGAACGGGAAGCGCCTTCTTCGCACGCGTCTGCCCGATAAAAAACATCACGATATCGACGGGAAGCAGAACGACGGCGACGATCAGAAGCTGCTCCGAGGAACAGAGTCTTGAGCCGGCGATCAGCTCCGGCAGCCCCAGAAACGGCGCCGCATAGATCAGCATGAACAGCGCCGACATCAGGACAAGCATCGGATGACCGTCAAAGGCATACAAAAAACCTGCACGCTTTATTTTCCCGCCGGAAAGCAATACGACCAGACTTCCCGCAAGGCGGTAAACAATCCAAAACACAAATCCGAATACGGTAAAGTACAGAATCCACCGCGCCCGCTCCTGCTTATACAGCGTGACATAGCCGTAGTCATATACCTGCTTCGCCTTCGCACGGATACCGCTTCCGATCCGCTCCATCCGGTCTGCCGTTTTGCCCGCAAAGCGCCGCAGCCTCTCCGACACGGAAGGGGTTCCTGCCTTTTCATCTGCCG
>CAZVWN010000015.1:2737-6917 GCA_964631065.1 uncultured Acetatifactor sp.
TACTCTCTCCTGCGGCTTCCGGCGTCTGCGTCTGTATCAGCTGCTGCGCCTGGTTCGCGCGCCCCTCGTTGGTATCCGTGCCGTTGATGATGTTGACCGCCCAGCCGATGGAGCCCTGAAAGGGAATCCCCTCCGCAAACGCCAGTCCCATCGGCGCGACCGCGATAAACAGTCCGCACGCGACCGCCGCGATCAGCGGAAGCAGCCGCTTCTTCCGGAAGAAGGACGGAATATGGCAGAGCGCAATGACGAGACAGAGGAAGAACGCCATCATGGTCGCATAAAAATGGATGGCTAACGACGCTGCTAAAGACATCAGAAACAGCAGCAGATTTTCATCCGTAAACAGCAGCTTCAATCCCGCCCGGAAGCCCTTTTGCTTCCCCGTAAAATCCGCCCGCAGACAGCGCATCAGAAACAGTGCGCACAGAAACTCCGTATACAGTCCGAATTCCTGCGGCAGCGTCCACTGTAAGCGCGACATACTGAAAATTTCGTCAATGCAGACCAGATCGACCGTCAGAAACAGCGCAAGCGCAAGCGTTGCCGTACCGCGCCACGCAGACAGCTCCCGCAAAAACAGCCATGCGCTAAGGAGAAATACCGAGACATGAATCCCCGCGAGAAACAGCTGCGTACTGTAGATGCTCACGCCGAAGACAACCCGGACGGCGTAGATAAAGCAGTGCATCGCCTCCGGATAAATCCCCTTATAGAACGGTTCCCCCTCAAGCAGACCGTAAATCCAGGAATGATGGGTATACATATCGCCGAAACCGTAGGAGCGGTCGTAAAACGCGCCGTAGGTAAAATAGATCATGCCGAAAACCAAGACGATGGCGAGCACGATATATTCCGCCAGCCGCCCCTTCAGCTCCCGCAAAAACGCCTCTCTTCTCCTGTTTCCCCGCGCGCGAAGCTCCTTCCCAAGATCCGCCGCAAAGAGACGTATCCCGTAGGTTCCCGTTAAAAGCCTCTCCAGCGTCTGCTTCAGCTTATCGGTAACACGGAAGCGGTACAGCAGCACGCCGAAAAAACTGCCGTAGAACAAAAGCGCCACAAGCCACCCGTGCAATATGTGCAAAAGTCCGAGTCCGAGCACGACCGTATTGATCAGCACGGGCTGTACCGTCACGCAGAAGCAGAAGCGCACGCTCCGGCTTTTCCCCTTCAGGTATCCGCGAAATACGACGGACGGCCAGAGAAACATCAGCGCACTATATGCCAAAAAGACTTTTGTATACTCTAAAATCCAGTACAGTGTCTCCATACTACTCCTTATCTCTATCTGCCATTTCCTGCTTTTCTACCTGAAAGAGGTGCATTTTTTCCACCAGCTTCCCGCGCTGCGCCGCTTTTTTCAGCACGGCCGCGCTCGAAACGCCCCGCAGCTTCCTGTTGCGGTGAAGGAAGCCTGTCAGCATCCTCATCCAGTAAAACGGAAGCAGCAGCGGACGACGCGACGCTTCCCTGTAGGTCAGAAGGGTCTGGTGATGAAATTCCCGCAGATAATCCGACAGTCTGCTGCCGCGCAGCGCAACCATGCGCTCCTTCTCTGCCTTTCCGAACTCCTCCGCCTCTAAGATCTCCCTGAAAAATTCCTTCAGCTCCGCCGTCTTCGCCGCGCCGTTTCCCGCCGTCAGAAATGCCGCCTTCTCCTCGGAAAGTCCAAGATAACGGACACATACCCCCGTCACCGTCGCACAAAACCCCGCCGTCCCGGTCTCCGCAAGCAGCCGCTTAAGCGTCTGCTGCTCCTCTCCCGAACAGCCGCTCTCCAGAAAAGCCGTCCAGTCACAGAGAAGCTTCAGTCCGAAGCCGGAGCGCAGAAAATGCTGCAGCATGTGGAGCAGCAGACAAAACGCAAAATACGGCTTCTCCGGAACCGGAAGACGGATTCCCATGACCGCCTCCTCACGAAAATGCAAAAACAGCTCTTCCTGAAGCGTCGCAATCCTTCTGTTGATCCGCGGATCGTCAAACGCCTCCGTCAGCGACATGTGCAGCTCCACGCTGATGCCGTCCGGACTGACGCAGACCAGATGATGGTTGGCATGCTGCTCCTTCGCCATGTAAAATCCATGCTTTTCCAGACAGCGCAGCGCCGCCTCCGCCTTCTCGCCGTTTTCCAGCAGCAGATCGACATCCCCCGATTTGCGAAGCTCCGGAACGGGATAATATGCCGCCGCAGAGCAGCCCTTTAACACGATGCAGGAAATCCCGCTCTCCGCGAGCGTCCGGACGACAAAGCGCGTCAGAAACAGCAGATGATAATTCTGCCGCACGGTACTCTGACTCTTTCTGCGCACCGTCTCCCGCAGTCCGCCGTCTGCGCCCGAAGCCGCGTCTTCTCCGCACACCGCGTCATACAGAAGCGGCAGAACGGAATGCCGGTCCGCCATTTCGACCAGCCCGACCGCTTCCTCTCCCTGCGGCAGCTTCGGCGCTTCTCCGGCATGCAGCGCCGCATCGAGAAGTCCGCACAGCTCCTCTCCTAAATCCGCTTCCGCTTTCTCCGGCGCTACCGTCTTTCCCGTGGAGCGCAGCCTTTTTCTGATCAGCCTGCCCGCCCGCTCCGTAACCGTTTTCCATTCCTTTGTCCGCAGAAAAAGAAGCAGCCATAACGCATTCGGTACGGTCAGACAGATACCGAGTCTTCCTGCGATCAGCAGGACCGCCGTTCCCTCTACGAGACCGCAGAGCCGGTCCGTAACAAACCACCCTGCCGCAACGGCGGCGGCGTAGCAGACATACTTTCCGAAAAACGGAAGCGCCCGCGTCCGAAATCCCCGACGGTACAGCACAAGCGGCTCGATCCAGACGGACGATAAAACCGCCGAAAGAAAGGTTCCGAGAAAGATGCCGAACACCTCAAACCGGAATACCAAAAGTACGGACAGGACAAGGTTCAAAACCGCCTCCAGAACCGCCTTGTATCTGTCATACCGAAAAAGTCCCATGGAATCGCGGAAGGTCAGCGTCGCCTTTCTCGTTCCCGTCACAAAAAAGTTGATGCACAGGATCAGCACCACCCTGCGCTCAAAGACGTACCCTGCGCCGAACGCAAGCTCCACAAAGGGATCCAGCAGCTCATACAGACAGATCGCCGCAAAGCCGTACAGCCACTGACCGATGAAAAAGGCTGTCTCATAGACCCTTTTCATATGCGCTTTTCCGCCCCTGACCCCGAGATTCCCGACGCTCGCCGTGATCCCCTGGAAGATCTGATCCAGCACCTGCCGCACAGAGCCGATCAGCAGATAATAGTTGGAATAAATGCCGACGTCCGCAACGCCGACAAAGGCGGAGATCAGCAGATTATCCGTATTGTTTACCGCGACAAGTCCGAGCTTGTGCATCATCATCGCGCGGATATTCTGAAAGATATCCTTCCGCTCCTTCTCCGGAAGCCTCTCCGGGCAGCGCTCCCGCAGATAAGGGTACATCCTGTCCGCCCGCAGGGAGATCAGAAGATTTGTCAGCACGGTACAGGCGATCCGTATCGCGAGAAACAGGATAAAATTCCTTGTGAGCACAAGCGCAAGCATCTGTAAAACATCCTGCAGCACCAGAAATCCCGTCTGGTACAGCAGCACGACATAGGTTTTCTGGTGCGCCTCGATCAGGGTGCGCTTATAGACCAGAAGATACGAAAGCACGGAATCCGCAAGATACATCAGATAGATAAGCGTCAGATGCTCCACGTCCGGACGGCTCTTCATCAGCGTATCAAGAAACGGCAGCAGACCAAGTCCCAGCACCGCGACGACAAGCGCCGTCATGCGGTAAAAGGTCCTGAAGAGCCGCATCAGCTGCTGCTGCCTTACCGTATCCTTCTCCGCGATCGGACGGTACAGCGCATAGGTGATCGCCGTTCCCACGCCCAGCTCCGTCAGCGAGAGCACATTCAGGATATCGGTAAACAGTCCGTTGACCCCGACATAATTCTCGTTCAGCATCCGCGTAAAAACGACCCGCGTGACAAAGCCCATCAGGATTGCCGTGATCCGTGCGGCAACCGCCACGGAGGTATTGATCGCGGAATATTCAGTTCTGCTTCTCTCCATGGCGCTCTCCTTCCTCAAAGCTCAAAGGAACTCTTCTCCGGAAACAGCTTTTCAAAGGCTTCCCGTATTTCCTGCTCCGGCGCCGAAATGTCCTCCAGCCCGACCGCATCATT
>CAZVWN010000015.1:7017-23701 GCA_964631065.1 uncultured Acetatifactor sp.
GGAAACGCCATCTCTAACAGATTGTAGAAAAAGTACATCGGCGGATATCCCGGATGCAGATACGCGCCCGGCTGCTTTTTAAAATTCCCGCGCTTCTCGAAATGCTTCGCCAAAAGCATCGCATTGTTCAGAAAAATATAGGGCATCCTGTCGTCCTCCCGGTTCGCCACGACCGGCTGTAGGGCGAGCATATCCTTCGGCTTTCCGTTTACGAAAAAATCCGTCTCCTTTACCGGGCGCAGCAGAAACACATCATCATTAAAATAGACAAACTGCTCCGCGATGCCGGGAAGCCTGTGAAAATTCAATTCGATCGGATTTGCGCTGAACGTCGGCAGATACTCCTGCGGAATAAATTCGTCATGCCTTACCACGACAAGCTTTTCGTTCGCCGTATCCAGCCATTCCGGCAGATGCCCCCATGTCACAAAATAAACCTTCCTCACCCAGGGCGCAAACCGCTCCACGCCGCGAAACCAGAAGCGTAACAGCCCCCAGTCGCGGTATCTCGCCTCACCGTCCGCCGCTGCGGAATGTTCCCCTTCTCCCGAAACTTTGGCGCGCTGTGCACGCCACGCCGGATCCGCCCCGTCTACCCAGGTCATTACAAAATCCGTTCCCGCCATCTTCTCTCCTTCTTTATCTGACCGCAATCGTAAAACATGCGTCCGCGCCTTCATTCGCAAAGCGGACGGGCGCGCCGTCCTTTTCCCTGCACATGGCAAGCACAAGCCTTCCGTCCTTCGGAAGCGCCGTCTCCACCGTCAGGCTCTTTCCCGGGAAAAGCGCCGTCAGGTCACAGTCCGACCGCTTCCGCACGCCGTCCGTTTCCGCATCCAATAAGACGCGGTCACAGAGCGGCGCAAACCCTCTGTTTTCAATACTGACCTGAAGCCGCCCGCGTTTTTTCCGCACGCCGCTCACGACAAGCCGATACCCCATGTGTGCGCCGATATAATCATACAGACTCTCCCCGGATAAAAGCCTCCGTGTCTTCCATTCCTCCAGTCTCACGGGATCATGGACGCTGTTTAAATAAGTAAGCTGCAGCCCGCGCAGCCGCCCGAGCGTCTCCTCCGGCGTCAGCAAAAGCCCCCTTACCGCCTCGCCGCCGCAGGGAATCCGTAGGTTCCGCCCGCGCAGATACGCAAGCTCCTCCTGTCTGCCAAGACCTTCCTCTTCCCCGAAGGTGCCAAGATCCGTCTCCGAGCCGAAAATCGCGTCGTCATACAGACCCGCGTTACCCTCCTCTAAAAGTCTGATAAAGACGGGCTTTCTGAAGGCGAGCCTGACCTTTCCCTCCGTCGTCTCCTGCCAGATCCGTGCCATGGCGCGGATACAGTCAGCGGAGAGATACCGCGAGGAGTGCATCTCCCCCCAGCTGCCGACAAGCAGCCCCTGCGCGACAAAGATTGCGTCCGCATACGCTGCGGCAAGCTCCGCCAGCTGTCTGAAATGTGTCTGCACAAGGGAAAACGACGTCGGCTCGCGAAGCATTCCCTTCCCTTCCGTGTCATAGCAGAAGCGCAGGATCATCTCTTTCCCGTGCGCCCGGAAGGTCTCAAAAATTTTCCGGATATAGAGAAGCGCCGCCCCGCTCAGCCCCTCTTCCCTGAAATCACTGATGTCCAGACGAAGCAGCGCAAGCGTTTCCGCATCGTAAAACGGCAGCCATGGAAGCGTCTCCTCCTCCGGCTTCCCGATGCGGAACGTGTAAATATGATACCAGCCCCGCCCGGGATTGACGGGCGAAGCATCCGACGGGCACTCCGGAAACGCCGTCCTCTCTGACGGACTGCTCTTCCCCCTAATAAATAACATCTTTCTCTCCAATGCCGGCATCCGTCTTCAGCACTTTGATGCGGAAAATGACGCCGATGATCGAAAAGGTCATCCGGAACATGTACAGAACCGGCTTCAGTCCGGAGTGCATGCTCTCGCCGCTGTCCCTGTGGTGCATGACGGCAGGGATCTCCACCACCTTAAACCGAAGCAGCAGCATCTGAATCAGCATGTTCGCATCCGGATATCTGTCGTCAAAATGCTTATATTTGCTGTAATAAAGGAATGCTTTCCGGCTTAAGCCCTGTAAGCCCGTCGTCGGATCGGCGATCCTTCTTCCCGTCACCATCCGGATGATCCGACGGAAGAGCCGGTAGGCAAGCGTGCGCGCAGTTCCTGCCGAGTACGCCCCGCTGCCGTCCATAAAGCGCGAACCTAAGACAATGTCCGGATATCTGCCGTCCGCGTCCTTCGTCCGCAGACGCTCATAGATCAGCGGAATGTTACAGGCATCATGCTGTCCGTCCGCATCCATCTGAATGACATAACGGTACTTCCGACGGATCGCGTACTTATATCCCAGCTGCAATGCGCTCCCGTATCCTAAATTAAACACATGCGTCACCAGCGTATGCCCGTGCGCCTTTACCATACGGTTCGTCAGGTCGGACGACGCATCGTTCATGACAAGGACATCCGCAATGGCGGAGATTTCCGGAGCTTCCAGCTTTTCCAGTACCGCCCCGATATTCCGCTCTTCATTGTATGCCGGGATGATGATAAGTACTTCCTTCAATTTCTTTCCTTCCATAAAAGCTCCTCAAGTATTTTTTTCTGCTCCTCACAGCCTGTCACCCGCGCCGCCGCTGCCTCTCCATAGCTTCTGCGCTTCCCGGGATCTCTGATCAGCTCCCGTACCGCCGAAAAGACCGCCTCGGGCTTTAATGCGCATACGCAGCCGTCCACGCCGTCCGTGATCTGTTCCCTGCTCCCCTCCGAGGCAACGATCGCGCATCCAAGCGTCTGCGCCTCCTGTATCGCGATGCTCTTTCCCTCAAAATCCGTCGCATGGACGTAAAGATCCGTCTGTGCATAATAGGGATAGGGATTCTCCGTCCTGCCGCAGAGCAGGAAATCGTCCTGTAAGCCGTATGCGGCGATCAGCTTTTCCAGCTTCCCGCGCTCCGGTCCCTCGCCGAGCACATACCAGCGCACGTTTTCCCCCGCCTCGCGCAAAAGCCGCATCGCCTCAATCGCGACCGGATAGGATTTCTGCGCCGTCAGTCTTCCCACCGTCAGAATCCGTATGCCGTCATAGGAATCGTCAAAGCCGCCGGGAAGCTTCGCCTTCCCACGGATCTCCTCCTGATCGATCACATTCGGAAAAATCCGCGTCCGCGCCGCACACTCCGGATAAACCGCAAGAAACCGTTCCCTTACCGTTTCCCCGATCGGAAAGACCGCGTCAAATTTCAGATAACAGTCTCTGTCTAACGCCCGCGTATACCCCGCCCTTTCGTAATCAATATGGATAAACGCCGCCTTACGCTTTGCCCTGACATGATCCGCCACATAATAGGCGGAGCCGCCCTCTAGGAACGCAACCGCCAGATCATATTCTCCGGGAAGCCTCTCGGCTCCGTCCGAAAGCGCCCGCCAGAACAGCTTATCGGGTAAAAACCGCTTCTGCTTCAGCATCCCGTGCGCCGCCCGCATCATATACGGAAACAGCCTGACCGCATTTCCCCGGACAAGCAGTGCGCGCAGGATGGTTCCGTACATGAGCCGTCTCCCCCTGCCGCCGAGCACCGAGCCCTCATGATAGCGGCTGTTTTCCAATTTTATGCTCTCCGGCAGAAGCGGCAGCATTTCTCCCTGCTCCATCAGCACAAAGAGCGACAGCTCATATTTTCCCTCCGCTGCCAGCAGCCTCAAAAGCGCCAGAAGCGCCGTCTCCGCGCCCGCACGGCTGAACGTATTAATCACGAACAGTATTTTTTTCATCCGTCAATATCCCTATCTCATGCAGTATTCTCTCATTTTCCTGATTCAGCAGCGATACCTGCATGGCAAGCTCCTGATTTTTCATCATCAGCACGGAAACCATCTTGCTTAACTTAAACAGAAGAAGCAGCAGCAGAAAGCAGACAAAAAACAAAAGCAGCACCGCCGCGTCATACCCGTGCCCCGCCGAGAGCGGAAGGATGCCCGCGAGAAGAAGAACGAGCGAGACGCCCGCCCAGAGAAGACCCATCGTCTCGTTCAGTCTCTGACGGACATATGCACCAAAATCCAGTATCAGAAAAAGCCCCCCCAATACTGCCAGCAGAATCCTTAGTATCACAATCATCTTTTCCCTCCCTGAACCTTTATTGCTTCCGATAGACAACGCTGTCCGGCATCTTTCCCTTCCTTACGGGGAACAGCTCGCCGTTGCAGAAGGTATGGACATCCATATTCCGCTCCACCCACCGCAGCCGGAAATAGGCGATGGTAAAGCCGACGAAGCTGCCCGCTGTCAGTCCGATCCCGAACCATTTATAATCCAGCCCCGTCGCAAAATAACTCAAAACGCCCGTCACGGCACAGAAGCCTATGGTTGACAGCAGTGCGCCGCTTAAATCATTGAAATAGTACAGGAAAATAATCTCCGAGTAAAACAAAAACAGGATAAAGTATCCCGCCGCCAGACAGGGATAGATCTGCAATACACGCCCGGAATACCCGAAGGACGGGAGAAACAGCACGCACAGCAGATAAATGACAACGGAGATAATAAACTGGATGCGCACCAGATTGATCAGCTCCGCCGAAAGCTGACGGAACATCCGCCGCCTTGTATTCTCAATGTCCTCCCTGCGTCCGCCGATTACCGCCTCCGAATAAGCCCGATAACGCTCATGGAAGTACATCTCCACGCGCGAGATAAAAATAATGGTCGCGGAAATATTCGTAAACATGGCAAGACAGGTCGCCAGATCGTAGGTCGGCGCACAGACAAAGGAATCCGCAACGACCATCCGCATATCCGTATTCCAGAACACAAAATTATGGATATAAAGTCCCAGCGTATAGAGAAAGTTGATGATGACCAGCTTCCAATACTTCTTAAAATAAGTCAGCACCATGCGGTAACGGTGGCTGTTGCGCCTGAAATAGCGTTTCACCGTCGCAAGCTCAAGCACTGCCGTGAGGAAAAAGCCGCAGGTCAGCGCCAGCAGCATACTGTAGACGATCTCCCGCTTCAGCACCTTTACAAGCAGCAGGGAGAGCAGAAACGCAAATACCATGCCCGCAAGGAAAAAGAGGGAAATCTTCTGATAGTCCTTACAGATGGAAAGATACAGCATCGAGTAAAACACGAACACAAGCGAGATATAACCGCAAAAGCCCGTAAAGACAAAGATCAGGTTCACCTTCCCGACAACATGCTCCCAAATGCAGAACGGAATCCCCGGAAGACAGGAAAATATCACATTTAACAGCAGTCCGATCTCAAAGCAGGGCATGATGTCCTGATATCGCTCCTCGTAAATGACATCCGACATATACCGCGAAAGCACGGCGTTAAAGGGCGCCGCCGTCAGCAGCGAAAAGATGAAGATATAGAGCAGCGTCGCGGAAAACAGCGCCCGTCTCGCATAACCGACGCCGTCATACCCGAGTACGATCCCCATCAGCATCACATTCGCAATGACAAGGAACATCGGCGCGATCGTTACGACCGTGCTGTAGACAAAGCCCGCAAGATGCGAGAGAATCGTCTTTCTTCCATATATTTTCTGAAGCTTAATTCCAATTCCTGCCATATGCTCTCCGTTTCCCCGATTACCAGTCTATATCCTCGAATTTCCAGTAAATATCACTGTAGGTCTTCTGCATGTCTTCTATCCTGTATTTCGCCGTCACTCTTCTGTAACCCGCCTCGCCCATCTGCTGCCGCCTGAGCGGATGCTTTGCCAGATTCACGATGGCATCCGCGATCTCGCTGACGTTCATGATGTGCGTCAGGATCCCCGCCTCGCCGTAATCATCCGACTCACCGTAGATCAGTCCCCTACAGTTTCCGACGTCCGTTGCGATCGCCGGAATCCGTGCGGCATACCCCTCAAGGATCGTCAGCGGCTGTCCCTCGCTGATGCTGGTAAGGATCGTCATGTCGATCCCGCCGAGATAATCCGTCACGTTGACCCGCCCCGTAAATTCGACGTCCTTTAAGTGCATCATCTCAACCATCTCAAAGCATTCCTTCGCGTACTCCTCGTCTTCATCCACAGGCCCCATGATCCAGAGCTTTAAATTCGGAACCTCCCGCTTGGCATATTCAAACGCGCGGATCAGCGTCTTGATATCCTTGATCGGCGTCACACGCGCCACCGCTCCGACATGGATCATATCCTCCGGCATATTCTCCGGGCGCGTCAGGTTCTGAAAGCGCGATACCGTTACCCCGTTCGGCGTGATCCGAAGCTTCTCCGGCGGACAGCCCAGCTCAATCTGTAATTCCTGCGCATGCGCATACAGCCCCGTCACGACATCCGCCTCGTTGTAGGCAAGCTGCGACATCTTCCGGAACTGATCGATCCAGATGTTCTTATAGATTCCCTCTACCCAGCCCGCGCGGATCAGCTCCTCCTCGCGCTCTCTGGTATAAATACCGTGCTCGGAGATCAGAAGTCCGCAGTTATATTTCTTTTTTGCCATGCAGCCCAGAATCCCCGCATATCCCGTCGCGACACAATGATACAGATCCGCCTCCGGAAGCTCCATGCGCATCGTCAGAAACAGCGGCAGATACATGGAACGCATCGTCCATAAAAAATCCGAAAAAACGATCTCCGGGTAGCGCAGCCGGTAGCATTCCTGCACGGCATACAGAAAATCCTCCCCCATCAGCAGATCGTTGAGCAGGAAACGCTTCCTTGAAAACAGCTCAAACAGCGTATCCCAGTCAACCTGCCGGTTCACAAGAAGACTTTTCAGCGCATCGCACTCCGCACGGTTTAACTTCAGCCGTTTTCTGCGCCTGTTGCCCTCTCCCTTCCAGTCGTAATCCTGTAAATAAAGCTCCCGCACCTCGACGACATTCTCCGGAAGCTCATAGACAAACTTCCCCCGCAGTGAGCGGTCCGCCACAATGGAAAGGACGATGAACTGATAGTCCGGAAACGTCCGGATCATGCTGTGTATCCAACTGGAAACACCCCCGACAACATAGGGATAACACCCTTCCGCCACGATACAGATTTTCATTCCCACTCACCACTTTTCTTCTTTTTCCAACAGGATCTTCGCATCAGGCTCTTCGACGCGGATCAGCCAGATCCCCTCTTCCATTTCCGATGCGCTTCCGCCCTCGACGGCTCTTACCCTCTCATTGTCGAGGCGAAGGATAAAATACGCCTCCGTGTCAAAACGCTGCGTCTCCAGCGTTATTATATCACCATTTCTCTCCGTGCGGTAGTCCAGCGCAAGAAAACGCCGCACGCGGTCATCGCTCTCTGCAAGGGTCGTCTCCTGAAACGCATCATATGCTTTCCAGTAGGTCACAAGATTTGCCGCAATTTTTTTCGAGAGCGTATGCCAGGAATCCTCCTCGCTCTCCGGATAGGTCACGCACCGCAGATCCAGAACCACCGTTGAATACCCCAGCGCCGTCTCCACGCACCGGAGTCTGAAATCCTCTCCGAAGGTATGCGTCACGCCGTTTCCCGTCGCATATTGCAGCGTAAGCGCCTCCCCGTAATAGGAAAGCAGCGGCCGCTCTCCGTCCGTATCTCCCACGGCGACCGTCCTGACCGTATCAGGCAGCGCCCATGCCGCCCCGTCAAGCGTCTCTGCCGATTCCGTAACGGCGGAGAGGAAACGGTATTCCTTCGCATATTCCGCCCAGAACCCGGCATCCTGCTCCAGCTTTTCTCCCACTGCCTTGCCGTTTCCTGCCGCCGCAAAAAGTCCCGCCTCCACATCCTCTTCGCCGAACAGCTTCAGATAAAAGGAAACCTGCTCCCCGGAAAGCTCCGTATCCTGTCCGTAGTCAAGACGCGGGGTCAGCATACAGCTTAGCTTCGCCCCGATCCGGTTCGCGACGGAAACCAGCGAGGGCCATACGATATCCTGATACACCGCCGCAGGAGACTGGCTGTAATACTTCTGTATCGTCTCTTCATTTTCCCCGGAAAAGGACGGATACCCCGCCACGACAAGATTCTGCGCGTTCACGACGGGATACAGCTCATAAGCCGAACGCTCCGCCATAAACGCCGACAGGATGCCGATCCCCGTCTGCTGCGTCAGAAAATCCGCATTGACGCAGAATACCTTCGCCGCGTCAAAGCTCTTTCTCCAGAGGATCGCCGGCAGAACACTGTTCTTCGTAGACTCCTCGTCCGTTCCCGCGCGCACATAAGCTTCGGCAAGCCCGTTTTCCACCGCCCTGTCATAGCTCTCCTTCGTCAGCGTTCCGACCATATAAGTCTTCGTTCCGGAAGCCGTGACATACCAGGGAAGCCCGATCGCCAGATCCTGTCTTTCGGCATCCTCCGCGGACTGTACCTCATAGAGCGCTTCCCCGCCCAAAAGAAAGCCCGAAAACAGATGCATACCGTTTAACTGTACCTCAGGGGTATATGCCTGATAAATGCCGAGAAGCTCTCTGAGCGGCTCACAGTCCGCGATAAAGGAAAACTCCGGCAGTCTCGCAAAGATCAGATCATTCCCCTGCGCAACAAGCGTCCGTAACAGACCGACCTCTTCCTCCGTCTTCAGGCAATGTCCGTCGATGATAATGACCTTCCCTGAAAGCGTCTCCGCATTCGGGATCTGAAGCGTTTCCGTACATTGCAGATTCCTTTTACTGTAGGTACAGAATGCCCGCACGACCTCTGCCACGTCGTTTTCCTCTCCGATCAGGAGGATCTCTGCGTCATTCTCTTCCGGCATAAAGCAGTCCGCCGCCGTAAACGCGGTTCCGGTCGTCTCCGCATATCCGTTGCTCTCATATTCATTCAGCTGTTCCCGCATGATGCCCGAAAACTGAAACATAAAAAACAGAATCGCAAACATCATGGTGATTGCCACATAATTTCTCCGGGATACCATAGATTTCCTTTCTGTCCTCTCCGGCTATTGGAAGGTGCGGATCAGCTCCAGCGTCTCCCTGTCTATCACAACATTTGAGCTTTTCAGCTCCTCCAGCTTTTCAAAAAACGCATCCTTTTTCCCCTGTGTAAAATACAGCTTCAGATAACAGGTATAAGAAGAAAGCTCCTTCGGGAAAAGCTCCCTGCTGACGTCGCACCACTGCCGCATCCTCCCATACTCCTGCAGATCCAGCAGCAGACTGCAAAGCCATTCAATATACTGCGGCTGCAGCTCCTCCGCGTTTCTGTCCCTGAGCAGACAGCACGCATCCTCAAACATCCCGACAAAGGTTCTCTGCTCCGCCCGCTGAAACACCTTCTGTTCCAGAATCCCTCTCATATAACCGATCAGCTCCGCCGCACACTGCACGGCGCAGGACGGCTCCTGCTGCATCCTGTTATACAGCTTCTGGCTGTTCTCACGAAAATCGTTCAACGCATCCCGAAGCACCGTCGCCGCATAATGCGCCGTCTCGGAATCCTCACTGTTTAAGGCAAGCGCGATGGAGGCGAGAGAATCCTGCACATCTCCCCTGACGACATTCATGATCAGCGTCCGCAGACTGTCCTTATCGGAAACCGCAAGCGCCTCCTCGATCGGCACAACGTTTCCTTCGCTTTCCGCATCCCCGCGCCTGTTCGTGCGGACGCGCTCCTTGCTGAAAATAACGTCGTCCAGATCGACCGCCGTGCGGTACAGCAGATGGTGAACATACTCTCCCGAGAGCAGAAACAGCGGACCGACCACGGGTGTCAGCAGCATGACCGCCGCCCGTATCCTGCCCCCGACCTTCTCTCCCGGCTGTTTCTCCTCGCGTTTCTCGTTGACGATCTCATAGACAAGCGCGCAGACCGTATTCAGGATCAGAATACCGATAAAGCTCCATTCCATCGCGCTCATAGGCTGATCTCCTCCTGAATCAGGCAGTCAAAGCCGCTCTCCCGAAACCGCCCCAGAACAACCGCCGCATCCTGCGGTCTGGTATTTGCCAGCAGCGCGTACAGGCTGCCCTCCTCAAGCTGCCCGAGAAAATCGCTCTGCCGCATCTGCGCCGCAAGGCGTTTCCCCGCCTCTTCCATACCGGTCTCCCCCAGCTCTATCCGGACAAGCGTACACTCCGTCAGCTTCTTTGCGCCCGCATGCAGATATGCCGTGACGAGAGAGGTAAACGCCTCCTTCTCCAGAATGTTCGTTCCGGGAAGATACCGCTGATACTGCAATGCGGACATATAGCGGTTTGCGTGCAGGACGGCGTTCTGGATCAGATGACCGACAACCGACAGCATATTCGCCTGTCCCAGCGTCATGCGCTCCCACGGGATGCCCCAGACCATCAATATGATCTGCATCTCCTCCTCCGCATAAATGGCGTTCGCCATCAGCGGATAACGCGCGTCCATGTTCTTATTGATATAGACCTTCTTCTCCGAAAGCGGCTCATAAAGCTCCTTCATCTCACTGTAATGAATGGAGTTTCCCAGCTGACGCGCCTTGTCGGAGGTCGCGGAAAACAGTCTCGCGTAGGAGCGGTTCGCCACGGTATAGATCGCGACGTCCTTACTGCCCATCAGCTTCGCAAGCACCTCCGCCGCATAGAACAGAACCTCCCCCGGCTCGTACTTATCCAGACTCGACGTGATCTCATAGATTCTGCCGAAGCTGTCATTCTGGTTGATGATCTGGCTCGAAAGGATCTCCTTGACCTTTACGTTGCTCGTATTGATATCGGAAATATCCTCGATCTGCTTCGCGAGATAATTTTCCTCGCTCTTCTTTTCCTCCTCAATGACCTTCAGCCTGTCGCGCAGATAGCCGACGACAAGTCCGAGGATTAAAAGCTGCGCGATCCATATGTAGGTATTTACGTCCAGCATGACTTCAAAGCCGCTGCGGTGGTACATCTGCCGGAAACAATAGCCCGCGACCGCCAGCAGACAGGAAAACGTCGCCTGCTGCTGTCCGTAGATGATCGCAAACAGAAGTACATACAGAAGATAAAAATCAATGTTCTGAAAATATTCCCTGCCGACGGCGCGGTTGTTCAGCATAAAGAACGGGATAAAACAGATCAGGTTCTCGACAAAGGGCACGACCGCCGATGCCAGCGCCTTCGTCCGCTCTCCCAGAAAGCTTAAAAGACTTCTCTTCCGCGCGTCCGTGCGCACATACTCCGCCGCATGTCTGCCCATATACGCGGCGACCTCGCCGATGCTCTCCTCCGCCTTATGCCGGATCCGGATTCCGAACTCCTCCGCAAACAGCTCTCCGGAAAGCACCGGCTCCGGACGCTGCTTTGTCGGCGCATCGACAAGCCTTACATCCGGCAATGCTCCGGCAATGCACTCCGCCAGCCTTCTCTGCGGCAGCGTCTCTCCGGAGGAAATCTGATACAGCCCCCGCTTCGTCTCCTTCGCCGTGATAACGTAATAGATAAATTCCACGGCATCCTTCTGATGCAGAAGCGCTGCCCGCTGCGCCTCATCCACCTGGATCTCGCCGGTCTCCAGACCCTCGATGATCATGCGCGCGCAGTAATTCTTGGATTCTCCCACCGTTTTCGGCACGCCGTACAGATGATCCAGACGCAGGACGACCGTATCCTTTCCCATATTCCGATAGCTGCAGCAAAGCTCCTCGCCCGCCGCGACCGCCTGTGCCTTGTCCGTATGAACCGTACAGGGCGTATCGCAGGGAATGCTCTCCTCGTATTCCCCCTGAAAGACCTCCTCCGAGGAAAGATAGACAAACCGCCCCTTCCCCAGCGCGATATGTGCCGTGAGAAGATTGAACAGTCCCGCCGTATAAGAAACAGGGCGGCTCTGCCGCTTATCCCACTGATAGACGGTATCATACGCCCCCATAAAAACGGTCACGTCGGGACGGATGCTGTCAACCACCTCCCGGATACAGCCGTCGTCATATGGAAAACGGTATGTCTCGAAAACCCTTCCCCCCATTTTCTCCGTCTTCGGCTCCTCCGTCAGGCGGAAAACCCTGTGACCCTCCTTGTTCAGTTTATCGATCAGAAGCCTTAAAAAACGGCTGTTTCCTCCGACTAACAAAATATTCATACGCTATTCTATCCCCTGTCCGTTCAGCTGTTCCAGAAACTCACCGACATCCGCTGCCGCCTCGTCCGCGTCAAGTCCGTAGACCCGCTGCAGCCGCACCGCGATCTCCGCCCGTGTTTTTCCTGCCGCGTATTCCTTCCAGATCATCGCCCCGCACGCATTCAGCAGCAGCGGCTGTTCAAACGGCAGCCCGCTCTGTTCCGTATTGATCAGCCAGAAGCCGCCCGCCGCCTCGCGAAGCTGATAAGATGTCCGTTTCCCCATCATTCCGTCTCTCCGTGCCTGATTTTTGACTTTTATTCCTTCATTATATCACATTGCCCGCGTACTATCAAACTTTTTTAACGAACGTTAAGCATTACCGTGACGCACGCGCCGCCGCCCGGCGTGTTGGCAAGCAGCAGACTGCCGCCGAGCGCGCTCAGGATACCGTCCGCGATCGAAAGCCCCATGCCGAAATGCTGTCCGCCGCCGCGGCCGGTATCCGCGCGGTAAAACTCCGTCTTCGCAAGCTTTAACGCCTCCGGCGAAAACCCGCAGCCCGTGTCGGAAATGCAAACCTTCAAAAGCCCTTCCTCCGTAAGACACGCCGCGCATGAGATCTTCCCCCGCTCCGGCGTATACTGTACGGCATTCTCTAAAAGATTCAGAAACACCCTGCGTAACGCCTCCCTGTCCGAAAAAAACGTCTCCGGCAGCGCCCCGTACACCGTTTCCACCGTAATCTCCTTCTGCCGCCCGAGCCGCTCTGCCTCTGCCGCAAGTTCTCCGAAAAACGCTGCCGTCCTGATTTCCTGCCGTTTCACCGAAACCGCCCTGTCCTTCGACAGCGCGATGATCTGCCCGACATAGGTACGGATCTGCTCCATGCTATGCAGAACGGACGCGGCATATTCCTGCTGCTCCTCATCGAGCGCCGTCTCCTGTAAAAGCTGTATGTTCCCGCCGATCACCGTGAGCGGCGTCTTGATGTCATGCGCCAGCGCGGACATCTGCCGCTTCTTCTCCTGCTCCAGCCGCCATTGCGTCTCCAGAGAGGAGGACAGGCTCTCCTTCAGCGCATCCAGCGCGGCGAGCACCCGGTTAAACTCACAGATCGCCGTCTGCTCCACGGTAAAGTCCAGATTGCGCTTTCCGATCTCCAGCGAAACCCGCTCCAGCTTTTCTGCCTCCGCCGCCATCCGTTTTGCCGCCTGCATAATGGAGACGAACACCGCCGCAAGGATGCAGACGAGCAGGATTCCCAAAAGAAACGGCTCCGGATACGGAAAGCAGCTCCGCAGGACGGCATTTTGGAAGACGGCGCGGAGCGGATACTGCACGATCATCACGCTTCCGCCGATCTCATACCGTCGGTACTGCCATGCGCCAAAAGCGGAATTGCTGTTCTCCGCTCCCGAAAAATACAGCTCCTCCGCTCGTTTTTCCTCCTTCTGAGACAGTCGGCAGCTTTCCCGTCCGCCCGCCGCAGGATAAAGAAGATATCCCGCCGCCTCCGGAAAGCGCTCTTTCAGAAATCCGCCGCTTTCTATGCTCTGCGACAGCCAGTCCGCAAGCTCCCGCTCCGTCCGGTTTGCCGGCAGGAGAAGCCGCGTCTGTACTGCCGCCAGAACCGCCGCCGACCAGACGGCTGCCGCCAGCGTCACATAAAGAAACGTCCTTCCTAAAAACAGCAGGAAAAATACCCGCAGACTTTTTTGTGTCCTTCCCTTTTTCAACCCTCTCTTTTCCACCGGTATCCGATCCCCCATACTGTCTCTATCGGCTCTGCGCCATGCTCCGCAAGCTTTCTGCGGATATTTTTAATATGCTCCCTGATCGCCAGCTCATCGCTCTCGCCGTCAAAGCCGAAGACCGCCTCATAAATCTGTTCCCTGGAGAAGATCTGCGGACGCTGCCTTGCGAGAAGCTCACAGATCGCATACTCGCTCTTTGTCAGATTCACCTTTTCCTCTCCCGCAAAAAGCTCCCTTCCCTGTAGGAAAAAACGGATCTCTCCTATCCGCAGGATCTGCGTATGCTCCCTGTGCTCCCGCCTAAGATGCGCATTGACGCGCGCCCGCAGCTCGACGATCGAGAAAGGCTTCTTAATATAATCATCCGCGCCGACAGAAAAGCCCAGCTCGACATCCTCCTCCAGCGATTTCGCCGTCAGGAACAGGATCGGGCAGTCCACGCTCTCCCGGATCTCCCCGCAGAAGGTAAAGCCGTCCTTCCCCGGCATCATCACGTCCATCAGGATCAGGTCGAACTGCCCGGGATTTAATCCTGCCGCTTCCCCCGGTGACCCGGCGCAGACCACCTCATGCTCCGTCCGCCGGAACGCGTTCTTTATCAGCAGCAGGATTTCCTCTTCATCATCAATCGCCAGAATCCGCGCCATACGCACTCTCCCCTTTTCGTCCTTCTTCCCTTCCATGATGTTATCCGCAAAAGCCTTTGTCCCTATAATACGCGGGTTACTTCGCGCTTCGTCGGATTACTCCGTCACAGAACGTCCCTCCCAGCGTCTGAACCACACAAAGACCGCCGGGATGCAGACGCACAGCCAGAGTAAAAGCGCCGGCGCCGCTTTCCGGATTTCCATCCCGTAGAGCAGCCGCTCCCGCTCCGACAGCTCTCCGCAATAGAGAGCACCTGCATATCTTACCAGCCTCGCGAGCGCACTATATGGCAGCCACTGCCAGCACGCATCCCCGATCCCCGTCAGAAACAGCAGCCCCAGCACGCTCCCCGCAAACGCCGCAAGCAGGGAACAGGTCTTCCCGAACCGCAGATTCAAAAACAGCTGCAACGGATACAATACCGCCCCGACCGCCGCAAACGCCGCAAAGAGCGCCGCCCGACCCGCTGTCGGAAGCTCCGGCACAAGCAGTCCGCAGCCCGCAGCCGCCGTCAGCGCGGTCAGCATTCCCATCCCGTAAAGCGTAAGCACCTTACTCAGCAGCACAGCCGCCCTGCTTCGCGCCGTAAGCAGCCGCTGAAACTGATTTTCCTCTTCCCACCCGACGGAAACCGCCGTCATCCACGCCGCGCCGACCGGAAACGCCGCCGCAAACAGCGTGACGGACAGCGAGAGGCGAAACGACGCGCTGTATTCATGTCCTATTCCATAATATAGCTTTAATACGGTAATTGCAAGAAGCGGCAGCAGAAAATGCAATGGGAAAAACAGGCAGCGCCGCCCCTTGTACAGCTCGCTTAAGACTCCCCGCATCAGCATCTTTCCTGCCTCCTCTCAAATACCGCCGCCGTCAGAAGGACAAGCGCCGCAAAGAGAACCGCAGCCGCCGCACAGACGAAAAAGATCACGCCCGTTCCGGGCAGCATTGCCGCATCCTCCGCCGTCACGGCAAGTCCGTTCGGCAGATACCCCGCCACGCTGCACATCACCCTGTCCGCCCAGGCAGCCGGCAGCAGAAACCAGAAACGCTTGCCCGCCGTCAGCACCCCGGTCAGTCCGAACAGAATCCCCGCGAAAAAGGAGAGGTAAAAGCCGCCCCTGTGCGCGAGGAACAGGCAGACGGGAAGCTCCCATGCGTTCAGAAGCCAGATCAGATTTACCGCAAGCAGCGTCCCGAAAAAGCCGTTCTCCACCCGTCCGGTCAAAAAGAAGCTCCCCGCCGCAAGCAGCACGCCGAACAGATTCGACAGCAGGATACTGTCGGCAAGCAGCAGATACAGCTTCGCCCGCCAGAGCTTCCCCTGCGCGATCGGGAGCTGATACACGTTCCGGTATTGTAATTTCCGCGCCTCCTTCTGGTTGACGAGCGCACAGCCAAGCGCCATCGCCGCAAAGTAGAAAAACGTATACCAGAGATTTACGCTCATTCCGTACAGCAGCGCCGGATTGCTCACAAACGCAAGCGCGAGTACGAGAAGGGGAAGCAGCCAAAGCAGCTTTCTCTCCAAGGTGTATTTCATTTTTAAGCGTTCCGCACGAATCATTCTGCTCATCTTCAGCCCACCTCCCTGTGTTTTCCGACAATTTCCAGAAAGAGCGTCTCCAGATCCTGCGTCTGACTAAGCGGCGCCTGATATTCCAGTCTTCCGCCCGCAATGATCCCGATATCGTCCGCGACCTGCCGGACCTCGGAGAGGATATGGCTGGACAGGATGACCGTGATCCCCTGCTCCGTAAAGGAGCGGATCATTCCCCGCAGCTCCTGAATCCCGAGCGGATCCAGTCCGTTCGTCGGCTCGTCGAGGATCAGCAGCTTAGGCTCATTTAGCAGTGCGAGGGCGATGCCGAGCCGCTGCTTCATCCCGAGGGAAAATTCCTTCGCCTTTTTCTTTCCCGTGTTTTCCAGTCCTGTCTGCGCTAACACCGCGTCGATCCGCGCGTCTTCGATCCCTAAGAGCAGCGCCTTTACCTTGAGGTTTTCCCGCGCCGACAGATTCTCGTACAGCGGGGGCGTCTCGATCAGCGCCGATATGCCGTTTAAATCGTTCCGGCTCCATTCATGTCCGTCGTACAGGACTTTTCCGCCCGTCGGGTGCCAGATGCCCGCGATCATCTTTAGTGTTGAGGACTTTCCCGCCCCGTTGGGTCCCAGCAGTCCGTAGACTGTGTTCCGCCTGACCGTAAGGCAGATGTCCTTTACGATTTCCGTTCTTCTGACCCGTTTGCTCAGATTTTCGGTTTTTAAGATTATGTCCATGTTGTTCTCCTCTCTGTGGTTTCCGGA
>CAZVWN010000016.1:0-15451 GCA_964631065.1 uncultured Acetatifactor sp.
CGCCCCCTCAAAGATCAAAATCATCTTCTTCATCGACATCCAGGTCAAAATCATCCGCTTCCTCCGCATCCAGACGGTAATTCATCGTCCGCTTTTCGTGCTTCTTCGGAAGCGGGAGCGGATTCTCGATCAGCACGACCTTTTTCGGAAGCCCGGCATCTTTCGTCTGCCGCTTTCCGTCCGCTGCTTCCTGCGCCCCGCCGGCTGGTGCTTCCTGCGCTCTGCCGTCGTCCGCCGTGTCCTTTCCTTTCGCCGTTCCGCATTCTCTTCCGTCCGCCGTTTCCTGCGCTCTGCCGTCGTCCGCTGCCGTGTCCTTCGCCGTCACCGCACACAGTCCTTCCGTTTCCGAAACCGCTCCGCCGTCTGCCGTCTCCTCGTCCAGATTGATGACAGACGGGAAATCCATCTCCTGTAAGCGTACCGCCTCCAAAGGGCGCAGCGCTTCCTGCACGGCGACTCCCGCGAGCACCGCAAGCAGCAGATAAAACACTCTGTCCGCCGGCATCTCCACGGTAAAGATTCCAAAGCAGCCCGCCAGCGCCGTCAGCGCCGCCGCAAACGTCCATCCCCGAAACGCATCCCTCCTTCCGTCACGCCAGAAGGAAAAAATGCCGAAAACAAGGATGCCAAACAGGATGATCCACTCCGCAGACTCCTGCCCGGAAACCGCCGTTTGGGAGAAAAAGCGGAAGGAAAGCGGCCGGTACAGATTCCCCCATGCGCTTAACACGCCGACGAACGTTTTCCCGCTGGCAAGCGCATCCAGTCCGACACTGCCGAAAAATCCCGAAAGCGCCCCCGCCGCGCAAAGCAGCAGCCGGATCCTCCTTTGTCCCGGCGTGCCGTCCGTTTCCCGCGAAAAAATCACCGTCACGGTAAGCGGAAGCAAAAGAAAGCCCGCCACATCCAGATATCCCGCAAACGCGATTGCCGCTCCGAGCAGAAAAAATCCCACACCGCCTTTCCCGGCGTCACGCTTTCCAAGGAAGGAAAGCAAGAGCAGCAGTCCGGACCAGATCGCGAGATACAGCATCTCCGGAGACAGATCGACCGCCCCCTGTATCATATAGGGCGACAGCATCAGAAAGGCAAGCATGACAAGCGCCGAAACGTCTCCCGTAAGCCGCCGCACCGCAACATACAAAAAAAGCGCCGCGAGAAGCTGCAAAAGAATCTGCGTCCAAATCGCCACGGCAAATTTATTCCCCAGAAAGAAAAACAGTCCGTAAAGAAGACGGATATAAAAATAGACCGCCCCGTGTACAAGCTGCGGCAGCTCCGTGCCTGAGCTTACGGAAGCCACCTCGAAATAGGCAGCGCTTTCCGTCGCCATGGGGATATTCCGTATTCTTAGGAAAAGCCCGCCCGCAAAAAGAACTGTCGCTGCCGCCGCTCTCAGGATTTCTGCCGTCCGCTGCCCTTCCTGCCGCAAAGCGCTTCCGCGCGAAAGCCGTCTGTGAATCAGAAAGACGCAGCCCCCTGCAAGGAGCATATAGGCGACGCACGCCGCCGTTCCGTACCATATCGGAATACCGCGCGCATCACAGGCGGCATCCGCCAGACAGACCAGTCCGACTTCCGCCGCAACAGCATAGATTATCCATGTCAGGTAGCTGACTATCGTTTTCTTCCGTCTCATAGTGGGAATCCTACTCTTCTTCCGACTCCAGAACCTTCTCAATGTTGTATCTGGGTCTGTGTTTTACCTCAATGTAAATTTTTCCGATGTACTGCCCGACAAGTCCGATCGCAAGCAGCTGCAGTCCGCCGAGAAACCATATCGAAAGGATCAGCGACGTCCACCCGGGCACGACATGTCCCGTACAGTAAGAGATCAGCGCATAGATCAGGGCGAGAACCGATACCAGAATGATGAACACGCCAAGTCCTAAGATCATGCTGATCGGCTTCACGCTGAAGGAGGAAATGCCGTTGAACGCAAGCGCAAGCATTTTCTTCAGCGGATATTTGGATTCGCCCGCAACGCGCTCTTTCCTGTCATAATACACGCTGTCCGTCTGATACCCGATTAACGGCATCATGCCGCGTAGAAACAGATTTGTCTCCTGATATTTGGAAAACTCCTCCACGGCACGCTTCGACATCAGCCGAAAGTCCGCATGATTATAGACGGTCTTCACGCCCATCAGACTCATCAGCTTATAGAACCCCTGGGCTGTCGTCCGCTTGAAAAAGGTATCCGTCTTTCTCTCCTTGCGCACGCCGTAAACAATGTCGCAGCCCGCATGAAATCTGTCGATCATCTCCTCGATGACCGCAACGTCATCCTGTAAATCCGCATCAATGGAAACCGTCACGTCGCTTCTGTCCTTCGCCGTGATCAGCCCTGCCGTCAGCGCAAACTGATGCCCGACATTCCCGGCAAGCTTCACGCCGCACACCTGCACCGGATGCGCCGCATGCTCCTCTTCGATCAGCTCCCATGTCCTGTCCTTACTTCCGTCATTGACAAACAGAATAAAGCTGTCGTCCGCTATTTTCCCTTTCGCGATCAGTTCGTCCAGTACGCCCCGCAACGCCTCCGACGCAATCTTTAAAACCGCTTCCTCATTATAGCACGGTACCACTATCGCAAGCCTGTCCATCCCTGTCCTCCTTGTCTTCCGAACAGTCCGCCCGCTTTCCCTGCGACTGCCCGATACACAAAACGCCACCGGATCGTGGTGGCGCTTTCGGAACGCTTATTCGTCCCAGTTATGGTAAACTGCCTGTACGTCGTCGTCCTCGTCCAGAAGATCCAGCGTTCTCTGCAGATTCTTTACGGCAGTCTCATCCGTCAGGCTCACATAATTCTGCGGAATCATCGTAACCTCCGCGCTCAGCATCAGAATCCCCGCCTTTTCCAGCGCTTCCCTTACCGTCTCAAAGCTGTCCGGATCCGTCAGCACCTCATAGCTGTCCTCTTCCTCGTTGAAATCCTCCGCTCCCGCATCGAGCGCCGTCATCATCAGGTCGTCCGCTTCCATCTCACATTCTTCCTTATCAATGATGATCTGTCCTTTTTTATCAAACATAAAGGAAACGCAGCCGGGCGTTCCGACATTTCCCTGCCCCTTTGTAAACGCGCTCCGAACGTTCGCCGCCGTCCGGTTCTTATTATCCGTCAGCGCATCAACGATAATGGCAATTCCGTTCGGTCCGTAGCCCTCGTAGGTAACATATTCATAATTGACGTTTCCGACATCTCCCGCCGCCTTACGGATTCCGCGCTCGATCGTATCATTCGGCATGTTATTCGCCTTTGCCTTCGCGATGACCGTGGCAAGCTTAAAGTTATTCGCCGGATCGGGGCCGCCGTCCTTCACGGCAACTGCGATCTCTCTTCCGATAATGGTAAAGATCTTCCCCTTCGCCGCATCATTCTTTTCCTTTTTATGCTTAATGTTTGCAAATTTTGAATGTCCTGACATACCCTGCTCCTCTTTTCTTCGTCTGTTCTTTTTTAAAAGAAATTATAACATCTTTCGCAACGCTCTTCAAGTCCTATTCCCCGTCGTCCGTATCTTCCGGGGCATCCGGCATTTCCGTCACGTCCTGCTCTTTCGTCTGCTTTTTCACAAGAACGCTCTTTATCCTCTTGTTTTCCACGCTAAGCACCTGAAAATGATACCCGCCGTAATCGGTCTCAAAGCAGTCGTCCGGCTCCGGAATCCTGTCCATGCGGGCGATCAGAAAGCCGTTGAGCGTCTCAAACGTCTCCCCCTCAAAGGAGATGCCAAGCTGCTCCTCCAGCTCCTCCAACGGGGTCGTACCTTCCATGACATATTCGTTCTCGCCTTTCTCCTCGATATGCCGGCTCTCCACGTCATACTCATCCATGATGTTACCGACGATCTCCTCAAGGATATCCTCCATGGCGACCAGACCGTCCGTCTGTCCGTACTCGTCCACGACGATCACCATCTGCAGCTTTTTCGCCTGCATCTCGCGAAACAGCTCGTCAATATTCTTCGTCTGCGGCACAAAGCAGGGCTCCCGCAGCAGTCCCTTCAGCTCCCGTAACGGCGTATCCTGCTTCCTTCCCGCGTCGCGGAAGCGCAGCGCGTCCTTCAGATGAAGAATGCCGATGATATGATCGATGTTTTCCAGATATACCGGATATCTGCTGTTCTTCCCCTCCAGCATAAAGCTGATGGCATCCTTTAACAGCATATCCGCATCCATCGCCACCATATTGTTCCGATGGGTCATGATGTCCTGCGCTTCCTTGTCCCCGAACTCGAAAATGTTGGAGATCATCTCTGCCTCGCTCGCCTGGATCAGCCCCTGCTCATGCCCCTCATTTACCATGTGAATGATCTCTTCCTCCGTCACATCCGTTCCGTCCGACGCATCGTTTCCGCCGAAGATGCGCAGGATGCCGTTTGTCGTCGCCGTGACAAGACCGGTAAAGGGAGAAAGCAGCTTTGTGATGAAAAACACGGGGGTAATACAGGCATATGCCCACTTTTCCGGCGCCTTAACCGCGATCCGTTTCGGCAGGAGCACGCCGAGCGTCAGCGCTATGTACAAAATCAATAGCGTTGCGAGAACGGCGGCGGCCACCACCGTCACGGACGCCGGAAGCCCGCCCATATCCGGACGGCTTTCCGTAAGAAACTGCAGTCCCTCCCTGATGGAGCGCTGCAGCATCCCGAGACAGACCGCTCCCATGACAATATTAACCAGCGTCGTGATCAGCTGTACCGTATTGACATACTCCGTAGGATTATCGATCATCATCCGCAGACGGCGCGAGCGCTTATCGCCCTCCTCTGCCGCGCGCCGCTCCACTTCCTTTTCATTCACCGACCCGAGTGCAGCCCCGAAGCCGTAAAAAAACATATCGGTTAAAATAAGGCACACAAATAAAATAATACCGGCAGTAGGTCCACTGTCATCCATCTTCTGTTTCTTTCCTCCGATTTCCTTCTTTACCGCAATGCGGTATTAAGGCTTAATATACCATTTCTGATGCCATCCGTCAAGAACCCCTATGTATCCAGCTCCAGACTGATCATCAGGGCATGATCGACCCTTCTCATGATATCGCCCTCAAGATGGCAGACCTTATCCTTCAGACGCTTCTTATCAATTGTCCGCAGCTGCTCTAAAAGGACAACGGAATCCTTATCCATGTCATACAGGGCAGCCTTTAATTCAATGTGCGTAGGCAGCTTCGCCTTATTCATCTTAGAGGTGATCGCCGCGCAGATGACCGTCGGGCTGTGCTTATTCCCCACGTCATTCTGAATGATCAGAACAGGCCTGATCCCGCCCTGCTCCGAACCGACTACCGGTCTTAAATCTGCGTAATATACATCTCCTCGTCTCATTTTTCCTCCAACTGATCATCAAATGCTAAGGAAAAGTATTACCGCCTTCTCACACTCTATTCACTTTTATTCCCGATCAGAAAAACATTCCGTTCCCTCTCGTATAAATTCTGGGAACCCGCATGCTCAGATCACATACCAGCTCATAATTAAATCTGCCCGACAGCTCTCCCAGCTCCTCCGCCGTGATCGTCTCCGCCCCGTCCCTTCCGAGGAGCACGACGCGGTCATCCTCCTTCGCCTCCGGAATGTCCGTGACGTCGACCATAAACTGATCCATGCAGACCCTGCCGAGGATCGGCGCACGCTTCCCGCGGATCAGGACATACCCTTTTCCGGAAAGACTGCGCGGATAACCGTCCGCATATCCGAGCGGCACGGTCGCAACGCGCATCCGCTCCTTCGCGACAAAGGTCCCGCCATAGCTGACCGCCTGCCCCGGCGCGATCTCCTTGATATAGACGACGCGGCTGTACAGGGACAGCACGGGTGTCAGGCTGACCGCCGTTCTGCTGACCTCCTCGGAAGGATACAGCCCGTAGATCGTGATGCCCGCCCGCACCAGATCCATGTTGGCATCCGGAAGCTCTAAGATCCCGGCGCTGTTGGAGCAGTGCTTTAACGGAATCTCCAGACCGAGCTTCTCTTTCAGGCTGTCTATAAATTCCCGGAATACGGCAAGCTGTCTCTTTGCATCCGTCTTATCCGCCTCGTCCGCCCGCGCAAAGTGCGTAAAGATCCCCTCGATCTCAAGGCTCTTCCTCTGCATCAGCTTTTCCACAAAGCGGATCCCCTTCTCATCCGGCGTGATGCCGATACGGCTCATTCCCGTATCCACCTTAATATGTACGCGGATCTTTTTTCCCGCTTTTTCTGCCGCCTCCTGGAGCAGATCAAGCGAATCCTCTCGGAATACCGCCGCGCGGATGTCCTCCTCCGCAAGCTGCGCATAACAGTACGGAAAGGTATATCCCAAAATCAGAATCGGCTTCTGCATTCCTGCCGCGCGCAGCTCATGCGCCTCCTCCGCCGTTGCCACCGCATATCCCCAGACAAATTCCTCCTGCTCCAGCACGCCGGCGATCGGAACGCTCCCGTGACCGTAGCCGTCCGCCTTCAGCACGCCGACCAGCTTCGTCTTTCGTGCGACGTGCCCCTTCATGTGCTCCATATTTGCCTCAACGGCATCCAGACTGATCTCCGCATACCCTCTACTGCAGAATGCCGGTAACTTTTCCGTTTTTTCCATATCATCCTCTATTCTGCGGATACTCCGTTTCCTTTATCCGCTGCATTCCATCCTCAAGAAGCGTCCCCGCCATACAGGCGTGCTCTCCATACCTTTCCGATACCTTTTCCGCCAGAAAGCCGTGCAGTCTGCATCCGGCGCATGCCGCCCGAAAAGCATCCGTTCCCTGCGCCATCAGACCGATGATCAGCCCCGCGAGAACGTCTCCGCTTCCCGCCGTGGCAAGACCGCTGTTCCCGTTCGTGTTTACGCAGACAGCCTCTCCACTCTTACAGATACAGCTCCGCGCATCCTTTGCCACGACGACAGCCTGAAGCTCCATGGCCAGTCTGCCGCCGTATTCCCAGATTTCCTGCTTTATCTTAGGTATTTCCACGCCCAGCAGCCGCGAAAGCTCCCCGACATGCGGTGTCAGCACAACCTCTCTGCCCTGCGCCGTCCGCTCCCGAAGAAGCGTCCGCAGACCGGGCTTTGCAGCGAGCAGATTTAAGCCGTCCGCATCGATTAGCAGCGGCTTCTCCGACGCCCCGATCACGCGCGCAAGCAGCGCCGCCGCCCCTTCTCCCCTGCCGATCCCGGGGCCTGCGGCAACGACGTCCGCCCACGCGAGCGCGTCCTCCAGCTCGTTCTCCGTTCCGTAAAGCGCCTCCGGAACAGCCGTCTGTAAAATCACCCTGTTTTCCTCCGGGGAAATGACCTTTACCATCCCCGCGCCGCTCCGGTACGCCGCCCTTGCGGCAAGCACGGCGGCTCCCGCCATATTGACGCTTCCGGCGATCAGCAGTACCTTTCCGAAGGTTCCCTTATTCCCGTCAGCCGCCCGCTTTGGAAGAAGACTTTCCGGAGCGTCCTCAAGCAGATACATCCCAGGCGCTTCCGGAAACAGAGGCGGTCCGACGATTCCGATGTCCGCAACCGTAATCTCCCCTGCCGCCTCACAGCCCGGATAAAAGACCAGCCCGCGCTTGCAAAAGCCGAAGGTAACGGTTTCATCCGCTCTGACACAGGACGCGCAGACCGCGCCCGTATCGGAATTGACGCCGCTCGGCAGATCAACCGCGAACTTTCTGCCCCGGAGTCGGTTAAAGCAGCCGATCGCCTCTGCCTGGCTTCCTTCCGGCTCTCTCGAAAGTCCGACGCCGAACAAAGCATCAATTAAAATAGTATATTCTTCTTTTTCCGGTCCGGAACCAAAATCCACCGGATATTTTTCAAGAATTTTCCGCTGTCTGCGCCATTCGTCCGACGCCCTGTCCGCATCTCCGACAGTCCGGACGCTGACGAAAAAGCCGTCCGCCGCAAGAAGACGCGCGACCGCAAGCCCGTCTCCGCCGTTATTTCCCATGCCGGCAAGAACAAACGCCGTCCTGTCCTTCTCCGGATGCCCGGCACAGTATTTTCTGACCCGCTCCAAAACGGCAAGCGCCGCCCGCTCCATCAGTACCGCTGCCGGAATGCCGATCTCCTCTATCGTATACCGGTCCAGTCTGCGCATCTCCTCCGCAGTCACAAGATACCGCATTTTTCTTCCTCCATCCTGCGCGAAAAGGACTGCCGCTCCCGCGCAACAGTCCTTATGGTCATTTTTCCGGCTCTGTAGACTTTTTCCCGTCCGGATAATATTTCATATCAAAAAGATCAATCACATCCGCACCGAATACATCGTGCATATAGGAATAGATCTGCTGATTTTTCCGCTCCATTTTCTGTTTCCTGACAAGCTGCTTTTTCAATTCGATCCTGACATCCTTAATCCAGTCTGCAATCTCGTCAATCTCCGCCTGATTCGACTGCATGAGGGAATAGCAGTAGTCCATCGTCGCGTGCATCAGACTAAGATTCAGCTCCTCAATCTCCTGCGGCAGCTCCCGCAGCTCCTCCCTGTACGCGGCAAGCTTTTCATTACATTCCTCTAAAAGCCGCTTATTCCGGGAAAGCTTTTCCTCCGCACGGCTGTCTCCGCCACGGTTCACCTGCTCCGCCAGTACCATGATCTCATCCATCAGCTTCTTTTTCAGCTTCCGGATTTCCTTACTCTCCGTATTCAGCTTCCCCTGTCTGCGGAGCAGGGCGTTGAGCTTTTCCTCCGTACCGGAAAGCTTCCGTCTCGCCTCATCATCCAGCAGACGATACCATTTGTTGTCCAGCGTCAGAAGCGGAACCTTTTTCCCGCGAAGCGCCTCAGAAAAATCCTGTTGCATAACGCCCTCCTGTCCGTCCGTTCTACTCCTGTTCTTTCTCGTACCGGTTGATGTTATAGGACAGCTTCATCAGGCTGTCGGAAAGATGTACATTTTCAACCTGTATGCCGTCCGGCACGTTCAGATCCACATGCGCAAAGTTCCAGATCGCCTTGATGCCGTCCTGTACCAGCTGCTCCGCCACGGCAACGGCGCTCGTCTTCGGGATCGTCAGAACCGCAATGTCTATCGCGTTCTCGCGTACAAACGTATTCAGCTCCTCCATCGGCATCACCTTTATTCCCCGTACATCCCTGCCGACCAGCTCGGGATTCTGATCGAACATTCCCTTAAAAATAAAGCCGCGGCGCTCAAAATTCATATAATTTCCCAGCGCCCGTCCGAGGTTTCCCGCGCCGATGATAATAAAATTGTGCTGCTTATCCAGACCTAAGATCTTACCGATCTCATTGTACAGAAACTCAACATTATAACCGTAGCCCTGCTGACCGAAGCCGCCGAAATTATTAAAATCCTGCCGGATCTGAGATGCCGTAACCTTCATCAGACCGCTCAGATCCTGCGAGGATATCCGTTCCACACCCTCATCCTTCAATTCACCCAGATATCTGAAATACCTTGGCAGCCGTCCGATGACAGCCTGAGAAATTTCCTTTTCTTCCATTGTGCCTTACCGTCTCTCCTCACCGTGTGGTTTTCTGCCGTCTCCATCCATGATGCCTATGGGTCTTAAGGTCATGCAGACATAAACCGCATGACCTCTTGCCCTGACATCATCATATCAAATTGTTAAAAATATGTCAATGCGTTGCTGCAGCAGTTTCCCCTCCGGTCATTACTTTATGCGCGGAGCAGTCCGTCCAGCGTCTCACGGATCGCCCGGATAAAGTCAAGGCTGTTTAAGATCACGGGATTTTCACAGGTTGAGATCAAAGAAAGGCTCTTCGTCATCTTCCCGTCCTCCACCGTCTTGATGCAGGCTCTCTCCAGCTTATCGGCAAACGTCTGAAGCGCCGCATTTCCATCCAGCTCTCCGCGCTTTCTCAGCGCCCCCGTCCATGCAAAGATGGTCGCGATGGAATTTGTCGAGGTCTCCTCGCCCTTCAGATGCTTATAATAATGACGCTGCACGGTTCCGTGCGCCGCCTCGTATTCATAAACCCCGCTCGGAGATACTAAAACGGACGTCATCATGGAGAGATCGCCGTAAGCCGTCGCCACCATGTCGGACATCACGTCGCCGTCATAATTCTTGCACGCCCAGATAAAGCCGCCCTCGGAGCGGATCACTCTCGCAACGGCATCATCGATCAGCGTATAGAAATACTCGATGCCCAGCTCCTCGAACCTTGCCTTGTACTCGTTCTCGTAAATCTCCTGGAAGATATCCTTGAACGTATGATCGTATTTCTTGGAAATGGTATCCTTGGTCGAGAACCAGAGATCCTGCTTTGTGTCCACCGCATAGCTAAAGCATGCGCGGGCAAAGCTTGTGATCGATTTTTCCGTGTTATGGATGCCCTGGATGATCCCCGCCCCGTCAAAGTCGTGGATCAGCTCGCGTGTCACCGTGCCGTCCGCAGCCGTAAAGACAAGCTCTGCCTTCCCGGGACCGGAAAGCTTCATCTCGGTATTCTTATAAACGTCTCCATACGCATGACGCGCGATCGTAATGGGCTTTGACCAGTTTTTGACATAAGGCACGATTCCCTTTACCAGAATCGGCGCGCGGAAAACCGTTCCGTCAAGGATCGCACGGATCGTACCGTTCGGACTTTTCCACATTTCCTTGAGGTCATATTCCTTCATTCTCGCACCGTTCGGGGTGATCGTCGCACACTTGACCGCCACGCCGTACTTTAAAGTCGCGTTTGCGGAATCCACCGTCACCTGATCGTTCGTCTCATTTCTGTGCTCCAGACCCAGATCATAGTACTCCGTCTTCAGATCAATATAGGGCAGCAGCAGCTCGTCCTTGATCATCTGCCAGAGGATTCTGGTCATCTCGTCTCCGTCCATCTCGACAAGGGGGGTTGTCATTTTAATCCTGTCCATATGCTCTCTCCTTTTCATAGGCTTCATGCAGCCCGTTTTTTACCATGTTTTCATACGCGTTGATCATGTGCTGATGCGCAAGCTGTTCCGCGAGATCCGCATTGCCCGACTTGATCGCCTCCATGATCTTCTTGTGCTCCTCATTCGATTTTAAGCCGCGGTTTGCGTTGGCAAGCGTTTTCTTTCTGACGCGCAGCACATATTGATGGAAGTCCTTCAGCTGATGCTCCAGAATCTTGCTGTCGCACGCCTCATACATGATCTCATGGAAGCGGTTATCCAGCTCCGCGAGCTGTTCCAGATGTCCCTTTCCCGCATGAAATTCCGCGAGATAGACGTTCTCCTCCATCTCATCCATCTGCTCTTTTGTGATATGCTGCGTCGCCCAGCGCGCGCAAAGTCCTTCCAGTCGGGAACGGATCATGTAGATATCCTTGACATCCTTCTGTGTGATCCCCGTGACATACGCACCCTTATTCGGGATGATCTGGATCAGTCCCTCCAGCTCCAGCTGTCTGAACGCCTCTCTGACGGGAGTACGGCTCACGCCCATCTCCTCTCCGATCGCGACCTCCTTCAGCTCTTCATGTTCCGCATATTTCCCGCTTAAGATATCATCCCGCAGCTTGTGAAACACGCGTCCGCGCAGGGAATACTTGTCCGTAACCTCCTGCTTCACGTCATAATTGCTCATTTTCCTCCCCATTTCCGCATGACAGGTAACTTTTCGGTCTGTCTGCTCTCCTGTCGGAATCCGCCTTTGGAATCGGACCTACAGCGTGATATCATGCTCCAGACAGACACGGTTTAAGCACGCGACGATCTCCTCGTCCGTCAGCACCGTTACACGTCCGCCCGCGTACTCATCATCCACCCATTTCTTGATTTCCTTTACCAGCTCGGAATTCTTCTCTACCTGTCTGTCGCCTCTCAGCTCATAATAAGTATTGATCCAATGCGCGATCCCGGCGAGACCGGAGGTGTTGGAAACGGCACAGCGCACGGGTCTCTTTAAAAACTTATCCGTGTCAAATATGTTATAGATCTCCTCATTTTTCAGCAGTCCGTCCGCATGGATCCCGGCTCTGGTTACATTGAAATTCTTTCCGACAAAAGGCGTTCTGTCCGGGATCTTATAACCGATCTCCCGCTCATAATACTCCGCAAGATCCGTGATCACCGTCGTGTCCATACCGTTTAAATCGCCCTTTAACTGCGCATACTCAAACACCATCGCCTCGAGCGGCGTGTTGCCCGTCCGCTCTCCGATACCAAACAGCGAGGTGTTGACACCCGAACAGCCGTACAGCCATGCGGTCGTAGAATTGCTGACCGCCTTGTAAAAATCATTATGTCCGTGCCATTCGATCAGCTCATGGGGAACTCCCGCATGGGTATGGATCGCGTAGATGATTCCCTGTACGCTTCTCGGAATGACCGCGCCGGGGTAATTTACGCCGTATCCCATCGTATCGCACGCACGGATCTTGATCGGGATCTGATACTCCTCCATCAGCTTCATCAGCTCCAGACAGAACGGAACGACATAGCCGTAAATATCCGCCCTCGTAATATCCTCCAGATGACAGCGGGGACTGATGCCCTCCTCAAGGCATTCCCTGATCACGCTCAGATAGTGATCCATCGCCTGTCTTCTCGTCATTTTCAGCTTTAAAAAGATATGATAATCGGAACAGCTGACAAGGATACCCGTCTCCTTCATGCCGATCTCCTTGACCAGCTTAAAATCCTCCTTGCTGGCGCGGATCCAGCTCGTCACCTCCGGAAACTCATATCCTCTTTCCATACATTTATAAACGGCATCCCGGTCCTTTTTGCTGTACAGGAAAAATTCGCTGGCGCGGATCATTCCTTTGGGACCGCCGAGCTTATGCAGATAATCAAAAATCGTCACGATCTGTTCCGTAGTGTACGGCGCTCTCGACTGCTGACCGTCGCGGAAGGTCGTATCCGTAATCCAGATCTCCTTCGGCATATTATGCGGAACGATCCTGTCATTAAACGGGATCTTCGGTATTTCAGAATAAGGGAACATATTGCGGAACACATTCGGCTTTTCCACATCATCCAGAATATACATGTGCTCTTCGATTTCCAGCAGATTGTTTTTCCGGTTCATTGTAACGGGACGGTTCTGGAAGGTCTCATTCTCTCTCATTTTCTGTCTTCCCCTTTCCTTATGGCGGATACCGGTCCGCAGCGTCTAAAAAGCGTCTGTATGCGCCGTCTGCCCGGGATATACGCCCAAGTCTTTATCTCGTATGATTGTATACAATTATACGAACTGTGTCAACTTTTTTCCCAAAAAGTGTAAAATACATCAAGAAAAAGAACGCCGTCATTCCAGAAGTCTGCGGACATTTACCATCCCCCAACCCTGTCTGTTCCAGGAAATACCGAGATCCGTCGCCGTAAACAAAAGCTTTTCCCGGCATTCCTCATTCGTCATATCAGGATAAATCTGCATGGCAAGCGCCGCCGCACCGGCAACAATCGGCGTTGCCATGGAGGTACCGCTCTTCGCGACATAGGCGGCTGCGTCCCTTCCGGATGCGTATGCCGCATTGCAGGAGATGATCTCCGTCCCCGGCGCGACAAGATCCGGCTTTCGCAGACCGTCGTTTTTCCTTCCCCTTCCGGAATAGGTCTCACAGCGCCCGGGATTATTTTTATGATACCGTCCGTCATGACAGCCGACGGTAAGCACCCTGCTGCTTCCGCTCACGGCGGAGATCGTTCCGTCTCCGGGACCCTTGTTGCCCGCCGCACAGACGACCAGGATGCCGCTCTCCTGAAGCTCCTTCACCTTCCCGGCGAGCGCCGTCTCCTTTTCCGGCTCCTTCAGATCCGCGATCCCGACGGAAATGTTTAAGATCCGGATCCGGTATGCCGCCCGCATCCGCAGGATCCAGTCCATGCCTGCAAGCATTGTCTCCGTCGAACCGTCTCCGTCCTGATCCAGTACTTTCCCGACGACCAGTCCCGCAGTCGGCAGCATTCCTCTGTACCGTCCGCCGGACAGCCCGCCGCTTCCGCACAAAATCCCGCAGACATGCGTACCATGCCCGTTATCATCATACATCAGACGCCTTCCGCCCACAAAATCCCGAAAAGCCCTGACGCGCCCCGCCAGATCCGGATGGTCTGCGACTCCGGTATCCAGCACGGCGATCGTCACCTCTCCTTCGCCCTTCTGCAACCATCGCTTCGGTACACCCAGCTGCTGTCTCACCCGCTGCATAAGAAAACGCCCCGGCATATCCTTTTACCTCCATTCTATGCCGGAGCGTTCCATTCTGTCTCTGTCGTCACTCTTTCACATACAGTGCGACAGGCGCAACATATGTCAGGGTAAAGCTGACCGCTTCCCCGTCCTGCGTAACGGTAATCTCCGAAGCGCACGGCTCCAGCTGCCCGTTCCGATCCATCGTCACGACCTTAAGCTCCTTCCCGGAAAGCTCCTCCGGAACCGGAAGCGTAATATGTAATGCATGCTGACTTCCCAGCATTGTCAGCGGAATCCCGCTGTTGTCCGTAAACCGCAGCTCATAGACCGCCGTTTCTTCCGGCAGGGAGCCGTCTGTCGCACGCGCCCATGCCTGTTCCATCGCGGCGGTATCCGTCTGCGGCGTGACCGTCAGCGTATAGCTGCGCGCCGCGCCGTCAAGCTCCGCGAAAGCTCCGGAAACACCCGCTGTCCGGACGCCCGGCTTCGCCTTCTCCTGTCCGGGATTCCGGTAAACTTCATTTAAAAACCGTGTGGCGGAAAACTCGTAGGTCTGCTCCGGATAACTGCCCGCGCAGATTACCTCTGCCTTTCCGAACGCCTGTAGACCTGCCTCGCGGACGGAGGCCGGCAGCTTTATCGCTGCAAGGCTGACGCAGCCGCTAAATGCCCTGTCGCTGATCTTCTCCACCTGACTGCCGAGCTTTACCTTTTTCAGGGCGCGACAGTTTTCAAACGCCGCCTCTCCGATCACGGTAACGCTGTCGGGAAGACTGACGCTCTCGATCTCATCATGTCCGGCAAAGACCTCCGAAGCGATCACGCGTACACCGGCGGGAACGGAAACCGTACTGTCATTCCCCTGATACGAAAGCAGCACGCCGCCGTTGATCAGAAATTTTTCCGAGCCTTCCCGAAACTGCTTCAGATATGCCGTATGCTCAAACGCCTTCGGCTCCACGCGGACTACCGTAGACGGCAGGGTAAGCTTCTCCAGACTGTCACAGTGGTAAAATGCGCCGAAGCAGATATCCGTCACGCCCTCCGGAAGCTCTACCTCCGTCAGCGTACTCCTCGCAAAGGCAAACCGCCCGATCTGCGTGATCCCGTCCGGGAGATACAGCTCCGTCAGCGAGGTATCCTTATAATATGCCTGATCCGCAACGGTCTGTCCGTCCACGATGGTATACTTGACAAACACGTCCGTGCTTTCCGGAAGCTCCTCTGCGGGAGTCTCCTCCGGATCGGTAAGCTCCGCAAGCTTCATATCCTCCGCACGCAGAAACAGAAACGCACTGTTTCCCACGACGGTCGCACTGCCAAGCTCTACGCCGTCGTCCGCCCCTGCATCCGCTTCCGGTTC
>CAZVWN010000016.1:15551-16925 GCA_964631065.1 uncultured Acetatifactor sp.
GCATAAAAGGTCTGCGCGAAGCGTTCTGCCGCCGAACCCGCTTCATAATGAATCGTAAGCTTCTCGCAGCCGTAAAACGCCGTCTCCTGTATCTGCGTCGTCTGCGGCGGAATGGTGATATCCGTCAGCCCGGAGCAGCCCCAGAACGCATACGCGCCGATACTCTTTACGGAAGACGGCAGTACAACGCGCGCGATCTCCGTATTTCCTTCAAACGCACTCTCTCCGATATACTCCACGGAATCGGGAACAGTCACCGCCGCATCCACACCGTAGTATTTTACCAGCGTGCTTCCCTCTATTGAAAAATCGGAAGCAGATGCCGCCGCATCTGCCTCCGAAACGGGAAGTGTCATAATGACCAGCGCTGCCGCAATCAACAGAACACCTAAGAGTCCTCTCTTTTTCATATGCCTTCCTCTGTGCGCACTCCTCTTCAGGCGCGTGCCTTTACTTTAACCTTTTTCTTTTTTCCGCCATCCTTCTGCATGAACATGACAAAGGACAGACAGGCAAGTCCGACGGATAAGAACCACTTCGGATGGATACCGTCTCCGGTCTTCGGCGTGCTGTCGGCAACCGTGCCCTCCGAAAGCCTCTGCGTGTCAACATAGATCACATACGGAGAGAAATGCTCTGCCGTGAACGTGATACAGGATACGCCGTTGATGGTCGTAAACTTCGGCGAAAGCTTATCCAGCCTGTCATTTACAACGCCCGCGACCTTATTGTTTCCCGCGTAGGTAATCAGGGAATCCGGCAGGGGCAGCGTAATCCGGATGCTGAGTCCCGTGGTATCCGTAATCTTATTCGTTCCCGTAGAATCATACAGCGTAATGTCCATCGGGAAATATTTAATATTGCTGAGATCGTCTCCGTACTCCGCCATCAGAGCGCGCAGGATTGCTTCCGTTGCCGCACTGCTCTCGCTGATCTTAATGACGAAATTATCAGAAGAACCGTTTACGACAGCCTGTACCACGCCCGTGTTGGAAAGTCCGTTCTTATCAATGACGACCGTTGTTCCGCTCTTATTGACCGTTCCCGAAGTACCGCTCGGACGGTTCGCATTTGTGGAAGAGGTATTCCCCGTTCCCGTCACCTTATTCGTCGAGGTATTTGCCGTAGCCGAGCCTGCCTTATAATGCGCCGTCACCGTAACATTCGAGGCGGGCATCGTGATCACCGTAGCCGTGAGCACCGCGCTCGCAAGCGGCGTAGAGGAAGGATCCACCGTCCAATGGCTGAATACCTGTCCTGCCGCAGGGTCGTTCGCGATAACGATCGGCTGGGAACCCGCAACATAGCTTCCGGAGCCGGAGCCGTTCTGTACGGTCAGCGTGTAAAGCGTCGGCGCCGTGTTATTCGTGCCGC
>CAZVWN010000016.1:17025-18165 GCA_964631065.1 uncultured Acetatifactor sp.
CCGTCTGCAGAGCCGCTGCCGCCCATGGAATCAGACTTCTCATACTGCGCATAGGTCTTATAAGTCGCCCCTTCCATCACGGTCGGAATATTTGTAATACCGGGACGCCAGCCCGTAAAGGTATAACCCTCTCTTGACGGCGACTGCGGTACGATACAGTCCTCACCCGGCGTCACTCTCTGGGTATAAAGAATCGTATCATCCCAATCGACAAACTCAACCGTCGTCTTTACCTCGGAGGAATCGATCGCCCGCCACTGTGCGATACAGTCGATATCCTTACTTACGTTCGTCACATCCGACGGATACCAGCCCGTGAAGACATATCCCTCTCTCTCCGGGGTCAGCACGGGAAGCGCCGCATCACTGCCGATCGCAACCTCCTGCTCGTCCACAAAGCGGATGGTCGGAAGTCCGTCCTCATCCTGTACCCAGAAGTTTACCTTAAAGGTCGTAGAGGGCGGTGCCTGCGTAATCAGGATATTGTCATACTCCTCGGCATACCATGCCGCCGCCGTTCCCTCTTCGCAGTAGAAATCAATCGAACGGTAATCCGTCTTGTAATTCGTATTCGGGTCATTCTTGTCCACCGGATAGGTCGGCGTATTGAACGCATACGGATCAATGATCGACACGCTCGCAGGGATCGACATATAGCGGACATTGCTGTTGTAAAAAGCATCCTTACTGATGGAATGACAGGTTGTCGGCAGAAATACATTGTACAGGCTCGCCGTATCCCGGAACGCGTTCACCGGAACGTTCTTAATGCTGCTTTCGGAGAGATCGACCGTTCCGATCTCGTTGCAGCCCATAAACGCCTCCTCTGCGAGCGTCGTGACCCCTTCCAGCTCCGATGCCGTAACGGATCCGGAAGTTCCTGCAGTTCCCCTGCTCTCAAGACACTGTACCACGGAGGTCTTCACGCCGTCGCTCAAGCCGTATATGATGGATTTCTCCGTCGTAAAATACGGTCCGCCGCCGAAGCCGACTGTCTCGAGCTTCGGACAGTTGCTGAACGGACGCTTTCCGATCGTCGTCACATTCGGGGAAATCTGTACACTCGTCAGCTTCTGATTATTGTCAAACGCATAATCTCCGATCTCACCGCCGCCTCCCGTCATGTTGAAGGTACTCAGC
>CAZVWN010000016.1:18265-20812 GCA_964631065.1 uncultured Acetatifactor sp.
ACGCATAATCTCCGATCTCACCGCCGCCTCCCGTCATGTTGAAGGTACTCAGCGCGCTGTCTTTGCCGCCTTTCGCGGACGCAAACGCATACTCATCAATCTTTGCCGTACCGCCCGTAATATTGATCGTTGTCAGTGCCGTACAGCCGTCAAACATATACGGAGTATACTCCGTAAGATCCTCAAACGTAATCGTCTGTAGATTCGTATCCGCCTGTGAAGCCGCACGCGCACGGCTGACCGTATATTCACCATTCTCATTTACCGTCACAACCGCGCCGTTGAACAGTCCCGGGTTCGTCGTCACTGCCTTCACGCCCTGCGGGATCACGGGATTTAAGGAAGCCCTGATGACCTCCCACTGGTCTGCAGTCACCTCTTTTGTCTGATCGCCCTGCCATGCCGTGTAAGCGCTGACCGCTTCCAGAGCCGCATTCTCCAGCTCTTTTGTGATATAGGGATAATTTTCCGTCGTATATTCTCCGCTGTAAAGCTTTTCAAAGGAGGGATATCCGACCAGCGTCGCCGCACCGGTTCCCGTGACCGGATCCTCCTCATAGCGGATCTCAAGGTTCGTCGGCCAGCCGCTGTAATACGTGATAAAGGTCTTCGGCTGCGAGCCGGCATTGATATAGCTGCCCGCGCTCATCGCATAGTCGAAGGGAACAATTCCCGTTCCGACCGTTCCGGTAAAGGTCAATACCGGCGTATCCGCCAGATACTTATCTTTCGTCGGGCATCCGCTCGCAGAATGCAGATTGACAACCTGCGTAGCGAACGCATCCTGCCCGATATATTGAATGTTTGTCGCATTGTCAAAGATGACATCCCGCAGATTATGACAGCCCTTGAACGCGCCCTCGTTGATCCTCGTCACGGTCGCCGGAATCGTAATCTTCTTCAGATAACAGTTCGCGGAAAAGCAGCCGGAATTGATCGCCGACACGCCGTAAGGTCCGATCGCAACAGGGATCTGTACCTCTGCCACCCGATCCGTCATCACGAAGTTGACCAGCTCATTCGAGGAGTTGACCTGATACATGACCTCCGTGGTCTCATAAATCGGATTCCCTTCACTGTCAGTTCCGGTCTGGATAGGCTTTCCGTCTGTACCTACCTTTATCTCCTGCATGATAATCTCATACAGATCCCGATCCGAATACTTAAAGGCAATGGCATTCTGCTTCGTAAACTCATGCGTCTCGGAGGTGTCCGCCGCCTCAAAGTAAATGCTCTCCGGAACATCCGCCTTAAAGTCCTCTACCGTATAATCCTGCTGGCTCGCACCGAAAGCCGTATACGGACTCAACGCGCCGATATGCAGAAGGGAGCTGCAGCCCTCAAAGTTGTTGACATCGATTACATCCGTCGAATTGTCGATCGCCTCCGGGAAAATTACTTCCGCAAGCCCCGTACAGTTCTTAAATACGGAACAGCCTATTTTTTCCAGATTGACCTTTTTGTCCTGCCCGCTGCCCGTAAGATCCAGTCTGCCGCCGAGGGAAGTCCTGCCCAGATCCGTACAGCCCTCAAAGGCATGGTCATAAATTGCCGTGACACCGCTGGGTACCGCAAAGCTTCTCAGCGAACGGCAGTTATAAAAGGTATAATCCGATATATAAGTAAGGTTCGACGTAAAGTCAATTCCGATCTCCGTCATGTTCGTACAGTTTGCAAAGGCATGATGTCCGACCTCGACCAGACCGTTTCCGAACTTCGCATACTCTAAGTTCGCACAGCTGTAAAAGGCATAGTTACCGATTCCCTTCAGGTTCTCGCCGATCGTCAGCCGGACGATATTATTGTTTCCCGCGAAGACGCCCTTCGACGGATCCTTATTTACTTCCTTATCTGCGACCTGCCATTCCCGGACAATCTTACCGTTGTCAGCCGCGCCTGTCGCTCCGGTATACGCCGTAAGGTACTGGTTTCCGATGTAGGCAACCGTCTGATTACGGATCCACTGATGCTGCGTGTCTTCCGTTCTGACGTAGACACTGCCGTCCTTGAGCTTATATGCTTTTCCCGTCTCAGCATCCTGAGGACTGTACTGAAAATTCTCATCCTTGTAATAGAAATCTTTATCTATAGCTGCCGCGCGATCCCAGTTCCTGTCCTCTCTGGTACAGGGCATCAGCACGGGATCCGTATACTCGCCCGTCGCATTTCCGTCCGAGACGTCAAGGATCTCCTGTCTCGGCGTAGCGATATAGTACAGCGGCTCCCTGCTCCTGCTCACGGCGACATACCCGCCGTTCGAGCCGTCGTTTTTCCGATACTTTGCATACGCATCGACCGTATCCGGGATCGTCAACGCATTGTTCGCCAGATTTCCGGCGCTGTAGCCGAGAATGACCGCGATGTAATTCGGGCTGGCTTCAGATTCCTTAACCCAGGCGAAGCGGAACACCCCGTCCTCGTTTGTAAAAATATTCTCCTCGTCCTTACTGATCAGCGGAATTTGGGATTTCCCTTGCGTGTTTATCTGCTGATCCCATGTCAGGTCAGTTTGATACTCCGCCGCCTGTACCGCTGCCCCATTCTCAT
>CAZVWN010000016.1:20912-23570 GCA_964631065.1 uncultured Acetatifactor sp.
TGATACTCCGCCGCCTGTACCGCTGCCCCATTCTCATCCGCCTGTACCGCGCGCAGCCCGTCCGTGGGAATTGCCGCGACGACCAGCGCCGACACCAGAAACAGCGTCCCAAACGTTTTTCTCACGGATCTCTTCAGTCTTCTGGATTTCTTTTTTACGACGTTTGCCATTACCTCTACTCCTTTATCCTCTTTGCGACGACGACGAATCTGCCGTTCTTCTCCTGATAATCACAGGTCGAAAGCGTCAGCAGCTGATCGCCGTACTCCGCCGTTACCCCTGTATCATAAAGCGTCATGGATGCCATTTCCTCCATGTAGGAATTAAATTCCTGCTCCCCGCCCGCATCTATGAACTGATAATACTTAAAAACAATCTCTTCCTCGCTGTACACCCGTGAGCGGAACACATACATGACCTCATAGCTTCCCTTTTCATATATGGTGTCGAACTGAATGTACCGGTGCTTCTCAAAATAGCTCTGATCCTCATATCTGTCCAGCGTGCCGAACATCTTTCCGCTCTTCATGTGATGCCCGTATAAGATGTAATTTGTACTCGGCTTTAAGACATCGCAGTCCTTATCCATAAAAATCGTTCCGTTTTTATCGTACTCCTGATTCATGTTATGGGTAAGGTAGTACTCGTTGTCCGTCGTCTGCACGACAGGAAAATCTATATTTGTATCGTCAATTTTGAGCCATCCGATTAGCTTTTTATTCTTATTTAATAAGTTTTTATACTCATCAAGGACTTCCTTCTCCTCCGGTTCTTCATCCGGCGTAAACTGCGGGGCGCTCTCCTGCTCTCTTTTTTCAGACACGCTCTCCGCCGTTTGCGCCTTCAGACTGCTGAGCGCCTGATTCCGCTGATCCGTCCTGTAGAGATACCAGGAATACAGTCCGAAATACCCGAGGCAGATTACCGCAACCGCGCTGCACAGCGCGATCGTCAGCTTCCGCCGCTTTTCACGCTTTGCCAGCTCCTGCCGCACGATATCCGAAAGTCCGTCCGAAGCCGTCTGCTTTCCGGAAGCTTCCGCACTGCCCTTCCTTCCTGTCTGTATTCCCGTTTCCTTCGCCGGACTCCCCTGCGCATTCCGGGAAGCCGTTCCCGGCTTTCCTGCCGACATTCCCTTCGCGCTCCGGGCGGCCGTTCCCGATTTCCCGGAAGCAGTTCTCCCTTCCCGCCGAAGCGCTGATGACTGCTGCCCGCCTCCGGATATGCCGGGCGGCTTCCCTTGGGATTTTTTCGCGTCTCCCGCGCCTGTCTGCATTTTTTTCCTCGCGGAACGCCTTCTTCCCGCAGCGCCGGAGGGCTGCCTTTGCAGCGTCTCCTGTACCTCCTCCTGAAAATCCGTGCCGAGGAGCGTGAGGAACTGATATCTCCCCTCCTCCAGCTCCTTTAAAAGCTTCTCCAGCTGTTCCCTGCTGTTCCAGTCGGTGCTGCTCCGCAGCCGGTCTGTTATTTTCTTATCGTGCAGCGCCCTTGCATAATCGCTTTGCGTCCGGAACTGTCTGCCCTCTACCGTAAATTCCTTTTGTGTCATGGCAATTCCTTACATTTTTCGTTTACCCCAAAAAATCTCCCACTCTTATTTTAATACATATCTGAATTTATGCAAGACTTTTTATAGGAAACATTGACAGGCTTCCCGTCATACAATAAAGCATAAATAAACCTTTGGAGGCATTACAATGAGTGATTTGACTGCTACGAACTGCGGATGCAACGATTCCTGCGGGTGTACGGGAAGCCGGAACGGCAGCGGCTGCGGAAGCTGGGTCTGGATCATCCTGCTTCTGTTCTTCTGCGGCGGATGCGGAAACGGCAATAACGGCTGCGGAACTTCCTCGAGCGGACTCTTCGGCGGCAATAACAGCTGCTGCGACTGGCTCATCTGGATCCTGCTGCTCTCGAGCTTCTGCGGAAACGGAAGCAACAGCGGATGCGGCTGCGGCTGTAACTAAGCTCTGTCATACGGGCGGCAGACTCAAAAAGGGTCTGCCGTTTCTCCTGTGCATAAGCTTCCCCGCCGTCACATACAATGAATCGAAGCAGAGCATTTCCGGAAATCCGGCACAGTACAAAGCTGTCAGAAAGACTGCGGAGCCGAAGGCGGAAAGGAAGGGCGGTATTATATGGAGGGTAAGGGCGCGGAGCTGGTAAACGCATTCGATGCGGCTTATACAAACGACCGGATCCGTATGCTGAAGATCCTGTTTTCCCGTCTCCCCGCCGCAGGACAGCGTCCGCTTGCCCTCTGCATCAGATACCTCGAGCTGCAATATGTCATGCGTATGCAGAGCGTTTCCCAACCCTTCGCGCGGGGGCAGTCCGACGGATTCTTATCTTCCGGCGCTCTTTTTTCCGACGGACTCTTTTCCGGCGACACGTCGGAAGCCCTTGAGCTGTTGGACGAACTGCTCCCCTATGCGGCATCCGCAGAGCGCGCGCGGATTGAAGATCTGAAAAACATGCTCTCTCATATGGAAAAAATGCGGGAAACCATGGAAATGATGCAGATGATGAAGGAGCTGTTCCCGGAAGGCTTCAGCGGCGACGGCGAAGCTCCTGCGGATCTGCTCTCCGGCATGGCAGGGATGACCGGCATGGATCTGTCCGATTTTTTTGACAATGTCAGGAAAGGAGAATAAA
>CAZVWN010000017.1:0-23394 GCA_964631065.1 uncultured Acetatifactor sp.
CCTTATTCCGTTCTCTTCAATGTCTTCAGATATGCCTTCCGCTCCTCGGGAATGCGCAGACTCTCCCGCGCTTTCTGAATCGTTTTATTATGCGTCCACACATCCGGCCTTTTCTCTTCCAGAACGGGAATCACCGCCTCATACTGCTTTGCCAGCGCAGTCGCAAAATACCATGCGACAGCCATCTTTACATAATAGTCCTTACTGCGCACCGCCAGAACCCATTCCGGATATTCCGGCCGAAAGTTTTCATCCAGATAAAATTTCATCAGCATATCAATCCCAAAGCGGATGGTATACGTCTTTTCCGACTGCAGCCAGCGGCGGATCTCTTTCTCCAGCTCCTGCGTATGCTTTCCGAATACCTTCGGTGACATCATGTCGCAGGTCGCCCAGTTGTCCACATACGGAAGAAACCGTTCTGTCGCCGCAAGACAGTCGTTATAGTCTCTGATTCCTTCCACAAGGAACGCGTGCAGATTATTTTCCTCGTAATAGGTATGGGGAAGGCTGTCCAGAAACGTTTCGATCTCCGGCTCCTTTGCCATCCCGCGGGCAAGCTTTCGCAACGCGGGCGTCCGGACGCCAATCACCCGTTCCCTCGGGATGTCCGGCATCAGCTTCGCATGAAAATCTCCGTAAGCAATATCCTGCATCTCAAAGAGCGCAGTCCTGATCCGCTCACAAATATCCCCCGCCTGCTCCATGGCTGTTTCCTCCCTTGCGTTCTGCGGCTGCCGTCTTCCCGGATCAGCCGCAGAATCTTTCTTCCTTTACGGCAATCTTATGGTCTCACGTTTCCTTCTTTGTCTCCTGCTCTGCCGCGGCTGCCGTCCTCTGCCTGTTTTCGGCTGTCTGCTGCCGCCTTGCCGCCTTTTTCTTACGCCGCCGTCTGATCAGAAGGACTGCCGCCGTTATGACAAGCGCCCAGAGGATCAGCTGCGGAACATGGATCAGGAACCAGATCCCGAACTCCGCAAAACCGTTCCCGACACTCCTTAAGCTGTCCATAAATCCTTCCGCGATCCGCTCCCATGCCGTCTGCTCGTGCGTTACCACATTTGTCAGCTCCCGCACCTCGGAGACATAGACGGTGACGGTGCTGTACTGCACCTTATTGTCCATCGTGCGCAGCTGTGCCTCCATGCTTTCAATCTGATAGCGCACCTCCGTCAGGCGGCTCTCGATCGTCAGGATATCCTCCAGAGACTCTGCCCTGTCCAGAAGCTCCAGCAGCCGCTTCTGCTCCGTTTTTAACATATCCCTGTGACTTTCCATGTCAACATAGGTCAGCGTCACATCATCCACGCTCTCCGTGCGGCGGACGACATTACAGAAGCCTTCGAGCGACTCCAGAAATCCGTCCAGCTTCTCCTGCGGCATCCGGATCGTGATGTTCGCATACCGCGAGGAGCGGTAGTCGGAATAACGGCTGCCGTTATAGGATTCCATGTTTTCTATGTATCCGCCGAGTGCTCCTACTCTGTCCTCAAGCGAAACCATGAACTGATCGTATTCCTTCGTCTCGACATCCATGCCGACATTACGGATCAGCTTTCTGTCCGTCTGCACGGTCTCTTCCGTCTGCGGCGCTTCCGACAGCGTACCCGTCTCCGCTTCCGTCTCTTCATAAGAACCGCTGTCCCACATGGAACTGTAGGATTCGTTACTGTCGATGTCAACCTCCGCCACCGTTTCATACGACAGATCCGCCGCATTCTTTGCAGACGTACCGTTTGCCGCGCCGCAGCCGGCAAGCAGTACAAGCACCATTCCTGCTGCCGCCAGACCGTTTCCTGCCCGTTTCCACCTTCTCTTTTCCATACGCATCCTCCCTTTTGTAGTCACAAAGCCCGCCGCAGGGAACACGCCGTCTCCCGGACAAAAATTGCAACGTCTTATCCGCCCGGTCTGCCGGGGCGTGTTCCGTGCCGCTTTGTTCCGATAACGAAGCTCCGCAGGAGCCTTCTTACCGATAAGGACGACAAAACCTTAGAAAAGGTTCTCAATATTCATAAATCTGTCTTTTTCTTCCTTGATCTTCTGCTCATTGCCGACAACGCAGAGACAGTCATCCCCGATAAACGCCGCAATATACTTCGACAGCGCCCGGATATCCTCCGGTGTCGCATGCAGTACCTGATCCCTTGCTTTCTGGATCATCTCCTGTGTGATGCCCTCAAAATAACAGCTTCTGGAACGGTTTCCCTTTCCTGCTGCCGTAAGCGGCACATCCAGATCGCTGACCGCGCCGATGATATACTTTGTCATGGTACGCTCGTCCGCCTGATAATCTGCGATAAATTCCGCCGCTTTCTCAAAGACTTCGATCGTCTGTCCGAGGTTCGGATCGCGGTAAGAGCAGAAATAGCTTTCCCCGTTTCTGCCGAAATTGCACATACAGCCGTATGCGCCGCCCTTGACGCGGATATTGAGCCAGAGATATTCATATCCCATCATGACGCGCAGAACATTCAGCGCCCCCGTATAAGGCAGCCCCTTCTTCACGAAATTTCCCACACGGCATACATAGTCAACCTGACTCTGACCGGTCAGTCCCTCATTCTTCTTTTCCGGCGCCGGCATATACCGGCCTCGCTCCACCTCACAGGTATACAGCTTACCCTTAACCGCTGCAACCAAAGCGGCAAGCTTCTCTAACGCTTCCCTGTCTCCCGTAAAATCGATCATCAGATTTTCCGGACGGAAGATCATCTTACAGAGCGTCTGCAGCTTCTCAATCAGCGCATCCTTTTTCTCTTCAAAGTGTTCTTCCAGATCGCAGATCAGACGATACTGCTCCACGCCGCCAAGGATCTCCTCCGCAGCCCCTCTTGCACTGCCGTAGGAAAAGGCACGGCGGACGGCAACCGAATGTCCCGCCTGGTTCGCATAATCCCGGAATGCCGACTCGCTCTCGGCGAGAATTTCCTTCAGCCGCTTCGCATCCGCAAAATCCGTCGTCAGGATCAGCTCTTCCATCAGCTCGATCGCCCGCGGCAGATTTTCATACAGCGCCTTTGTGCAGATCTCCATCGTCATCACATAGCGGTCCGCATCCTCTGCCGAGTCATAAGTATTCTGCGCGACAAAAATCTCTCCCGTCGCCAGATTGATCTCACTGCACAGCTCTCCATAGGTATAATGCGCCGTGTTCATCTTACAGAAGGCACCTGCAAGAATGCTCAGATACGGGAAGTACTCTTCCGGAATATCCTTTACCGTAAATATCATCCGGAAATAACCGATGCCGTTGGTAAAAAGCTCATGATACAGCACAGGCACATCGCCAAGCTTCCTCTCCTCATTATAAAGCGGCGCCGCCTCGCACTTTAAATCCTCTCTCGCAAGCAGCGGGATCTTCGCGATATCCTCCGGTCTGTCCTCCTGCTCGCGGAACGCATCCAGCTTCTTCATCATCTCACGGACATCCGCAAGCTCTTTTTCACTCATGCCGTCCTTGATCGCAGCCAGCTTTTCCTTGAGCTTCTGCTCCTGCTTAGCGGCAAGTCCCTCCTTCGGCAGAAGCACAACGGTCGCGGCATGCGGATTGTCCAGAAGATACTTTCTGATCAGCTCCTCAAAGTACCCTTCCTCCGCTTTCTTTCGCAGGGAAGCGTACACCGCGTTTGCCTCGATATGAAGAAACGGCTTCGTATCGTCATACAGCCAGCTGTCCAGCATCCAAATCCCGTACATCAGTCCCTTCGGCGTCGTTCCGAAATCCGCCTCGCGGTATCTGAACTCACTGTGATTGATCGCGGAAAGCAGCGCCTTTTTATCAAAGCCCTTTTCCACGATGCCCTCTAACACTTCCCGGATCACCGCCTTAAATTCCTCTTCCTTCTCCACAGAGGTTCCCTTCGCAACAACGCCAAAGAAGGGCTGGCAGACCCCGTTGTCATACATACTGAAAACGTCTTTTCCGATTCCTCGCTCGATCAGCGCCTGCTTTAAGGGCGCACCGGGTACCGTACAGAGCGCAAAATCCAATACCTTCATCGCGATCACAAGCTCCGCATCCAGACAGTCGCCCGCAGAGAAGCATTGCGCGAGATAGGTATTCGCCTCTGCGCTCTCTCCCTCTCCGAGCGGAATCTCCTTTACATGGCGCACCGGCTTTTCAAAGCGCTCCTCCCTCGTGATCTTTGAGTCCACCGCAAGATACTCAAAATGAGAGAGATACTCCTCATCAATAAAGGTAAGCTTCTCCGCCATATCCATATTTCCGTACAGATAGATATAGCTGTTGGACGGATGATAATATGTTCTGTGGAAATCCAGAAACTGCTCATAGGTCAGATCCGGGATATTCTCCGGGTCGCCGCCGGATTCCACGGCGTAGGTCGTATGCGGATACAGCGCTGACGGAACCTCTCTCCAGAGGATGCTGTCCGGGTTGGAGAGCGCCCCCTTCATCTCATTATAAACGACGCCGTTATAGATCAGCTCGTCCTTATCGTTCAGCTCGTAATGCCAGCCCTCCTGTCGAAAAATCGCCTCATTGCTGTAGGTATTCGGATAAAAAACCGCATCCAGATAAACGTGCATCAGATTCTGGAAATCCTTGTCATTACAGCTTGCAACGGGATAGATCGTCTTATCCGGATACGTCATCGCGTTTAAAAACGTATTCAGTGAGCCCTTTACCAGCTCCACAAACGGATCCTTTACCGGATAATTTTTGGAACCGCAGAGCACGGAATGCTCCGTGATGTGTGCAACGCCGGTGGAATCCTTCGGTGTCGTCCGAAAACCGATACAGAAAACCTTGTTGTCGTCGTCATTGGAGACAAGCGCTACCCTTGCTCCCGTCTTCTTATGGCGGCAGAGATAGGTGACACTGTCAATGTCATGATTTTCCTTTCTCTCCAGCACCTCATACGCCTGTAAATCTTCAACCCTCATTTTTTGTTCTCCTTTTTTTATTTTATATCAGCCTTATATCAGCCGGTTGCAAAGCTCACAAATTCCGCCCCGACTTATATTTCGTAATTCTAAAAAAAACATACTCCCGCTACAGTCCCATCAGCGCAAGCTTGCTCACCGAAAGCTCCTGAATGACAAGCCCGCAGGCTTCCTTTTCCTGTACCGTCAGCTTCACCAGCTCTTCCAGCGTCAGGATCTTCGTCACATATTCCTTCCGCTTCCCGCCGATCAGGTGCTTTCGCTCTTCGATCACATTAACCCTGACCCGCGCCTTCATCTGCCGGTAGAGCTTTACAAGAAAATTCTCCGGCGCAAGGTAATACAGATGGCTTTCCAGCGTATCTGAAAGGTCCGTCTCCGGCACAACATACTTCTGCATGACCATGCGGAACTTGAACATGACCTCCTCCGCCTCCAGAAGCTCTCCAAAGGTATACCTGCATCCGACGTACACACGGCTCGTATCCTGTAAGCTGTATTTGTAATCCTCATAAACCGAACTGTTCATTTCCGTTTCCCGCTATCCCTCCAAATCTTCTATTTTGAAGCCGCTCATCCTGTGTGCATCCAGAATCGTCTTTACGGACAGACCGCTCTCCTGTGCAAGCTCCTCCGGCGTTACCTTCCTGTGAAGCTCCGCCGCCAGCTCCCGCGCCTTATCCGCCACCTGATTTACCTTATCCGCGACCTTCCTATCCGTCCTTGCACTCTCGCCGGTCTCCTGAATAGAATCCTCCATGGCATCCATCATCAGCTTCGCCAGCATTCCCTGCGCTTCCGACGGCTTCTCCAGACTGCCGAGCATACTCACGCCCATCGCGAGCGCGACGTTGCCCTCCCCGACCAGATCCTCCAAAAATACGCCCTGCCCGGTATAGAGCTTCGCGATATCGACAACATCCCGCAGATAGCATTGCACCAGCTTCTTTTGCGCCTCTGTCTCTCCCGCCATCGCCGAGATCGTAAACGCTTCCTTTTCCCCGGTGCTGTACTCCGGAAGCTGCGCAAGCTCATCCAGATAATCCTGTAGATAATCCCGCTCCTCCTCCGTCAGAAATTCATCCGGATCAAGCGGCTGTCCGATGCCGACCTTATGCTTTACCAGATAGTCGAAGACCATCTGCATCTGATTTTCTCCCAGCTCCTGCAACGCAAACGCTTCGCGGACCTGTTCTTCGCTGACACAGTTTCCCTGCTCCTTCGCCAGCCGACGCACCTCTTCCAGCGTCTTTGCAAATAAAATTTCCTTATTCTGACTCATAGACACCCCCTGTCTGCTTCCTTCCGGCATCCGGCTTTGACCGTATTTTTCATCACGTTCTGTGCTGATGCGTGAACAGATGATACTGGCAGTACTCATAATTGCCGTTGCATTTAGAACAGAAACGGAATTCCAGAGACGGATCATCATCCTCCGTTCTGCCGCAGACCGCGCACTTATGCTTTGTGATCTTCGGATTCCGCTTTATATCCTGCCGAAATTCCATCTTCCGCTTAATCTGCTTCGGACTCCGGTGCAGATGATTTTTCGAGCGCAGCCAAAAGATCAGGAAATTCAGCAATGACGCCGCGATCGCCGCCACGCCGAACCAGTACTCTGCATAAACCGTAAGACCGATCCGGAAATAGCTGACCATCTCATAGACAAGCATCGCCCCGTAGATGATCCCCAGCCATTTTACCTTTACCGGGATTACAAACATCAGCAGCACCTGCGCATCCGGAAACGTTGCCGCGTAGGCGAGGAAGATCGACATATTGATGAAATACGTGCTGAACTGCCACGCCCCGGAAGCGCAGAGCGAGCTCATTACCGCCACCGCCGCTTCCCCGTACACCAGATAAAAGATGCCCATGCAGACGAAGCTTCCGAGTATCGTCAGCAGGATTCCCGTAAAAATATACACATTATACTGCCAGGTTCCCCAGACGCGTTCCAGACTGCTCCCAAGGCTTAAATAGAACAGCAGCATGATGATCGTAAAAATATCAAACGAGGACGGCGGCGCGATCACCCATGTCACAAGCCGCCAGAGCTGTCCGTGCAGGATCGCATAAGGATTCAGCGTCAGCCACCCCATAAAGGACGGCGCCAGCGCGTTCAGCAGATACCCTAAGACATAACAGCCGATCAGTATATACGTCAGATTCGGAATCGCATATTTCCCAAATTTCTTTTCCCATTTTCCCATTGCTTCCGCTCCCTTTCCCTGCTTCCATGCCGCGCATCCGTTTCCTGTCATTTCCGGCGCGGATCCGGAATACATTTTTGTGACACGGCATCCCGCGAAAAACGCCGTTCACGCTTTGGAATAAAATTCATTTTAACACAACTGCTTCGCTTAAGTAAACAGAACAAATTCTAATTTATAGAATTTTCATACCTTTCCGCTCGGTTTGTTCGTTGATTTTTCGCATTTCCTGTCGTATAATACCTTAGAATGTCTGTTTTTGTCGGGTGACTGCGGGCAGTCACCATGAAAGGATGTAGCTGCATGGAAATTAGAAACAAAACTGTTACACTGGGTATCGATATCGGTTCTACCACGGTTAAAATTGCAATTCTTGATAAAGAACACAAAATTCTTTTTTCAGATTATGAGCGGCATTATGCCAATATCCGGGAAACGCTTTCTTCCCTTTTAAAAAAGGCATATGAACAGCTCGGCAACCTTACCCTGCATCCGATGATCACCGGCTCCGGCGGACTGACGCTCGCCAACCATCTCGGCGTGCCGTTCACACAGGAGGTCATCGCCGTTGCTACCTCTCTACAGGAGCTCGCGCCCCAAACGGATGTCGCGATCGAGCTCGGCGGCGAGGATGCAAAGATCATCTATTTTGAGGGCGGAAATGTCGAACAGCGTATGAACGGCATCTGTGCCGGCGGTACCGGCTCTTTTATCGACCAGATGGCATCCCTGCTTCAGACGGATGCCTCCGGTCTGAACGAGTACGCAAAAAATTATAAATCCCTGTATGCGATTGCCGCCCGCTGCGGCGTTTTCGCAAAGACGGATATCCAGCCGCTGATCAACGAGGGCGCGACCAAGGAGGATCTTTCCGCCTCGATCTTTCAGGCTGTCGTAAACCAGACGATCTCCGGTCTTGCCTGCGGCAAGCCGATCCGCGGACATGTCGCCTTTCTCGGAGGACCCTTGCATTTCCTGTCCGAGTTAAAGACTGCCTTTATCCGCACGCTGAAGCTGGACGGGGAACATATCGTTGACACGGAAAATTCCCACCTCTTTGCCGCGATCGGCTCTGCGCTGAACGCAAAGGAAGACGTTTCCTTTACGATGGCGGAAATGGTGGAAAAGCTTTCCGCCGATATTAAAATGGAATTTGAGGTAGAGCGGATGGAACCGCTCTTCGCCGACACTGCCGCTTATGATGCCTTTAAGGCGCGCCACGCGAAGCACCATGTAGCGACCGCCGACCTCGCCTCCTACAGCGGCAACGCGTATCTCGGCATTGACGCCGGATCGACGACGACAAAAATCGCGCTTGTCGGGGAGGACGGCTCTCTGCTGTACTCTTTTTACAGCAGCAATGACGGCAGTCCGTTAAACACGGCGATCCGTTCGCTGAAGGAAATTTATGAAAAGCTCCCCGAAGACGTACATATCGTCCGCTCCTGTTCGACCGGCTACGGCGAAGCGCTCATGAAAGCGGCATTCCTGTTAGACGACGGCGAAGTGGAGACCGTCGCGCATTATTACGCCGCCGCCTTCTTTAACCCGGACGTGGACTGTATCCTCGATATCGGCGGTCAGGACATGAAGTGCATCAAGATTAAAAACCGGACAGTGGACAGCGTACAGCTCAACGAGGCATGCTCCTCCGGCTGCGGCTCCTTTATCGAAACCTTTGCAAAATCCTTAAATTACAGCGTACAGGATTTCGCAAAAGCCGCTCTCTTTGCAAAGCATCCGATCGACCTCGGCACGCGCTGCACGGTTTTCATGAACTCAAAAGTAAAGCAGGCGCAGAAGGAGGGCGCAAGCGTCTCCGATATCTCGGCAGGGCTTGCCTATTCCGTGATCAAGAACGCCCTTTTTAAGGTCATCAAGGTATCCGATGCCTCGGAGCTGGGCAAAAATATTGTCGTGCAGGGCGGTACTTTCTACAATGATGCCGTTTTGCGGAGTTTTGAAAAAATTGCCGGCTGTGAGGCGATACGTCCGGATAATGCCGGAATCATGGGAGCGTTCGGCGCTGCGCTGATCGCCAGGGAGCATTACGAAAAAGGCAAAGAAAGTACCATGCTCTCCTATGAAAAGCTCTGCGACCTGAAATATGAGACGAGCATGGCAAAATGTAAGGGCTGTACGAACAGCTGCAGACTCACGATCAACCGTTTCTCCGGCGGACGGCAGTTTATTTCCGGCAACCGCTGCGAGCGCGGCATCGGCGGTCAGAAGAATGCCAATAACGTTCCCAATCTGTTCGACTATAAGCTGCAGCGGCTCTTCTCCTACCCTTCCCTTGATCCGGCGGAGGCGAAAAGAGGAACCGTCGGCATTCCCCGGGTACTTAACATGTATGAAAACTACCCGTTCTGGCATGTTTTCTTTACAAGGCTGGGCTATCGCGTCGTCCTGTCTCCCGGCTCCAACCGGAAGATTTATGAGCTGGGCATCGAGTCCATCCCCAGCGAATCGGAATGCTACCCGGCAAAGCTGGCGCACGGTCATGTCGCGTGGCTGATCAATCAGGGCGTTGATTTCATTTTCTATCCCGCCCTCTTTTATGAACGGGATGAGGTCGAAGGGGCAAACAACCATTACAACTGCCCGATCGTTACCTCGTATTCCGAAAACATTAAGAACAATGTCGAGGAAATTTCAAGCGGACAGATGCGTCTTAGGAATCCGTTTATGTCCTTCCGCGACATCGACACGGTATCGCAGGCGCTCATAAAGGAATTTGCCGAGCTTCCCGAAAGAGAAATACGCGCAGCTGTCAAGGCTGCCTGGGAAGAGCTTGCGGCTGTCCGTGAGGACGTCCGCAAAAAGGGCGAGGAAACGCTGGACTATCTTGCAGAGACCGGAACGCGCGGCATTGTTCTCGCCGGACGTCCCTACCATATCGACCCCGAGATCAACCACGGTATCCCCGAGCTGATCACCTCGTTCGGTCTCGCCGTCCTGACGGAGGATTCCATTTCCCACCTCGGACACCCTGAGCGCCCGCTCATCGTCTCCGACCAGTGGATGTACCATTCCAGGCTGTATGCTGCCGCAAGCTATGTCAGGAAAACGGAGAACCTCGACCTGATCCAGTTAAATTCCTTCGGCTGCGGACTGGATGCCGTGACAACCGATCAGGTAAACGATATTCTGTCCGGCTCCGGAAAGATCTATACCTGCTTAAAGATCGACGAGGTAAACAATCTGGGTGCCGCAAGGATCCGCGTGCGCTCCCTGCTCTCCGCGATACGGGTCAGAGAGAAGCAGGAACAAAAGCGCACCATCCGTTCCACTGCGATCGAAAAGGTTGCCTTTACCGAAGAGATGCGTGAAAGTTACACCATTCTCTGCCCGCAGATGTCGCCGATCCACTTTGATCTTTTAGAGCCCGCCTTCAATTCCTGCGGCTACCGTTTCGTTGTGCTGGACAACGATAACAGACATTCCGTGGATGTCGGCTTAAAATATGTCAACAATGACGCATGCTACCCTTCCCTGCTCGTCGTCGGGCAGATCATGGAAGCGCTGCTCTCCGGGAAATATGACCTTGACAGGACGGCGATCATCATGACGCAGACGGGAGGCGGATGTCGTGCGACAAACTATGTCGGCTTCATCCGGCGCGCCCTGAAAAAAGCGGGCATGGAACAGATTCCCGTCATCTCCTTAAACCTCGGCGGCATCGAGACCAACCCCGGCTTCCACATCAATGCCGATCTGCTGATCCGCGCCGCGGTTGCCGCCGAGTTCGGCGATATCTTCATGCGCTGCGTCTACCGGATGCGCCCTTACGAGGCAACGCCCGGCAGCGTCGAGGCAGTCCATCAGAAATGGCTGAAGGTGACAAGAGAATTTGTATCCGGAAAGCATATCAGCCTCCGGAAGTTTCACAGGCTCTGTCGGGAGATCATACGCGACTTTGACGCTATCCCGCTCCTTCCTGTCAAAAAGCCCCGTGTCGGCATTGTCGGCGAGATCCTTGTCAAGTTTTCGCCCGCAGGAAACAACCATCTCGTAGAACTCTTAGAGAGCGAGGGGGCAGAGGCAGTCGTGCCGGATCTGATCGACTTTATGCTCTATTGCTTCTATAACCAGATTTACAAGGCGGAGCACCTCGGCATGAGTAAGAAGACCGCAAAAATATCCGCGCTCGGCATCTGGGCGATCGAGCACGTCCTGCGGCGCAGTGCCGTAAAGGAATTTGCGCGCAGCAGACACTTTACGCCGCCCACGCCGATCCGCGAGATCGTAAGCTTTGCCGAGCCGATCGTCTCCATCGGCAACCAGACCGGAGAAGGATGGTTTCTGACCGGAGAGATGGTCGAGCTGATCCATGACGGCGTACCGAACATCGTCTGTACACAGCCCTTCGGCTGTCTGCCGAACCACGTTGTCGGAAAGGGCGTTATCAAGGCGCTGCGCAAGGCGTACCCCGCCTCCAATATCGTCGCCATCGACTATGATCCCGGCGCCAGCGAGGTCAACCAGCTCAACCGCATCAAGCTGATGCTGTCCACCGCTCAGAAAAATCTGGAAAAAGAAGTCTGAAAAAGGAATGCATACGAAATGAAAAAACGCCTGTCCGAAGGTTTTCCCCTCAGGACAGGCGCTTTTTTGCATCTTTTGCGCCGCAGCCGCACGCTTCCGCTTCCACGGCAGGCTGTCCGTTTCTACGGACGGCTTAGGACGCCTGTGCCGTCTTCGTCCGCAGATATGCCTGCAGCACCTCTGCGACCTCGTCCGGCTGTAATCCGGTTCCGGAGATCAGCTCGCTTACCGTCTCCAGCTCCTTTTTCTTTTTCTCCTCAAACAGCTCGTCCAGCTCCCGCTTCTCCGATTCCAGACGGATCGTCAGGGCGTCTATCAGCTCCTGCTTTGCCGCAATCTTTTCTTCTATGGTTTTTCTCTGTCCTCTTGCCATAACAGCCTCTCCTTTCAGCGGATTTTTCCAATCCCTGCTGAAAGTATATGTGCCGGAACGGAAAATTATTCCAGAAGCGCAAGAAAATCTTCCCTTGTCATACCGCCGAGCTGTCCCGTCTCTCCCTGAATGATCTGATCCGAGAGCGCTTTCTTGCTCTCCTGCAGCTTCTGAATCTTCTCCTCGATCGTTCCCTTGGCGATCATCCTGTAGACGACAACCTTCTTCGTCTGTCCGATCCTGTGCGCGCGATCCGTCGCCTGATTCTGTACGGCGACATTCCACCATGGATCGTAATGAATGACAACATCCGCGCCGACCAGATTTAAGCCGACGCCGCCCGCCTTCAGTGAGATCAGAAAGACCTTTGTATCGTCCGCATTAAACGCCTTGACAAGCTTCAGCCGCTCCTCCTTCGCCGTCGCCCCCGTTATCGTATAGAAGGAGATTTCCTCCTGCTTCAGCCGCCCTGCAAGCAGCTCCAGCATGGATGTAAACTGGGAAAACAGTAAGATCTTATGTCCGCCCTCCACAGCGCTCCGGATCAGCTCCACACAGGCATCCTGCTTTGCCGACCCGCCCTGATAATTCTCAAAGCAAAGAGCCGGATCACAGCAGATCTGCCGCAGCTTCATCAGCTCCGCAAGCACCTGAATCTTATTCTTTCCAAATTCCTCCGCGCTCTGCATCCCGATCTGCTGCCGCATACGGATGACCTGTGCGTCGTAAAGCCTTAGCTGTTCTCCCTCAAACCGCACATACCGGCTCTCTTCCAGCTTCTCCGGCAGATCCCGCAGTACATTTTCCTTCAGACGGCGCAGAATAAACGGCGACACCATCCTCTGTAATCTCTCCAGTGCGGCGGAATCCTCCTCTTTTACGATGGGCGATTCAAAATCATTCCGGAATACCTCATAGCTGTAGAGATATCCCGGCATCAGGTAATCAAAAATACTCCACAGCTCGCTTAAGCGGTTCTCGATCGGCGTACCCGTCAGCGCATACCGCACCCTGCTGCGCACCGCCTTGACCGCCTTTGCTGCCGCCGTCGAATGGTTCTTGATATACTGCGCCTCATCGATGATCTCGTAATAAAATTCCTTCTCCTCATACTCGGCGATATCGCGTTTTAAGAGATCATACGAGGTCACTACGACATCATAGCTTTCGCACACTGCCAGCTTCTCTGCCCGTTCCGCCTGGCTTCCCGTGATAAAAATACAGGAAAGCTCCGGCGCAAACCGCTGCAGCTCCTCTCCCCAGTTAAAGACCAGTGAGGCGGGCGTCACGACAAGCGACGTTCCCTTTCCGCCCTCCTGCTTTGCCGCAAGCAGCACGGCGATCATCTGCAGCGTCTTTCCCAGCCCCATATCGTCCGCAAGGATCCCGCCCATCCGATACTCCTCGAGCATCCGCAGCCAGCGGTATCCGAATCTCTGATATCCGCGCATGATCTTACGCAGGGAATCCGGTATCTCGAAATCCGCGTCCTTCACCGTCTTAAAATTCTTCGCCAGCTCCCGGAAATAGCCGTCCCGGTTACTGTAGATCTCCTCATTCTTTTCCAGCAGCTGATCCAGATACAGCGCGCGGTAGAGCGGCAGCTTTACCTTTCCCTTCAGCAGCTCCTTCGGCGCAAGCCGCAGCGTCTGCATCATCTCGTCAAGCGCTGCCAGCGACTCCTCCTCGAGGCTTAAGAAATCCCCGTTTTTCAGTCTGTGATACTTTCTTTTCGCGCGATAGCTTTTGAGTACCTCCAAAAGCTCCTCCGGCGGAATGTCCTGCGTTGAGACATCCAGATTCAGCAGATCCCTTGACACGGATACCCCGACGGAAACGCGCACCCGTCTGCCGACATTCATACCGCTGAAGCGCTTTGTACACTGTACCTCGCCGAGCGTAAGCAACGTTTCCACGCCCTGATCCAGAACCCGGTACATCAGCGCTTCCTCGCCGCCGCAGGTAAATTCCTGCTTTGCGTCATCATAATACGGAAACCACTGTCTCACGAGAAACGTGATCTCATTCTCCTTCTGTTCATCGCGCAGAAAGCTTTCCGCTTCGGACTCTTCCGGAAGCAGAAAACTTTTATCGCCATACGCTGCCCTGAGGCGGCAGCTCATGTCGTGCTCCTCCGCATCCAGATAAAAGATAAATTTTGCACGCTCCGGCAGATAAGACGCAATCTCCTCCGCGTTCTCCTCACGGATCTCCACATATTTTTCCAGCTGCGGAAGGACGCTGTAATAAAACTGCGCCAGATGATTCCTGCCTACCTGAAACTGCATGGAACCGTTATCGCAAAACTGCGCAAGCGTCCTGACATTTCCGGCAAACCCTTCCTCCGCCCGACAGAGCGCTTCCTGTCCGACAAAGAAAAAGGTACTGCTTCCCTCATAAAGCTCCGGCATCCGGCAGTCCGCCTCTATGCCGTGAAACTCCCGCCTTGAGCTGAGCTTATTTTTCCGGATCGTCAGCGTAATCTTCGGATTCTGTTCCCTTGTCGTAAGAAGACGCTTCTCCTTCTTCGGGGCATCCCGATCCTCATATTCCGTTTTCCCATTCTCCATCAGACGGTAAAATTCATCCAGCCTCCAGCCGAACAGCGCAAGCTCCCCGCTCTTTGCCGAAGCCTTTTTAGAATAGATATCCGCCTCTAGGAGTCTTCTCGAAAAATTCCGTTCCTCCTTGACGACACGCCCGATAAACGCGATCCACTCCCTGCCCGCACCCGTAAAATTCTCCGGACAGTGATTGATCTGCGTATCTGAGCCGTAGGTATCCGTGCGGGATTCCATAACATCATCATAAAATTTATAGAGATCCTTTATCACAAAAAGCTTTTTCTCGCCGACCTTAAAAGAAGCGGCAAGCTCCCCGTTCTTTTTAAACAGCCGCGGTTGAAGCGAAAGGCTCTCCTTCTTTCCGACGGCATCCGATACGATCGTGTTCGCACGCTGCTCCGAGAGGGCATACATCAGGCGCGCCCCAAGCTTATCCGTCGCATCGCCGAAATTCTTCCGCTCCAGCTCTTCCCGGATCCGTTCCAGAAACGCTATGAGATAACTACAGTACTCCCGTCTGTAATATCTGTAATAATAATGCCGTCTGCACTCTGCGCATTCACACTCGGCAAAGAGCACACGGTCTCTCGCAAAGACCATATGTACCGGGAATGTACTTCTTCCTTCCCGTGCTTCCCCGAACACCTCGCCGACCGTACTGTCCAGCCCGTCGCCAAAGCCGGACTGCTTTTCCGTGATCGTCAGCTTCTCCTTCAGCGCTTCCGCCTTGCGCAGCGCAGCCGTCGTCACATTCATGCTCCTTCGGATCGCCTCAAAATCAAAATACTGATAACCGGAAAGAGAGAGCTGACGCTCCCTCTTTTTCGGGTCGATTTCCTTCTCCGGTATCTCTTCCTGCTGATTCAGGATCCTATACTCCTGCTCCGTATCCTTCATCCGTCCTCATCCTCCTGCCGCTTTGCAGCGATTTTGCCTTTATTCCCGCAGACATCTCTTTCGCGAAGCGGTTCACGTCATTTTCCACATTATACAACATCATATTAAGAAATTCAATCTTACTTTCATTCCGGCTGAATCGTTACATGATTCTGCTTGCGGACATTGCAAAAATATTATATGATGGAACACGGAACAGGCATTCACGCTCCGGATTCCCGCTGCGGTATGCCGACATACTAAATAAAAAAAGAGGTAACAGCATGACAACCAACGAAAAAGCACTGCTGATGCATGAAGAATGGAACGGAAAGCTGGAGACGACGGCAAAGTCTCCCGTCAAAAACCGCGAGGATCTCGCGATCGCCTACACCCCCGGCGTTGCCGAGCCCTGTAAGGTGATTGCGGAAAATAAGGAAGCAGCCTACAAATATACCATGAAAGCGAACACCGTCGCCGTCGTATCCGACGGAAGCGCCGTCTTAGGTCTCGGAAACATAGGACCGCACGCCGCCATGCCCGTCATGGAGGGAAAAGCCGTCCTCTTCAAGGAATTCGGCGGTGTCAACGCCGTGCCGATCTGCCTTGACACGCAGGATACCGAAGAGATCATCAAAGCCGTTACCTGGCTTGCGCCCGGCTTCGGCGGCATCAATCTCGAGGACATCAGTGCACCCAGATGCTTTGAGATAGAGGAACGTCTTAAAGCAACGCTCGACATCCCCGTTTTCCATGATGACCAGCACGGCACCGCGATCGTCGTACTCGCCGGAATCATCAACGCCCTCAAGGTCGTAGGCAAGCGCAAAGAAGATTGTAAGGTTGTCGTAAACGGTGCGGGAAGCGCCGGCGTTGCCATCACAAAGCTTCTTCTGACCTACGGATTCCCGAAGATTGTCATGTGCGATAAGGTCGGCATCGTCTCGAAAAATACCGAAGGGTTAAACTGGATGCAGCAGAAAATGACAGAGGTAACAAACCCGGACAACGAGACGGGCTCCCTTGCAGACGCGCTTAAAGGAGCGGATATCTTCGTCGGTGTCTCCGCGCCGAATATCGTAACCCCCGAAATGGTTGCTTCCATGAACCGCGACGCGATCCTCTTCGCCATGGCGAATCCCGTGCCGGAAATCATGCCGGATATCGCAAAGGCTGCGGGCGCACGCGTTGTCGGAACCGGGCGCAGCGATTTCCCGAATCAGGTCAATAACGTTGTCGCATTCCCCGGCATCTTCAAGGGCGCGCTCGAGGGACGTGCAACACAGATTACGGAAGAGATGAAGCTTGCCGCCGCAGAGGCGATCGCCGGTCTTGTTTCCGACGAAGAGCTGAATGAGGACAATATCATGCCTGAGGCGTTTGATCCGAGAGTTGCGGATCTGGTCGCAGAGGCCGTAAAGTCACATATCCGCTAAAAGAAGCTGCGAGGTTTTTCTTATGTCACAGACCGACTGGCACGGCAAGCCCTATTACTCTCTGGATGCCTGGTGTAAAAATACTTATCAGCATAAATGCTATAAAGTAGCCCTGAATGCCCACATGAGCTGTCCCAACCGGGACGGCACGCTGGGCACTCGGGGCTGTATCTTCTGTAGCGAAGGCGGCAGCGGCGATTTCGCGGGCGACCTTGCCTCCGGCATCCGCCTGATTCAAAGGAAGCTGCCCGGAAACACAGACAGCTGCGTAATCGCCTATTTTCAGGCGTATACAAACACCTATGCCCCCTGCAGCTATCTGGAAAAGGTCTATACGGAGGCGCTGTCCTCTCCTTTTGTCTGCGGGATTTCGATTGCGACGCGCCCGGACTGTCTCCCGGAGGATGTCCTTGCGCTGCTGGAAGATTTGAAAGCGCGCTTTCCCGACAAATTTATCTGGATAGAGTTAGGCTTACAGACCATCCATGCTACAACGGCAGACTTTATCCGCAGAGGATACGCGCTTCCCTGCTTTGAGACAGCCGTGGAAAAGCTGCGTCTGCGGGGTCTTCCCGTCATCGTCCATGTCATCCTCGGGCTGCCCGGGGAGACGCCGGAGCAGATGTTTCAGACGATCCGCTACCTGAACACGATCCGCCCTTTCGGCATCAAGCTGCAGCTGCTGCATGTACTGGAACATACGGATCTTGCCGGGCTCTATCGGAAGGGAACCTTTGAAGTGCTGACAAAGGATGCCTACCTTGACATCCTGATCCGCTGTCTGACGCTCCTCTCCCCCGACATCGTGATACACCGCGTCACGGGAGACGGACCGAAAAAACTACTGATCGCTCCCTTATGGAGCGCCGATAAGCGCGATGTACTCAACAGTCTGCACGCGCGTATGAAGCAGCAGAACGCCCGACAGGGCGACAGCTGCGAAAGCGGTGAAACGTACCGCGAAAACAAATCCGGAGGTAAGCATGGTACAGGATACACTGACCCTTTATAAACTGATCGTACTCTATATGCTGAACCGCGTCAGCTTTCCCATGACGACTGCGCAGGTCAGCGATTTTATTCTGGAACACGAATATACGAATTTTCTGACGCTTCAGCAGGTCATCAACGAGCTGACGGATGCCGGAATGATCTCTGCGGAAGCCGTAAGAAACCGCACGCACCTCTCCATCACCGACGAGGGACGGGAGACCCTGAATTTTTTCCGGAACCGCATCAGCAGCGCCATCAGGCAGGAGATTGATCTCTATTTCAGGGAGAATGAATTTGCCCTGCGCAACGAGGTTTCCGTTCTGGGCGATTACTATAAATCCACCTCCGGGGAATATGAAGCACACCTTGTCGCAAAAGACAGGGGTATCCGCGTCGTGGATATCACCCTGTCCGTACCTGATGAGACAACTGCTGCCGCGATCTGCGACAACTGGCAGAAAAAGAACCAGCAGATCTATCAGAATCTGATCCGCGAGCTGTTCTAAGCTTCCTGCTCCTTTGCCTCCGCCTTTATTCTCTTCATATGCTCCCTGATCTTTACCTCATACCCGTTGCCGGACGGCTTATAAAACTCCTGCCCGCTCAATTCATAGGGCAGATACTGCTGTCTGACATAGTTGTTGGGATAGTCATGGGCATATTTATATCCCGTGCCGTGCCCCAGCTTTGCCGCCCCTTTATAATGTGCATCCTGTAAATGCGCGGGAATCGGCAGATTGCCCGTCTTTTCCACCGTCTGCACCGCTGAAAAAATCGCCTCGCAGCTTGCGTTGCTCTTCGGCGCGCACGCCACATAGGCAGCCGCCTGTGCCAGAATGATCTGCGCCTCCGGCATACCGATCCGCTCGACCGCCATGGAGGCATTCGTCGCGACGACAAGCGCCTGCGGATCCGCGTTCCCGACGTCCTCCGCCGCACAGATCATGATACGTCTCGCGATAAACGCGACCTCTTCTCCCGCGCAGAGCATCCGCGCCAGATAATACACCGCCGCATCCGGATCAGACCCTCTCATACTCTTGATAAATGCCGAAATGGTATCGTAATGATTATCCCCCGTCTTGTCATAGCGCAGCATCCGCTTCTGAATACATTCCTGCGCGACCTCGGGCGTTATATGGATCTTTCCGTCTTCTCCCCGCTTCGTCGTCATGATGCCAAGTTCCACGGCATTTAAGGCATGTCTGGCATCCCCGCCGGAAAGCTCCGCAAGAAAATCAACCGCCTCCTCGTCGATCACGGCATCATAAGACCCCATACCGCGCTCATTGTCATACACCGCCTTCCGGATCAGCTCCTTCACCGCATCCGGCGGAATCGGCTTCAGCTCGAAGATCACAGAGCGGGAAAGGAGCGCCCCGTTGACCTCAAAATACGGATTCTCCGTCGTCGCCCCGATCAGGATCAGCGTGCCGTCCTCGACGAACGGGAGAAGATAGTCCTGTTGGCTCTTGTTAAAGCGGTGGATCTCATCGATGAAAAGGATCGTCCGCTTTCCGTACATGCCCTGTAATTCCTTCGCCTTTGCGACGACCTCCTCCATATCCTTCTTCCCGGCAACCGTCGCATTGATCTGCGTAAACTCCGCGCTGGTCGTATTCGCGATCACCTTCGCCAGCGTCGTCTTCCCCGTCCCGGGCGGTCCGTAAAACAGAACGGAGCTGATCTTGTCCGCCTTTATGGCGCGGTAGAGAAGCTTGTCTTTTCCGATGATATGCTCCTGTCCGACCACCTCATCCAGCGTCCTCGGGCGCATCCGTGCCGCCAGCGGCGCTTCCTTTTCCTGCTTCGCGCTCCGCATATATTCAAAAATATCCATCCGTTATTTCCCGTCCTTTAACGTTACCTGATTTTCATGCACGGTAACCGATTTCATGCTGCGCAGAAAGCTCGAGATCCTGCTGAAGCCGAACTGCTTAAAATCAAGCTGCTTATATTTCTTGTGAAGCTCCTCATTCAATGTAGAAAGGTTATCAATGACGCCGCCGCTCTTCTCGATCAGACTATAAATCTCCCGCTCCAGCTCCGCCTTCGTCAGCGTTGTCCTGCGCTCCACATAATACTGGTTATTCAGCTTCTTTACGTTCAGATCCGGCAGCTCCTGTGCGACCATCGTGCTCAGCTTCGTATAACCGTAATTTCTGACGTCAAAATCCGAAAACTTATCATTCAGGCGGTTGCCGAGCCGCGCAAGATCGACCTGCTTGCCTTCGTTCTCATTGATCAGCGCAAGGATCGCCTGCCGCACCTCCTTTAAGGAGGTTACGTTCTGCTCCTCCGTGCTCTCCGGGTTCTCGCCGCTCTCCGCAAGCTTATTCTGCTCCGCAACCAGATTCAGATGAACGAACTTATTACACGCTCTCGTCAGCGCAAGCGGTGTCTTCGATTCGCCCATGCCGAGAACGAACATATTCTCCTCGCGAAGCCGCATTGCCAGTCTGGTAAAATCGCTGTCGCTCGTTACAAGGCAGAAGCCCTGTACCTTGTTTTTATAGAGAATATCCATCGAATCGATGACCATCGCCATGTCCGTCGCATTTTTCCCCGTCGTATAGGAAAACTGCTGCACCGGCATGATCGAATACTCCAGCAGCAGCCCCTCGTTCCAGCCGTTACCCTTAGACCAGTTCCCGTAAATCCGCCGGTAAGTCGACAGTCCGAACTTCTCCAGCTCCTCAAAAATCGTCGCCGCATACTTGGAACTGATATTGTCCGCGTCGATTAAAACGGCGAACTGCATCCGCTCCGCCGCAAGCTTTTCCATCCCTTCTTCCATGTTCCCCTCCTGTTCCTGCACACCTCACCCCGCCGGGAGCTTTCTCTCCCTGCGTGCCGGTTTCCGATTCCTTTTCCGATTTCTTTTCTGACTTCTTTCCGCTCTGTACGCCTGTTTTTCTGCCGTACTTTCGTGTCTATTCTTCCGTCTCCTGCCCCGCTTTCCTGTCTTTTAAATACTTTCCCAGCCGTCGGATTCCGTGCCAAAGTTCCCTGATCACGGCAAACACCAGAAACATACAGACGAAGCCCACCACACCGAACACAATGTCGGCAAACTCCATAACGCCTGTATTTGTCACCTTCTGCCCGATCTCTATCCCGAAGGTAATCACGATAATCAGCGTAAAGACATAGATCCAGCTGATCACCATGACATGATCCCTCTTTGCAAGCCACTTGAAAAACGGATATACGACAAAGATCATCGCCATCCCCAGCACGCCGATGATCAGAAAATGCAGCTCCTTATCCGAAAAATTGTATTCATACGCGTCATTCAGCTTTAACAGCAGATTATGTATTCTTGCGATCTGCTCCACAAACCAATATAAATATCTTCCCATACGCTTCCTGCCCTCCGGCAACTTCCTGTTCCAAAATAAGGTTTATTATATCATTGTTCCGCCATTCCTGCAAGCAGCGCATGCCCTCTCCCTATGGTATCTTCTGCAAAAAGGACATACCGAACGCCTCATTCTCCGGGCATTCCGGCTGCGTACAAAGCCTGATCAGCTCCTGACGCCAGCTTTCTGCTTTTCCCGCGAACTCCCCGCCGCAGCTCTCCCTTTCCTCCGCCGCCGCATATATCAGATACCGGTTCCGGCACGCATACATCTGCAGCCGCTCCCACATCCGGTCAAACTCCGGCTCATAATCCATGTCGTTATTAAGCCAGAATGCCATATCCGTATACCGCGCCGCATTGGCGCAATACTCCACATGGGAAAGCCGTCCCGCGAGCGTTTTATCCTGTTCCAGCCCGAAGGACTCCCTGATCGACCAGACAAAGGCAAACACGGAAGCCGCCGTTCCAAGCAAAGTCACCCCCAGCAGCACGCTCTTAAAAACCAGCCTGCTCTGATATCCCATTTTTCTGTAAAAAAGATAATAAAACGCAACGCATACAAGCCCTGCTCCAATCAAAAAAGCCATCATTGCAGCCTCTCCTTCTGTTTTTCCAGAATCAGGGCGACCGTTTTTTCCTCCGTCTCCCGATTCAGCGAATACGGATACGCTCCCTCCTCATCCGGCTTCAGAAATGCCATTTCCTCCTCCGAGAGACCGATGTATCCCATGAAAAAAGCACGCAGCTCCTCCATAACCGGCTCCGTATCCTCCACCTTGCTCACGACGTCGTATGCCGCGCTCACCAGCAGGCTCACCGCCGTTTCATCCGGCGCTTCCCCCGCTTCAAGCCTGTCTATATACTCATTCTGCTCCCTGAAAAAGGTGACGCTGAAATAATCGGAAGAATTGCCCGTATATTCCCTGTAAAACGTCTCGGCAGGACTGCCCTTCCCCGGCTCCCGCACAACCTCTCTGTCCGCCGCAAGATAAATCCCGAAGCTGCATGCCACAAGCAGCAGATTCGCCGCCATCAGGATCAGAATCCACCTCGTCAGCAGCTTCTGCACCATTTCCGGCTTCTTTTCCTTTAACAGGACAGCCCGCAGCAGACGGTTGCGCTCGCTCCTCTCCTGCAATTGTTCCCCGAAACGTACCGCTTCCTCATTTTCCCTGCCGCAGAACTCACATTTCAGCCCTTGCGAAGACATTTCTCCACCGCAGTAAGGACATTTCATTCTTCTACCTCCATGCGTCTTATCCTGCACGCCCGGAATGCTTCATTCAAAAAAATTCCGAGCGTACCTTTCTGCGTTGCAGACGGTATCGCACCGCGCTCTCTTTCCCATGCACTGCCGGCAAAGCTCACTCTCCGAAATGCCCGCACAGGCTCTCCAACAGTTCCTCCCTGTTCTCCGCCGTCTCTCCCGCTGCCATCTGTCCGATTTCCTCTTCCGTACAACCCATACCGCGCAGAATTTCCGCACATTCTCCATACAGCGCTTCCAGCTCCTGCTCATTTCCGCGAAAAACGTCGTCTTCCATACCGGCTCTGCATACGGACAGCACCCATTCTGCGTCGTCCAGTACCAGCTTTCCCCAGCTTCTGTAAGTCTCCTCTTTATTCTCTTCTGAAGAAAACGAAAGCTCCGCTAACGCTTCCAATGATTCCACATTCTCCTTCAGATATGTAAGCCATTCGTATGCCGTAATGACTTCCCGGTACTTCTCAAATTCTGCGCCGTAAAGTCCGGAATGCTCCCGACAATACGCTTCCATACCGCTCCAGTCCGCTTCCTGAAACAGCGTCTCCAGATTACGGAGATGCTTCTGCTTCGCACGGTACTCCCAATTTACGGACACTCTTGCATAAATCCCCGCTCCTGCCGCAAGCACAACGGCAAGGAGAAGCACGGCGGGCAGAAGCTTCAAAAGCCGCTTCGTCCGCCGCTTTACCTCCTGCCTCGGCACGGAAGTTTCCATTTCCTCCGCTTCCCTGTCATATTCCTCCAGCAGCTCCTGCTTCCGCTTCTTTGCCAGCGCCATATTCTCCGAACCGCAATACGGACAGCTCTGCTCTGTTTCCCCGTACTCCGCGCCACAGCTTGTACAATACATAT
>CAZVWN010000018.1:0-12263 GCA_964631065.1 uncultured Acetatifactor sp.
GTGCGGATGGCGGCTGACCTTTTTCTTACGCTGCTGCTTGGTCTGGGCGGGCTGTTTATTCCGATGTATATTGTCGGAAAAAATAATTGTTGACACCGTATATGACACCACATATAATATAAATGGGAGGTTTCAGAATGTCGAGATGGTAAGGCAGATTGTGGAAAGTGAGGCGATGAATGATGAAAACGCTGAATGATTATATGGCAATGAACTATCGCATGGAGGTTGTAGAGGATAAAGAAGAGGGTGGTTTTGTAGTTTCATTTCCGGAGCTTCCGGGATGCGTTACCTGCGGTGAAACGGTAGAAGCAGCAGTTGCAAATGCATTAGATGCCAAAAAAACATGGTTAGAGGCTGCAATGGAAGAGGGGATTGAGATTCATGAACCGGACAGTCTGGAGGATTATTCCGGACAATTTAAACTTAGGATTCCTCGCAGTTTACATCGTTCTCTATCGGAACATTCTAAGAGAGAGGGAATCAGTATGAATCAGTATTGTGTATATCTTCTGTCAAGAAATGATGCTGTCTATTCGAAATAGCATTGGCACACAGGCTGATAACGGTTATAAGGAACCGGCTACAAATTCTATGAGAGGTATAGGAAGTACGGCATGATAATTGAGGAGATCAGGTTTTGCTTGCGGGACGGGCGGGAGGCGCTGCTGCGCAGTCCGCGAAAAGAGGATGCAGAGGAGATGACAGAGTGTCTGCGGCGGTATGCGGCGGAGACGGAATTTGTCCTGCGCTATCCGGAGGAATGCGATACCTATACGCCGGAAGGGGAACGGAATCTTTTTGAGAAGAAAAACGCGTCGCCGGATGACGCCATGCTGGTCTGTATGGTTGACGGGAAGCTTGCGGGAAACTGCGAGATTTCCTTTTTTAGCAGGATCAAAACAAGGCATCGGGTGCGGGTGGCGATTGCGCTGCGGAAAGAATTCTGGGATCAGGGAATCGGGACGCGGATGTTTCAGGAGCTGATCCGCATGGCGGAAGGTCGGGAACATGTTACGCAGATGGAGCTGGAAGTTATCGAGGGAAATGAGCGTGCGCGCCATCTGTATGAGAAGATGGGCTTTCGGATCGCGGCTGTCTTGCCAAACACGATCCGTTTAAAAGACGGCACGCTCTTAAACGAGTACCTGATGATTAAAGAGATGAAGCGGGAGGCGTAGGAGCGGACGCGCGGCGCGCTTCCTTTTCGGCTTTGTTTCGGATGCGCAGCTCGGAAAAGAAGAGCTTTAGCATATCGCTGCACTCCTGCCCGAGGATGCCGCGCGTAACGGTAACCTGATGGTTGAACTGCGGCATTTCGAGGATGTTCAGGATGGAGCCGGCGCAGCCCGCCTTCGGGTTCATGCAGCCCATGACAACCTCCGGGATGCGCGCCTGAACGATGGCGCCGGCGCACATCTGGCAGGGTTCGAGCGTCACATAAAGCGTGCATTCCTCCAACCGCCAGTCTCCGATAACTTTACTTGCCTTCCGGATCGCCGTGATCTCGGCATGGGCGAGCGTATTTTTGTCCGTATTGCGGCGGTTGTAGCCTCTGCCGATGATCCTTCCCTCATGTACGATAACGCAGCCGATCGGCACTTCTCCGAGCGCATACGCCTTTTTTGCCTGTTTTAAGGCCTCTTTCATATATTTTTCCTGAATGCTGCTGACTGTTGCCATTTTTTCTCCGTTTCTGATTGCGCGCTGATAGGAATCCTGTTGTATCTTGACGTTTTCAAAATTGTCCGCTACTATTATGATACCAGGGTCGAAAGGTCTAAGACCACGCGGGCTTGCCCGCAAGTGGATGAAAGACCTTGCGACCCGTCCCGACATGAGCATAAAAGTGGGATGAAAATCCCACGATATGCGAATGAAGGGAAGGATTGTGAGAGTGCGAAGCACGAAACAATCCGAGGTATCATAATCAAGGTATCAGTGAACGAAAGGTCTAAGACCACGCGGACTTAAAATTACCTATTACCCAGTATAGACGGAAAACAGGCATGCGTCAAACGGATCACGACGGAACTTTAGAAAGGAAAAGAGCAGATGGTATCGATAAAAGAGGTAGCAAAGCACGCGGGAGTCGCGATTTCTACGGTATCAAAGGTATTGAACGGCTATCCGAACATCAGCGAGGAGACAAAGCAGAAGGTCAATGCGGCGATCCGCGAGCTGAATTACATTCCGAATACGATTGCGGCGGCGCTGTCCTCGAAGCAGTTCGGGCGTATTGCGCTGGTCGTCGATCCCAAGCGGCAGACACAGGCGATCGACCAGATTTTCATGCAGTATCTGCTCGGCGCGCTGGATAAGGCGAAGGAGCTGAATGTCGAGGTGATCACGGTGTTTACTACGATGATTGCCGGGATGAGCGCGGATGAGATCACACGGTATTTTCTCTCGCAGAGCATTGCGGGAGTTGTCATTTACGGACTTTCCAAGGAGGATAAGATTTTACAGAAGCTGATCGCGGACAGAAACTTTGCCTGTGTCGTCGTAGATGCGCCGATCGTCAATGCGCGGACAAGCTCCGTCAGCATCGACCATGAACAGGCGCAGTATGACGTCGCGAAGAAGACCGTGCTGGACGACGGCTGTGAGCGGATCCTGTACATTGCCGGAAAGAAGGACGGCTATGTCACGGAGCAGCGTCTCAGGGGGATGAAGCGGCTTGTGGAGGAGCTGGGGATCAGCATGCTGGTCCGGCAGGGCGAGTTCAGCGAGCTTACGGCGCGGAATATTGCGCTGAAATATGCGAAGAATAAGGACTGTATCGTCTGTGCGTCCGATCTGATGGCGATCGGGGCGATGAATGCGCTGATCGACATGGACATCTTCCGCCCGGTCTGCGGCTTTGACGGGATCACGCTGATGGGATATGTCGGAAAGCAGATGAACACGGTGCGGCAGGATTTTTATCATATTTCCAGCCGGGCTGTGGAAGAGGTAAAGCGTCTGATGGACGGACAGGAGGGACAGCAGGTCGTGATGCCGCACAGTATTGTGAAAATGTACTATAAGGACATTATCTGTTGATTCAATTTGCACAAAATTCTTTTTACCTCTTGCGGAAAACGTTTTCCTATGATATTCTTGCCTTACGGGAAAGATAAAACCGGGAATACTAAGTGAGAACAGAAAAAGAAACGGGTTTTCCGCTCTGCGCACATCTGACGGAAAGCCGACGGGGATGAGGTGTGCAGAAATGAGGGAAAGCATGAATTTAGAACAGCAGTTGAACGAAATGACAGGAAAGATGTACGGCAAGACGATTACGGCATGTACGGATGCGCAGCTTTATAACAGCGTGCTGCAGCTGACAAAGGCACGGATGGCGGAAAAGCCCGTGATTTCCGGAAAGAAGAAGGTCTATTACATTTCCATGGAATTTCTGATCGGAAAGCTTCTTTCCAACAACCTGATCAATCTCGGCATCTATGAGGAGCTGAGCGAGATCTTAAAGAAGAACGGAAAGAGCCTTGCGGCAATTGAAGAGGCGGAGCCGGAACCCTCTCTCGGAAACGGCGGTCTCGGACGTCTTGCGGCGTGCTTCCTTGACTCCATCGCGACGCTCGGTCTGCCCGGCGACGGTATCGGACTGAATTATCATTACGGTCTGTTTAAGCAGGTGTTCCGCGAGAGATTACAGAAAGCGGAAAAGAACGAGTGGATTGAGGAAAATTCCTGGCTGACGGATACGGGCGTCCGCTTCGAGGTAGCGTTCGGCGACAGAAAAGTAACCTCCGTGCTCTATGATGTTGATGTAGTCGGATACGAGAACGGCTGTAATAAGCTGCATCTCTTTGATGTGGAGTCCGTGGATGAAAGCCTTGTAAAGGAAGGCATCAGCTTCGACAAGACGGCTGTTGATAAGAACCTGACGCTGTTCCTCTATCCGGACGATTCGGATGAGGCGGGTAATCTGCTCCGTATCTATCAGGAGTATTTCATGGTCAGCAACGGCGCACAGCTTATTATCCGCGAGCTGAAGGAGAGAGGCTGCGATCTGCACCATATGGATGAATACGCCGCGATCCAGATCAACGATACGCATCCGACCATGGTAATCCCGGAGCTGATCCGTATCCTGACATGGGAGGAAGGATTTACGATCGAGGATGCCGTAAATGTTGTCAGCAGAACCTGCGCTTATACGAACCACACGATCCTCGCGGAGGCGCTGGAGAAGTGGCCGCTCGCTTATATCGAGAAGGTAGTTCCGCAGCTTGTTCCCATCATCAAGGAGCTGAGCGCGCGGGTTGCGAAGCAGTATACCGATCCCAGAGTACAGATCATCGACGAAAATAAGCGCGTACACATGGCGCACATCGACATTCATTACGGCTACAGCGTAAACGGTGTTGCAGCGATCCATACGGATATCCTGAAGGAGAGCGAGCTGAACCATTTCTATAAGCTGTATCCGGAGAAGTTCAACAATAAGACGAACGGCATCACCTTCCGCCGCTGGCTGCTGTCCTGTAACAGGGAGCTTGCCGCACTGCTGACAAAGACGATCGGCGACGGCTATAAGAAGAACGCGGATGAGCTGGAGAAGCTGCTGGAAAAGAAGGATGACACGAATGTCCTTGAGGCGATCGACGCGATCAAGCACCAGAAGAAGGAGGAGCTTGCCGCTTATATCAAAGAGAAGGAAGGAATCTCGCTGGATACGGATTCCATCTTTGACATCCAGGTTAAGAGACTGCATGAGTACAAGCGTCAGCAGATGAACGCGCTGTACATCATCCATAAGTATCTCGAGATCAAGGCGGGAAAGAAGCCCGTAAGACCGATGAGCTTTATCTTCGGTGCGAAGGCGGCTCCCGCATATGTGATCGCGCAGGATATCATCCATCTTCTGCTGGTAATGTCCGAGCTGATCAACAATGATCCGGAGGTCAGCCCTTACATGAAGCTTGTCATGGTGGAGAATTACAATGTAAGCTATGCGGAGAAGCTGATTCCGGCGTGCGATATCTCCGAGCAGATCTCGCTTGCATCCAAGGAGGCTTCCGGAACGGGTAACATGAAGTTCATGCTCAACGGTGCGGTAACGCTCGGTACGAGCGACGGCGCGAATGTGGAGATCCATGACCTTGTCGGAGACGACAACATTTATATCTTCGGTAAGGACAGCGATACCGTTATTGCACACTACGCAAAGGGCGACTATGTATCGAAGAAGTATTATGAAAATTCTCCTGTCATCAAGGAGGCTGTTGATTTCATCGTCAGCGAAAAAGCGCTTGCGATCGGACATAAGGAGAATCTGGAGCGTCTCTACAACGAGCTGCTGAACAAGGACTGGTTTATGACGCTGCTTGACCTCGAGGAGTATATCAGCGCGAAGGATCAGGCATTCGCCGATTACGAGGACAGAGAGAGCTGGAAGAAGAAAATGCTTGTCAACATCGCAAAGGCGGGCTTCTTCTCTTCCGACAGAACCATTGAAGAGTACAACAGAGATATCTGGCATTTAAGCTGAGAGGGGAAAAGAGAACGATGTGGAAGAGGGTAAAAAAGAGTATGATGTCTCTCGGGCCGGTGGCAGTGATGCTGTTTACGGCGGTGTGCGCATGGATCGGCGCACCCGTCGCAGCCCGGGCAGAAGGGGGCGCGGTCATTCAGCTCCATTATAACAGACCGGACGGCGATTATGCGCCATGGAGAGTCTGGTTCTGGGAGGAAGGAGCCGGCGGTGCAGATTATTACTTTGAGGAGACGGACGGGGAGCAGATCGCGACCATGGAGGTATCTCCCGGAGTGACAAGCGTCGGCTTTATCATCCGGACGGAGGACTGGGGAAAGGACGTGGACAAGGATCAGTTCATTGATATTTCCGAGGTGGTATCGGGAACGGTGCATGTCTATGTGGAGTCCGGCGTCGAGGGGTATACCAGAGAGCTGGATGAGGATGCTGTCGTCGGGATCAAGCTGAAGAAGGCTTCCTACGACGAGGAGACGGGAAAGCTCTGTATCTACATGACCGCGCCGATTGAGAATGCGGAATCGGCGTTTGCGGTTTCCGGTAAAAACGGTAAGGTAACGGTTTCCGAGGTCAGTCAGGGGGAGAACAATACCTATCTTCTGACGCCGGAAGAGCCGCTTGACCTTTATCAGGATTACACGGTCAGCTTTGACGGAATGGAGTACGAGGTACGGATGCCGAATGTCTATTCTACGGAAGAGTTTGAACAGGAATATACGTATACGGGCGATGATCTCGGCGCGGTATGGACGCCCGAGAAAACCGTCTTCAAGGTATGGGTACCGCTTGCGGATGAGGTTTACGTCAATCTGTACGAGACGGGAGACGCGTCTGCAGACGACCGTACCGCGCGGCTTGCCATGACGCCGGATGTAAACGGTGTCTGGGTTTTAGAGCTTGCGGGCGATCAGAGCGGCGTGTATTATACCTATGAGGCAGTGACGGGCGGCGAGAGCGCGGAAGCCTGTGACCCCTACGCGAGAACGACGGGCGTGAACGGTGCGCGCGCGATGGTGCTCGATCTTGACAGTACGGATCCGGAGGGCTGGGAGAATGACAGTAACCCGCACGCCGGAGAGCGGATCACGGACGCGGTGCTCTACGAGCTGCATATGCGGGATCTGTCTTCGGATGAAAGCTCCGGGATTCAGAACGTCGGAAAATATATCCAGTTTACGGAAAAGGGAACGAAGACCGCAGGCGGCGTGAGCACGGGTATCGATTACCTGCAGGAGCTTGGCATCACGCATCTGCATATCCTGCCGATGTACGATTTCGGCTCCGTTGACGAGACAAAGATGAATAAGTTTAACTGGGGATATGATCCCGTAAACTATAATGTTCCGGAGGGGTCGTATTCCACGGATCCGTATAACGGCGAGGTTCGCGTAAAGGAAGCAAAGCAGATGGTACAGGCGCTGCATCAGGCGGGCATCAGCGTTGTCATGGACGTTGTTTACAATCATGTCCAAAGCGCGGAGGACTTCTGTATCAACCGGCTGGTACCCGGATATTTCTCCCGTATCAATGAGGACGGAAGCTATTCGAGCGGTTCGGGATGCGGAAACGATACGGCGAGCGAGCGGAGCATGGTGAGAAAGTACATCGTGGATTCCGTGTGCTACTGGGCGGACGAGTATCATATCGACGGCTTCCGCTTCGACCTTGTCGGACTGATCGACGTCGATACGGTAAATGAGATCGTGGAAGAGGTGCATAAGACGCATCCGGATGTGATTTTCTACGGCGAGGGCTGGACGATGACGACCAATGTGACAAAGTCTGACGTTTCGCTTGCGACGCAGACAAATTCCGCGCTGACGCCTGACTTTGCCTACTTTAACGACAATATCCGCGACGGTCTCAAGGGCAACGTATTTGAAGAGACGCAGAAGGGATATGTATCCGGAGCGGAGGGGCTTGCGGAGACGATCGCAGCAGCGTTTATGGGAAGCTCCGAATGGTGTCAGAGCCCGACGCAGACGATAAATTATGCGTCCTGTCACGATAACCTGACGCTCTTTAACCGGTTGAAGAAATCCTGCCGCAATACCTCGCAGGAGGATCTGATCCGCATGAATAATCTTTCGGCGGCAATCTATATGACCTCGCAGGGCGTTCCCTTTATGCAGGCGGGCGAGGAGATGCTGCGGGAGAAGCTCAACGGCGACGGCACCTTTAACAATAACAGCTACAATGCGAATGATGCGGTAAACAGCCTGAAGTGGAGCACGCTGGAGCAGGAGGAATACCGGAATGTCATGGAATATTACAAGGGACTGATCGCGTTCCGGAAAGCGCACAGCGTACTGCGTCTGGATGATGCGGCGCTTGTACAGGAGCATGTGACACGGATTACGGACGTGCCCGAAAATGTGCTGGCGTTCGATCTGACCGGCGGTGTGGACGGCGAGACGGCAGAAGAGATGTTCGTGGTCTTTAACCCGAATAAGGAAGCGGTGGAGATCGCTCTTCCGGACGGACTCTGGAATGTTTATATCAACGGCGAAAAGGCGGGTACGACGGCGCTGGACTGCTTTTTCGGAAGCGTGAGCGTGGAGCCGATTTCCGCGATGGTACTGCTTCGCGAGGGAGAAGCGCCCGCTGTAGAGCAGGAGACGGCGGAAACAGCGGAAAGCACGGAAGCCCTGGAGGAGACGGTTACGGAGCAGGGCAGCAGTCATTACGGAATATGGATCGTGCTCGGATGTGTCGGCGCGGCGGCGCTTTGCGGGCTTGCGGTGGTTCTGAATAGGAAAAAGAAATAATGTCTGCGGGAAGCGGACGTGAGGAAGCAACAGAAGGAGAAAGGGACATGAGAGCGAGTGGTATTTTACTGCCGATATCCGGTCTGCCGTCAGATTACGGAATCGGATGTTTTTCAAGGGCGGCATATGAGTTTGTTGACCGATTGGAGGAAGCGGGGCAGCGGTATTGGCAGATTCTGCCCCTGGGACCGACGAGCTACGGGGATTCCCCTTACCAGTCGTTCTCAACCTTTGCCGGGAATCCGTACTTTATTGATCCCGAGGATCTGGTGGAACGCGGCTGGATCACGAAAAAGGAATGCGACGGCTACGACTTCGGGGACAATGCGGAATATATAGATTATGCGAAGCTCTATCAAAGCAGATTCCGTCTGCTGCGCACGGCATGGGAGAACAGTAAGATCGCGGAGGATGCGGCATTCCGTATCTTTGTCAAGGATAACGCCTACTGGCTGGAGGACTATGCCCTGTATATGGCGGTCAAGGTATCCTTCGGCAATGTCTGCTGGGTCGAATGGGACGAGGATATTAAGACCCGTAAGCCGGCGGCGCTGGAAAAATACAGAAAGCAGTTCGCGAAAGAGATAGAATTCTATCAGTTCCAGCAGTACCTCTTCCGCTTACAGTGGGAAAAGCTGAAGAGCTATGCGAATGAAAAGGGCGTACAGCTGATCGGCGACATTCCGATCTATGTGGCGTTTGACAGCTCTGACGCATGGGCGAACCCCGAGCTGTTTCAGTTTGACGCGGACTGTAACCCGACGGCGGTTGCCGGATGTCCGCCCGACGCTTTTTCCAAAACGGGGCAGCTCTGGGGAAATCCGCTGTACGACTGGGCATATCATAAATCGACAGGCTACGAGTGGTGGATGAAGCGGCTGGAGGCCTGCTTTAAGATGTATGATGTCGTCAGGATCGACCATTTCCGCGCGTTCGACGCGTATTATTCCATCCCTGCCGGGATGAAGACGGCGGAGATCGGCGAATGGGAGCCGGGACCGGGATATGCGCTGTTCGAGACGATGAAGAAGCGGCTGGGCGATCGCGCGGTGATTGCAGAAGACCTTGGCTTTTTAACGCCGTCTGTGTTAGAATTAGTAAAGCGCACGGGATATCCCGGGATGAAGGTATTGCAGTTTGCGTTCGATTCCAGGGAGGAAAGCGATTATCTTCCGCATAACTACATTGCAAACAGCGTTGTCTATACGGGAACGCATGACAACGATACGACGCTCGGCTGGTATGAGAAGCTGCCGGAGGCGGATAAGGAGTTTTGCGACCGGTATCTGAATCTTGCGGGAAAGAAACCGGAGGAGATCAAATGGGAGTTTGTCCGAGCGGCATTCTCCAGCGTTTCCGAGCTTGCCGTTATCCCGATGCAGGATTATCTCGGACTCGGCTCTGAAGCGCGTATCAATACGCCGTCCACGCTGGGGGATAACTGGAAGTGGCGGATGAAAAAGGGCGCGTTTACGGAAGAGCTTGCGGCGCAGATCCGTGAGATGGCAGTAACCTACGGCAGAGCGCCCAGAGAAAGGGCAGCTGAGGAGGAAACCGCCGAAGAAGCCGAAAACGAAGAGACCAAAGAAGAAGCTGTGAAAAGGGAAGATGTCAAAAAGGTTAAGTAGATGAAAATTTGCGGTTTTCAAAAGACAACTCTGTTGGATTTTCCGGAACATGTCGCAGCCACCGTTTTTACCGGTGGCTGCAATTTTCGTTGTCCGTTCTGCCATAACGCCGGGCTGGTTCTTGCGCCGGATAGGCAGGCACATTTTACGGAGGAGGAAGTGCTTTCGCATCTGCGGAAGCGGCGCGGACTCTTGACGGGCGTGTGTATCACGGGCGGAGAGCCGACATTGCAGCCGGATCTGAAGGAGTTTATCCGGAAGGTAAAGGATACGGGGTATGCGGTCAAGCTGGATACGAACGGCTATCGTCCGCAGCTGCTGAGAGAGCTTCTCGCGGAAGGGCTGCCGGATTATGTCGCGATGGATGTCAAGGCGTCTCCTGCGAAGTATGCGGCGGCGACGGGGTGTGCGGAAATTGACCTTTCGCGCATCCGGGAGAGCATTGCGATCCTAAAGGACTGCGGGATTCCTTACGAATTTCGGACAACGGTCGTGGAGGGAATCCATACTATGGAAGAATTTGAGAGCATCGGGAAGCTTCTGGAAGGAAGTCGGGCGTATTTTTTACAGGGCTTTGAGGAGAGCGAAAATATGATGCAGGAGGGTTTTCGCGCCTTTTCACCGGAAAAAATGGAAGAAATGGCGGATATTGTACGGAAATATGTTGACAAAGTCCGGCTCCGTGGAGTAGGATGATAAAACACGCGTTTTTAGGAATCCGTCCCTCGCGCGTCTGCGAAAACGGGAAATTCGGAAAGACGTGAATAGAACTGTGATAGGAAAGAAAAAGGAAATGAATATCAGAAAGAAGTTTTTTGGAAACAAAGCGTTTTATGTGATGGTGCTCGGCGTTGTCGTACCGATCATGATCCAGAACGGCATCACGAATTTTGTCAGTCTGCTGGACAATATCATGGTAGGGCGTGTCGGCACGGAGCAGATGTCCGGCATTGCCATCGTGAACCAGCTGCTGCTGGTCTATAATCTTGCAATCTTCGGGGCGATTTCCGGCGCGGGGATCTTCGGCGCGCAGTTTTTCGGCTGTAAGGATCATAAGGGCGTACAGAGAACCTTCCGGTTTAAGCTGTATATCTGTGCCGTGCTCGCGGTCGCGGGAATATTGATCCTGTTTTTCGGCGGGGAGGCGCTGATCCGGCTCTATCTCCACGGAGAGGATAATCAGGCGGCGCTGGAAGCGACGCTGAAATACGGAAAGGAATATCTGCTCGTCATGCTGACGGGGCTGCTCCCGTTTACGATCGAGGAAATTTATGCGAGCACGCTGCGCGAATGCGGGGAGACGAAGCTGCCGATGAAGGCGGGCATCACGGCGGTATGCGTGAACCTTGTTCTGAATTATCTTCTGATTTACGGAAAATTCGGCTTCCCGGAGTGGGGCGTGGTCGGCGCGGCGGTTGCCACCGTGATCTCGCGATATGTCCAGATGGTCGTCGTCATTGTCTGGACGCATACCCATGCGGAGCGGATGCCGTTTATCCGCGGCGCATACCGTGAGCTTAAGATTCCCGCTCATCTCGCGGGAAATATCCTGCGCAAGGGGATTCCGCTCATGGTAAACGAAATCCTCTGGGCGGCGGGCATCGCATTGCTGAACCAGTGCTATTCCATGCGCGGGCTGGATGCCGTCGCGGCGCTGAATATTTCCTCGACGATCTCGAATCTGTTCAACGTTGTGTTCATGTCGATGGGAAATGCGATCTCCATCATCGTCGGGCAGCTGCTCGGCGCGGGAAAGATGGAGGAGGCGAAGGATACGGATACGAAGCTGATCGCATTCTCGATCCTTTCCTGTCTGGTACTGGGAACGCTGATGTTCGTGCTGGCGCCGCTCTTCCCGATGCTGTACAATACGACGCAGACGGTGCGGCATCTCGCGACAGGGCTGCTGCGCGTGGCGGCGTGCTGTATGCCGATGTGGGCGTTTACGCACGCGAGCTACTTTACGCTCCGGACGGGCGGCAAGACGATCGTTACGTTTTTGTTCGACAGCGCCTTCCTCTGGGTGGTGACAACGCCGTTTGCCTATGTCTTAAGCCGTTTTACCGCCTTGCCGATCATTCCGCTCTACCTTTTCTGCCAGCTGCTCGATATCATCAAATGTATGATCGGCTTCATTCTGGTAAAAAAAGGCGTATGGCTCAATAATATCGTCACAACAGATCAGCCATGAAAAAGAGCCTTCTGCTGCCGCGTGCTTGCACGCAGGGCAACAGAAGGCTTTTTTCATGAGCGGAGCGCCCGCAGATGAACAAAAGCGCAAGCTTTTGTGAATGCGGGGCTGATCTGTTGTGTTACCCCACATCATTCGGACTTGTCTTACACTCCTGAAAAGCAAGGGCATTCTGC
>CAZVWN010000018.1:12363-22918 GCA_964631065.1 uncultured Acetatifactor sp.
TTACCCCACATCATTCGGACTTGTCTTACACTCCTGAAAAGCAAGGGCATTCTGCAGGGTCGTTTCGGCGATCGCGCGGAGTGCCTCTTTTGTAAAGAAGCCCTGATGGGAAGTAATCATGACGTTCGGGAAGGAGAGCAGTCTTGCGGTCGTGGAGTGCTCCAGAATTTCATCCGACCGGTCCTCGAAGACATTGTTTGTCTCTTCTTCATAGACATCCAGTCCGACGCCGGCAAACTTGTGAAGCCGGATCCCCTCGATCAGGTCGGCGGTTCTGATCAGTGCGCCGCGCGAGGTGTTGACGAGAATGACACCGTCCTTCATTTTCTTTATCGTGTCGATGTTGATCATGTGGTAAGTGGAATCCATGAGCGGGCAGTGAAGCGAAATGACATCACTGTCAGCTAAGAGCTGCTCCAGCGGCACATACTGCACAAAGTCCTTCAGCTCGGGATTTTCATACACATCATAGGCGATGACCTTCATGCCGAAGCCCCGGCAGATACGGCACATTGCCGCGCCGATCTTTCCGGTTCCGATGATGCCCGCCGTCTTCTGATGGAAATTAAAGCCCATCAGTCCGCTGAGACTGAAATCATTTTCGCGCACCTTATTGTACGCCTTGTAAAGTCTGCGGTTCGCCGCGAGCGCAAGCGCCATGGCGTGCTCTGCGACAGCCTCGGGAGAGTATCCCGGAACACGCATGACACGAATGTCATATTTCTTCGCCGCCTCGAGATCCACGTTGTTGAAGCCGGCGCAGCGCAGCAGAACGAGGCGGACGCCTCCTTTATGCAGAATCGAGAGCGTCTGCGCGGAAACGTCGGAGCTGACGAACGCGCATACCGCGTCGAAGCCGTCGGCAAGCGCGGCGGTTCTCGGGTCGAGATCGGATTTTGTATACTCGATCTCTATTTCCGGAAAACCCTTCAGCGTCTCCTGAAAGGAATCCCTGTCGTAGCTTTTGGTATCATAGAAAAGAATTTTCATGGCTGCTTTCCTCCTGTTTCTCTGTATTTAGGATACCCCCGAACCGGCATTTTAAAACATAACGGGCGGAAGCCCAAACGCCTCCGCCCGCGAAAAATTTCTTTACTTGAATCAGCCCATCGTAATGACAACATGATATTCGGTCTGTCCCTTGACGTAAGGGATGATGTGACCGTCTACCGCCTTGCCGTCTACCGTCATGGAAGCGATACCCTTCTGTACATTGTTCGGGTTCTTAACCTCGATGTGGTAGGTGCCCTCGCGGAACTGCCTTGTCAGCGTGAAGTCGCCGAAGCCCTCCGGTACACAAGGGTCTACGGACAGTCCGGTATGGGTCGGATATACGCCCAGAATGTACTGGGAGATATTAACGAATGTCCATGCCGCCGTTCCGGTCAGCCAGCTGTTCTTTGCCTCGCCGTGGAACTTCGCATCGCGTCCCGCAACCATCTGAGAGTAAACGTAAGGCTCGGTGCGGTGGATCTCGCTGATGTCCTCGATGTAAGCAGGGCAGGTCTTTTTATAGATATCAAACGCTCTGTCTCCTCTGCCGATCACGGTTTCCGCAATGGATACCCAAGGATTGTTGTGGCAGAAGATACCGGCGTTCTCCTTGTACCCGGGCGGATAGGAGGAAACCTCGCCAAGCTCGAGATGATACTCGGTATAAGCCGGCTGCAGGATCATAACGCCGTATTTCGTATCCAGCTTCTCCCTTACGGAGTTCAGTGCGCGCTCTGCAAGACCTTCCTTTACGCCGACGCCGGCAAGTACACAGAAGCCCTGCGGCTCGATGTAGATCTGTCCCTCGCGGCATTCCTTCGAGCCGACCTTGTTGCTGTCTGCGTCGTAAGCGCGGAGGAACCATTCGCCGTCCCAGCCGTTTGCGAGGATCGCATCGTACATTTTGGAAACCTCGGCGCGTGCTCTTTCCGCCTCTGCCTTGTCGCCCAGCAGCTCACACAGCTGCGCGTATTCCTCGCCGTACTTGACGAACATGCCCGCGATGAAGACGGATTCCGCGACAGGACCCTCGCTGGGGCCGAACGTCTGGAAGGATTCTCCGGGATGTGCGGAGAAGCAGTTTAAGTTCAGACAGTCGTTCCAGTCTGCGCGTCCGATCAGCGGCAGATCGTGCGGACCCTTATGGGTTACGGTATAATTGAAGGAGCGCTTTAAGTGATCCATGAGAGGCGTCGCTACGCTCATATCGTTGTCGAAAGGAACCGGCTCGGTCAGGATGGAGGTATCTCCCGTCTCGCGGACATAAGCGGACGTTCCCGCGATCAGCCAGAGCGGATCGTCGTTGAAGCCGCTGCCGATGTCGGAATTTCCCTTCTTGGTAAGCGGCTGGTACTGATGGTAAGCGCTGCCGTCCTCAAACTGCGTGGAGGCGATATCAATGATACGCTCCCTCGCGCGGTCGGGGATCAGGTGTACGAAGCCGAGCAGATCCTGACAGGAATCGCGGAAGCCCATACCTCTGCCGATTCCGGATTCGTAATAGGAAGCGGAACGGGACATATTGAACGTTACCATACACTGATACTGGTTCCAGGTATTTACCATGCGGTTTACCTTCTCGTCTCCCGAGGAAACCGTATACTTGGAGAGCAGCTGCTTCCAGTATGTCTGTAATTCCGCGAAAGCCTTATCTACGCCCTCTTCCGTATTGTATTTCTTCAGCATCTCCCAGGCTTTCGTCTTATTGATGATGCCGTAGGATTCCCACTTGTCTTCTTCCGCATTCTCAATGTAGCCGAGCACGAAGACATACGTTTTCGATTCTCCGGGTGCGAGCGTTACGTTCAGCTGATGGGACGCGATCGGCGCCCAGCCGCTTGCCATGGAGTTTGTGCATGCGCCGTTTTCTACCGCCTGCGGTCTGTCCGCGCCTCTGTATGCGCCGAGGAACTCATCACGGATGGTGTCAAAGCCTGCGACGGGAGCGTTTACGGAGTAGATCGCGTAATGGTTGCGGCGCTCTCTGTACTCGGTCTTATGGAAGATCGTGGAATCGACAACCTCAACCTCGCCCGTGCTGAAGTTTCTCTGGAAGTTCTTCATATCGTCATCCGCGTTCCAGAGACACCACTCTACATAAGAGAATACGGAAAAGCTCTTCTCGCTGTCGGAGTCGTTTGTCAGCGTCAGCTTCTGCAGCTCGCAGTTATCGTTCATCGGAACGAAGGAGAGCAGGGATGCCTTCAGCCCGTTTTTAGAAGAGGTAAAGCGGCTGTAGCCGATACCGTGACGGCATTCGTAGCTGTCCAGCTCAGTCTGTGTCGGCTGCCAGCCGGGATTCCAGACGGTATCGCCGTCCTTTATGTAGAAATACTTGCCGTTGCAGTCGAGCGGTACGTTGTTGTAACGGTAACGGGTCAGACGCAGCAGCTTCGCATCCTTATAAAAGGTATAACCGCCGCAGGTGTTGGAAATAAGGCTGAAAAACTCGTTGCAGCCCAGATAGTTGATCCAGGGGAGCGGAGTTTTCGGGGTGGTGATCACATATTCCTGATTCGCATCATCAAAAAAACCAAATTTCATATCTCTTCTCCTTATCAGATTTTTGTATGGAAGAAAACAGCCGGATTGTCGCCGCAGTCAGCCGTATGGAGTGCCGCTGCGACCGAAAACGATTAAGAACCCGTGCTATACCACAGATTATATATAAAGCAGTGGGAGAATGCAATAGAAATGTTAAAAATACACAAAAAATCCGTCGGCATGTCTGACGGAACGGAAGGGGGAGCGAAAAACAGGGAAAAATTTGCGAAAAAAAGCGAAAGCGATCGGAAGAGAACGACGGGAGCTGTATAGAAGAGACAGGCGAAAAAGGAAATTATTATACAATTTGCGAATGGCAAAAATGTTCATTATATACAAACCGCACAAATAATTTCAGAAAAGTGTTGCACAAATGTAAAATCTGATGTATAGTAAAGAAACGAAAACGATTAAGTGAGCAACGGGGATAAAGGGTATGGCATCGCTGAAGGACATTTCGAGGGTGTGCGGCGTGTCGGTGGCTACGGTGAGCAAGGCACTGAATAATCACACAGACATCGGAGAGGAGACAAGAGCACACATCAAGAAGGTCGCGAAGGAAATGGGGTATTCCCCGAACCTTTCGGCGAGAGCGCTGAAGACGAACCGCACGCACGGGATCGGCGTTCTGTTCGTGGACGAGGCGACGAGCGGACTGACCCATGACCATTTCGCAAAGGTGCTTGACAGCTTTAAGCGCACGGCGGAGAAGGGCGGTTATGACATTACCTTTATCAACTGCTACAAGGATCGGGAAGACCGGATGACCTATCTGGAGCACAGCCGGTACAGAGGCTTTGACGGCGTTGTGCTCGCCTGTATTGATTTTAACGACCCGGAGGTCGTGGAGCTGGTACAGAGCGATATTCCCGTCGTGACGATCGACCACGTTTTCAATGACCGCATCGCCGTGATTTCCGATAACATCGCCGGAATCCGGGATCTTGTGGAATTTATCTGTCACAGAGGGCATAAAAAGATTGCCTATATCTATGGAGATGATTCGGCGGTTACGAAAAACCGCGTTTCAAGTTTTTTTAGGACGACGGAGATGCTCGGACTGAAGATACCGGATGAATATATCCGGGAAGCGGCGTACCGCGACACGGTAAAGACCTATGCCGTGACGAACGAGCTGTTAGATCTGCCCGATCCGCCGACCTGTATCATCTATCCGGACGATTTCGCCGCGCTGGGCGGACTGAACGCGATCCGGGCGAGGGGACTGCGGATACCGGAGGATATTTCCGTTGCGGGGTATGACGGTATCGCGGCGGTAAGATACTTAGAGCCGCAGCTTACCACGCTGAAGCAGGACGCGGAGCAGATCGGCTGCGTTGCGGCGAGGGAGCTGATCAGCCTGATCGAGCGTCCGAGAGCGACGGTCGTTGAACAGATCGTCATACCCGGTACGGTTCTTGAGGGAAGGTCGGTAGCCATGCTTTCCAAAGAGAAGCAGACCGAAGCATAAAACCGGAAGTTTTTTAAGAAACGGCCGCCCGCGCGGCAGATTGAGAGGGAATATGAAAGAGTTTTTAAGAAACACATGGAAACACAGAGCTCATGTCGTCATGGCGTTGCCGGTATTTCTGGTACTTTTGTTCTTCTCGTACATACCCATGAGCGGTCTCGTTATGGCGTTTAAGTCCTTCGACTACAGCAAGGGAATCTGGGGCAGCCCGTGGAACGGAATTGAAAACTTTAAGTTCCTGATCGCGTCCAAGGACATTTTCCTGAACATGACGAAGAATACCCTGCTGTACTACATCGTCTTTACGGGGCTGGGAACGTTTCTGAACGTCGTGCTGGCGATCGCGATCGACCAGTTCGTCTTTAAGAGATGCGCGAAGGTGATGCAGACGATCATGATCATTCCCGTCTTTATCTCCTATGCGGCGGTACAGTTTATCGTATACGCGTTTATCAGTACCGACACGGGTATCCTGAACAACGCGCTGGGCATGAATGTAAAGTTTTATACCACGGCTTCCCTCTGGCCGATCATCCTGACGGTCGTAAAGATGTGGAACAGCGTGGGCTACGGCTCGGTTCTCTATATGTCCGTTCTCTCCGGTATCGACACGGAGCTTTACGAGGCGGCGGAGATCGACGGCGCAAACAAGTGGCAGCAGATCAGACATATCACGCTGCCGGCGCTGGTACCGATGATTACGGTTATGCTCCTGCTCTCGGTAGGTAATATCATGCGTTCCGATACGGGTCTGTTCTATCAGGTAACAAGAGACAGCGGAACCCTGTACTCCACGACGCAGGTTATCGACTCGTATGTACTCCATGCGATCTTTAAGAATCCGAACTACGGTTTCGTTTCCGCGACGACCCTTTTCCAGTCGGTTGTCGGACTGCTGATGATGCTGTTTGCAAACGGTTTGGTGAGAAAGATCTCGCCGGAAGATTCCCTGTTCTAAGGAGAGGAGATTGAGATGGGTAAGACAAAGAAGATGAAAAATGCGGATCTGGCTCCCTCCAGAAGGGAAAGAAAGGGAATCGGGCAGTACGTTTTAGGCTTTTTCCTTCTGCTGTATACACTGTTCTGTGCGCTGCCGATCCTGTTAGTATTTATCGCGGCGTTTACGGATGAAAAAGCGATTACGCAGAACGGCTTCAGCTTCTGGCCGGAGAAATGGTCGCTTGACGGTATGAATTCCGTATTGAGATATGGCGAACAGCTGCTGATCTCCTACGGCGTAACGATTTTCATTACGGTTGCCGGAACGCTCTTCGGACTGCTGATCATGTCCATGTTTGCGTATGCGATCAGCCGGAAGGAATTTCGACTTTCTAAATTCCTTTCCGTGTATCTGCTGATCCCGATGCTGTTCAGCGGCGGTCAGCTCTCCTGTTACATTATTTATACGTCGCCCTCTTACTACAACCTAAAGGACAGTCTGCTTCTGCTGATCCTGCCGCTGTGCGTGACGACGATGAATGTTATCATCTTAAGAACCTATATCGCGAACAGCATTCCTGCGGAGCTGATGGAGGCGGCGAAGATCGACGGCGCGGGAGAGTACCGGACGTTCTTCCAGATCACGCTTCCGCTTTTGAAGCCCTCGCTCGCGGCGGTCGGCTTCATGATGGCGACGACCTTCTGGAACGACTGGCAGAACGCACTGCTGTACATAAAGTCGGATAATAAGAAGCCTTTGCAGCTGCTGCTGGTAAATATCCAGAAGAGCATCGAGTTCCTGCTCAACAACTCCAACGTACCCGCGTCCGCGAGGGCGGCGATGGGCGGAACGATCCCGCAGTATTCTGCGACGATGGCGACCGTTATCGTTGTCATCGGACCGATCATGGTTGTCTATCCCTTCTTCCAGAAGTATTTCATCAAGGGACTGACGGTAGGCTCCGTAAAGGGTTAAAAAATACGATATTCCGGGTCGGCGCATGGTGCGCGGCTCTTGAGAATATAAAAAACAAGGGAGGTTTATACCAAATGAAGAAAAAATTATTATCTGCGCTGCTGGTTACTGCCATGGCAGCAGGAATGCTGACAGGCTGCGGCAACTCCGCAAGCTCTAACAGCACGACGGAGGATGGCAAGGTAGTCATCAATGTCACAAGAGCAACCTTTAACCTTGCAACGCCTGATTCCAGTCAGGTAAAGAAGGTTGAGGATGCGATCAACGAGTATATCGCTGACAAGATCAATGTAAAGATCAACCTGACCGATATCGGTTCCGGTGAGTACACCGACAAGGCAAATACGTCTCTGGCAAACAAGGAGATCAATCTGCTCTGGACGGCTTCCTGGGAGTCCACGATCGGCACAAACGATCTGGTACCTCAGAATGCGGTATATGACATCACGGATCTGCTTCCCGGAACGGATCTGTACAACTCCATGGATGCAGGACAGTGGGAGGCAACAAAGTACAACGGCAGAAACTACTTCATCCCTGTTTACAAGGATAATGTAGAAGGCTACGATCTGATGTTCCGTCAGGAGCTGGTTGACAAGTTCGGCTGGGATCTTTCTTCCGTAAAGACGCTGGCTGACATCGAGCCCATGCTGGCTGATGCGAAGAGCGAAGGCTTAAAGTATCCCTTCCTGACCCAGAAGACGGCAATGTTCTACAGATATTACATCAACAGCTTTGACTTCTTCACGGCTGACGCTACCTCTAACTGGGTTGCTGTTGACAGAGATACCAACGAGGTTGTCAATGTCATCCAGACGCCTGAGTACAAGGAGTTCTGCGACCTGATGGCGAAGTGGGCAGAGGCAGGATACATCTCTGAGGATGATGTAACCAAGACCACGACCGATACCACGACACAGACACAGGATTGGGCGATTTCCTGGTGGACGGATATCCCGGTAAATGCTGAGGCAAACAGCCGTTACGGTCAGGACGTTGCGATGGTTGCCATCACGGACAGATGGGCACACTCCACATCCGCACTCGGCTCCTGCTACTGCGTAACCGCAAACAGCACAGAGGAGCAGGCGAAGGCTTGTATCGACTTTATGGGTCTGCTTTACACGGACAGCAAGCTTGCTGATCTCTATACCTTCGGTATCGAGGGCGAGGACTTCAACTATGAGTCCGACGGTAAGGTAACACAGACAGACAACGGTAAGTACAACCACTCCATGTGGGAGTCCGCTTCCGCTACGGTTGTAACCCCTCTGTCCAACGAGCCCGACAACAAGGCTGATCTGTACAAGGATTTCAACGGCGGCGCTAACACCTCCTGCGCAGCAGGCTTCCGTTTCGACAAGACGCCTGTAGCTGACAAGTACGCTGCATGCCAGACCGTATTCGAGCAGTACGGCTTCGCTCTTGAGAACGGCGGCGTTGCTTCCGCAGACGTAGATTCCACGATCGCTGCATACCAGGCAGCACTGGATGAGGCAGGATATCAGGATGTTCTCGCTGAGTTCCAGAGCCAGTACAACGCTTGGAAGTAAGCTCCGGCAACGGCTTCTTTAGAAAATGACAAGAACTGCCGCCCTGCGGGATTTCACAGGACGGCAGTTTTTTGCATACAGAGGGCGTTTTTTGCGGCGGCAGCGAAAAGGTGAGAAGAAAGGCTTGCAAAACTTCTGAAAATACTATAGAATAGAGAAGCGGTTGCAGATCGCATGGAGATGTACCCAAGTGGCTGAAGGGTCCGGATTCGAAATCCGGTAGGTCGGGTCTCCCGGCGCATGGGTTCAAATCCCATCATCTCCGCTCATAGGAAAAAGCGGTTACAGAGAGATCTGTAGCCGCTTTTTTACGTGGGTTTTATTCGCGAACCTGCTTTTTCGTGCAAAAACGAAACTTCTGAACCTGCACTTTCGTGCAAAACCGAAGCTTCTGAACTTGCACTTTCGTGCAAAAATCCATAAATTCAACCTGCACTTTCGTGATTCCTGTGTTATAATAGAGGCATAAGGGGATATACTGTCAACAGGAGGAGCGACTGATATGCTGAGAAGAAAAATTTATGATGAACTTGTTGCATGGAAGAAAAGCAGCAACGGCGCGACCGCGCTGATGCTTGACGGCGCGCGCCGTGTCGGCAAAAGCTTTATTGCGGAAGAGTTTGCCGGGAATGAGTATAAAAGTTATATTTTGATTGATTTCGGGAAAGCGCCCCGGGATGTTCTTGATCTGTTTGTCAACGACAGCGCTGATCTCGATTTGTTTTTTGCAAAGCTTGCGGCGTTTTATTCTACCGCTCTCTACAGACGCGAGTCGTTGATTATCTTTGACGAGGTGCAGCAATATCCAAGAGCAAGACAGCTTATCAAATATCTCGTTGCCGACGGAAGATTTGATTATCTGGAAACGGGTTCGCTGATCCGTCTGAAGAAGAATGTGCAGGATATCATCATTCCCTCTGAAGAGGAGCACCTTGAAATGTTTCCGCTTGACTTTGAAGAATTTCTTTGGGCAATGGGAGATGAAGCAACCTATCCTTTGATCAGGCATTGCTTTGAGACAAGGACACCGCTCGGCGCTGCTCTTCACCGTAAGATTATGAACGATTTTCGCCAGTATGTTCTTGTGGGCGGCATGCCGCAGTCCGTGCTTGCCTATATCGACGGCAAAGATTTTGAGGCATCCGATGTCGCCAGACGACGCATTCTGAAGCTGTACCGCGACGATGTCGCAAAGTTTGCGGAGGGTTACGAGGATAAGGTTTTTGCCGTGTTTGACGGTATCCCGGGGCAGCTCTCTAAAAAGGAGAAGAAATACAGACTTTCTTCGCTCGGGAAGCAGGCGCGCTTCAGGACATTTGAGGACTCTTTTATCTGGCTTAACGAGGCAATGGTCGTTAATACCTGCTTCAATGCCACGGATCCTCATGTCGGTCTTGCGCTGAGCGCGGATCATACAACGCAAAAATGTTATATGGCAGACACGGGTCTTCTTGTCACCCATACCTTCCGGGATAAAAAGTATACCGACAACGAGCTTTACCGCGCCATTCTTTTTGACAGACTGAATATTAACGAGGGAATGCTCATGGAAAATGTCGTTGCGCAGATGCTCCGTCTGCACAGGGAGCGGCTGTATTTTTACTCCCGTTCCGACAGTCAGAAACGCGAGAATAACATGGAGATTGACTTCCTGATTACGGAAGGAAAGAAGATTTCACCCGTGGAGGTGAAGTCCGGAAACTATCGTTCGCATTCTTCTCTTGATAAATTTCGGAAGCAATTTTCATCCGTTATAGGTAACTCCTATATTCTTTATACCAAAGATGTGATGGTAAAAGACGGGATAATTCACTTGCCGCTGTATATGGCGGAATTGCTTTGATGCTTTTGCCCGTCGGCTTCGGGCTTCCTTTCAAAAACGCAAAAAAACGGACACCGTTCCGATACGCTTTGTATCAGACCCGGTGTCCGGCTGCGATGGAGATAGGGGGACTCGAACCCCTGACCTACGCGTTGCGAACGCGTCGCTCTCCCAGCTGAGCTATATCCCCGTTCCGAAGTGTATTATACTCCGTTTGAACGATAAAGGCAAGAAAAATTTTTGAAGCTAAAACATTT
>CAZVWN010000019.1:0-13408 GCA_964631065.1 uncultured Acetatifactor sp.
TCATGTATCCTACATAGTTGATTACAGTCTGCTTTCCGAGGGAGGTTCCGGCACTTTTTACAATGTTGGTTAATCTGGTAAAGGATAAAGGTCTGGTCATGGATTCTGCGATTTTCTTTAATAACAGCCTGACAGCGAAATCATTCGTGATTTTATTTCTTGTGATAATATCGCCAAGGTAGACTGTCTGATAGATACTGCTTAAAAAGGTTCTTTTGTTTTTGATTTCCACCAGTTCAGGGAAAGCACCGAAGGTTACATATTCATGATATTGCGCAAGTACATCGGCTTTATCACGTGTACTCATGGTATCCGGATAATTTTTTTCCTTACCGTTTGCAACCAGATATTCGGCAAACGAATACGGATATATCATCATTATCATAAAACGTCCGCCCAACGTGGACGCAATTTCGCTGCTGAGCATTTTGCTGTTGCTTCCGGTAATGCTTATTTTATATTTCATATCTGCAATTCTGCGCACGAATTTTTCCCATCCGTCGATGTTTTGAACTTCATCAAGAAACAGATAAGGTTTATTTTGGATTCCGGATAATTCCAAACCGATTTCCAGAATCGTATTTAAGTCATCCGATGTCATTTCTAAAAGACGTTCATCTTCGAAATTCACATAGACGATTTGAGATAAGGGTATACCTTTATCGAGAAGTGTTTTGATTTGTTGATACATCATATAAGATTTGCCGGTTCTTCTGATTCCGACGAAGCAATAGTTTACATTTTCCTCTAAAGGATAATGCCTGGCAATTAATGGGTTATTCAAATAGATATCTTTTTGATCAACCATAATCTGTTTTAAGGTATCTCTGTTCATGATGCTCCCTCCAATCCACAAAACAATTATACCCAATTATTGTTCTGCACACAAGACAATAATCTGATTGAATTGTTTTTAAATTCATTTCTCAACGCAGAAAGCGCAAAAATAGCGCTTGACAGACGGCGGTGGAACGGCTATAATGCAGAAAAAGTAAATATTACCAAGAAGGCAATGATAAGAAGAAGTAGCACATTGTGGAGCATACAGAAAGCAGCCGGCTGATGAGAGGCGCATGGGAAGCCTTGTGTGAATACATCTTTGAGCTTCGCACCGAATTTCGCGTAAGCGGACAGTAGGCTGCGACGGTTCCCGCACCCGTTATCGTGCTAGGGTATAAGCTGTAAGATAAGCCGTACCCGAAGAGGCAGACAGTGTGAGCTGTCTGTGAACAACAGGTGGTACCACGAGATGTAAGCTCTCGTCCTTTTGACAGGACGGGAGCTTTTTTGCTGCGGTGAATCATGCGGAAATGACCTAAGGATTACCTGAGCGGTCTGCCCGGCATGCGGCAGCTGACAGCATAGGAGCGGCATGGCGGATCCGGTGTCTGCCGGGCGGTATGTGATATGCCGCAGACTTCTGTCAAAAACGTGTGCGGTCGGGCTTACGGCGGTCGCAGGAAAAGAGAGGATGAAGGCATGACAGACGAAAAGGAACTGGAAAAACAGGTAAGGCATCAGATGCGCGTGATCCGGCAGGGTGCGGCGGAGCTGATCGGAGAGGAGGAGCTTGCGGAAAAGCTGCGGCGCAGTCTGCGGGATGGAAAGCCGCTGACGGTCAAGTTCGGCATGGATCCGAGCGCGCCGGACATTCATCTCGGACACGCGGTTGCGCTCAGAAAATTGAAGCAGTTACAGGATCTCGGTCATAATATCGTGATCGTCATCGGGGATTTTACGGGAAAGATCGGCGATCCGACCGGAAAGAGCAAGGGAAGAAGGGCGATGACGGACAGCGAGGTCATGGCGAACGCGCTGACCTATCAGGAGCAGATCTTCCATATCCTTGACAGAGAAAAGACACAGGTGCGCTACAACGGGGAATGGCTGGAGCTGTTAAGGCTGGACGAGGTTTTAAAGCTTGCCTCGACAATCACGGTCGCGCGGATGCTGGAGCGGGATGATTTTAAGAACCGTTTCCGCAGCAATACGCCGATCGGGCTGCATGAATTCTTTTACCCGCTGATGCAGGCGTATGATTCTGTGGTGCTGGAGGCGGATCTTGAGCTGGGCGGAACGGATCAGACCTTTAACATTCTGATGGGGCGCAGTCTTCAGAAGGACATGGGGATGGAAAGTCAGGCGGCGTTGTTTCTGCCGATCCTCGAGGGAACGGACGGCGTCGAAAAGATGAGCAAGAGCCTCGGAAATTATATCGGCATCCATGAGGATGCGCGGACGATGTTTACAAAGGTGATGCAGATACCGGACTTTCTGATCGTAAAGTATTTCGAGCTGGCGACGGATATTCTGCCGGAGGAGCTGGACGGGATCAGAGAGCAGCTCGCGGACGGCAGTAATCCGCGGGACGCCAAGCTGCTGCTCGCAAAGACGATTACGGGGCTTTACAACAGTGCGGCGGATACGGCGGAGGCGGAACGCTTTTTCCTGACGGCGTTCACGAACCGGCAGACGCCGGAGGAGGCGGACGTGCTTCAGGTTGTCGCGGAGCGGGGAAATCTTTTAGACTGTGTCAGACCGCTCATCAGCGCAGGAGTGATCGCAAGCGGCGCGGAGTTTCGGCGGCTGATCGCGCAGGGCGGCGTAAAAAAGAACGGAAGCCGTGTTGAAAAGCCGGAGGAGCCTGTGCAGACGGGGGATGTTCTGCGGATCGGGAAGCTGCGTTTTGTGCGGCTGGAGCTGTTGTGATAACGTGGTTATGAAAACTACTTTAAAAAGATTAAAAAACTATAAAATCCGATTCTGAAGTCTAAAAAAGGTTGAAATGAAAGACGGAATATGATACGCTGAATAAGTCGTTCGGGCGTATACGGTATCTGAAAAGAGGAAATGATATCCAAGGGCGGCGTAAAAAGTAGATGATGAGAGGATTTTTTATGAGCGAGACGTTCCATATTATCAGTGACGGTTCCTGCGATCTGCCGACAGAGCTTGCGGAAGAGAAAAATATAACGGTTGTGCCCTTTTACGTTTCCTTTGACGAGGAGCATTATCTGAAGGAGAAGGAAGAGATCGGGATCCGGGAATTTTATCAGGAGATGGTAGATAAAAAGGGCGTTTATCCGAAGTCCTCCCTGCCGTCCTCACAGGATTACGCGGATGCGTTTCTGCCCTTTGTAAAGCAGAAGCTTCCCATCATCTGTATCTGTATCACGACGAAGTTCAGCGGCTCCATGCAGTCTGCGGTAAATGCGAGAGAGCTTCTTTTAGAAGAGTACCCGGACGCGGAGATCACGGTGATCGACGCGACGGTGAACACGGTGCTCCAGGGGCAGTTCGTCCTCGAGGCGGTCCGTATGAAGGAAGCGGGAAAAAGCTACCGGGAGACGGTTGAGAGACTGGAGGAGATCAAGAGTACGGGCAGGATCTTTTTTACGGTCGGGAATATGGAATATTTAAAGCACGGCGGACGGATCGGTAAGGTTGGCGCGCTCGCGGGGAGCGTTCTGGATATCCGCCCGATCATCACGCTGAAAAAGGGCGAGATTTACCCTTCCGGGATCGGCAGGGGAAGGAAGCGCAGTACGGATAAGGCGAAGGCGCTGCTGCTGGATTATCTGAAGGAGCGGGGCGGGGCAATTGATACCTACAGCCTTGCGGTCGGGTTCGGCTATGACGAGGAAGAGGGAAAGCAGTACCGCGACAGCGTTGTGGAGATGCTTCGTAGTCACGGATATGCGGTCGGAGAGATCCCGCTGTATCAGATCGGCGCGACGATTGCCGTGCATACGGGACCGTATCCGCTGGGCATCGGTATCATCGAAAAGTCCATTCATGATTGAGAGCTTAAGAGCTTTTGGTGCAGTGCATCAGAAGCTCTTTTATGTTGGAAAACGCGTAGTCTGCAGGGTAAGGGGTATCCGCGAGGTCTGCGGGCACAGCCTCCCCTGTAAAGACGACGCAGGTATCGACCTCTCCGTTGATGCCACAGGCGATATCCGTATAGAGGCGGTCGCCGACGACGAGGGTTTCTTCTGCGGAAAAGCCGGATAGCGCGAGACAGAGATCGACAACCTCGCGGTTTGGCTTGCCGAGGTAAACCGGTCTTTTATCCGTCGTCGCGGTGAGCATGTCGCAGATCGCGCCGCAGTCCGGGATAAAGCCGAAGCCGATCGGACAGCGCAGATCGGGGTTTGTACCGTAGAAGGGAACGTCCGTCGTTAAGAGCGCCTCGGATGCACGGCAGAGCTTTTCATAGGTCAGCTCGCTGTCATAGGCGGCGACGACACAGGCGATGTCAGGCTCCGGAAGCTCGGTGACGGTAAGTCCGTTTTTTCGCAGCTCCGCGAGGAAGGAAGCCGTTCCGAGGACAAAGATTTTTTTGTCCGCATAATGTTCCTTCAAAAACCGCAGCGTCATAAAACCGGAGGTGATAAACTGCTCCTCGGTCGTCTCCAGATGAAAGGCGGTGCGGAATTTATCGACGTAATCAGCGCCGCTCTTTGTGGAATTATTCGTGATAAAATACGCCCTGCCGCCGATGCGGTCAATGTAGGAGAGCAGTTTAGCGCTGCCGTCGAACAGGGTATCGCCGACGGCGAGCGTGCCGTCGATATCAAATAAAAAGAGTTTTTTACGTTTCAGGTTTTCTAAGGGTTTCATAGGGACTCCTTTCCTGTGGGGGATGCTGCGAACAGTGTATCATTTCCCTCTGGAAAGTGCAAGCAGAGTAAGGTATACTTATGATGGCGAAAGGAGCAAAAACGGTATGGTAAGAAAACGTTTCCGGTTTACGGGAAGGGTACAGGGAGTCGGCTTCCGGACGCGGGCAAAGTATGCGGCGCGGGGCATGTGCATCACGGGCTGGGTCAGGAATGAGTGGGACGGCTCGGTCGTGATGGAGGCGCAGGGCGCGGCGGGAGCGATCGACCGGATGCTGATCATGATCAACAGGAGCGATTATATCGTCATTGACAGCATTGAGACAAAGGAGATTCCGACGGTTGCCGGGGAGAGCGGCTTTACGGCGATTTATGAGTAGAGAGGTAGCGGACAATGAGTCTGAGATTTGTATTTGGTCCTTCCGGGGAGGAAATGAGTGTCGCGGTTTATGAAGAGATCATCCGGCGTGCGGCGGAGCATCCGGAGCAGAATTTCTTCATTATCGTACCCGATCAGTTTACGATGCAGACGCAGAAGGAACTGGTAGAGAAAAGCGGGCAGGGCGGCATATTGAATATTGACGTCTTAAGCTTCGGCAGACTGCATCACCGTATCATGGAGGAGGTCGGCGGGGCGGACATTCCCGTATTGGACGATACGGGGAAGAGCCTTGTCCTACAGCGGGTTGCGGCGGGACTTCAGGAGCAGCTTCCCGTCCTGGGGAGCTTCTTAAGCAGACAGGGATATATCCATGAGGTGAAAAGCGTGATCTCGGAGTTTATGCAGTACGGGATCGGTGCGGAGGATGTGGAAAGGCTGATCCTGTTTGCGGATAAGCGCGGCGCGCTGGTACAGAAGCTGAAGGATTTAAAGACGCTGTATCAGGGCTTTCAGGCGTATACGGAAGGTAATTTTATCACAAAGGAAGAAACGCTGGACGTGCTCTGCCGCTCTCTTTCCTGCTCAAAGCTGCTTCCGGGGAGCGTTGTCGTATTTGACGGGTTTACGGGCTTTACGCCGATCCAGAACCGCGTCATAAGGGAGCTGATGCGGCTTTGCGGGGAGGTCATTGTCACGCTGACGCTCGGCGGGGGTGAGGATCCGTACAGACAGGACGGCGAGCAGGCGCTTTTTTCACTGACGCAGAAAACGGTGGCACAGCTTGTACGGCTTGCGAAGGAAGCGGGTGTGGAGCGGGGAAAGGACAGCTTTGCAGGGGAGGGAACGAAACCGCAGAGCCTTTTGCATCTGCAGCGGAGGCTGTTTCGGTATCCTGTCCTGCCTTATGAGGAGAAGCAGCAGGAAATCCATATCTTCGAGACGACAACGCCACGGGATGAGGTGCATCAGACGGGGTTATTCATCCGCAGACTGACGCGTGATGCGGGGCTTGCCTATCGGGATATCGCGGTCATCATGGGCGACCTCGAGGGGTACGCGCCCTATGTGGAGACGGAGTTTGCGAAGATGGAGATTCCCTGCTTTATCGACCGGACGCGGGGCATCTGTTTAAATCCCATGACGGAATATATTAAGAGTGCGCTGGAGCTGTATCTGAAGGATTTTTCGTATGATGCCGTTTTCCATTATCTGCGCAGCGGACTTTCGGATATCCTGCCGGAGGAGGCGGATCTTTTGGAAAATTACGTTATCCGGACAGGGGTCAGGGGGTATCGCGCCTACAGCCGTCTGTTTACCCGCAGACCGGATGAGATGTCGGCGGAGGAGGCGGACGCGCTCAACGGGATCAGGGAGCGGCTGCTGGAACAGACCGCGATGCTCCGGATGAACGGAAGGGAAAAGGCAAAGGACTTCTGCGACAGGCTGTATGATTTTCTGGTACAGAACAGGGTGCAGGAGAAGCTGGCGGCGTATGAGGCGGAATTTACGGAGGCGGGAGAGCTTTCCCGCGCGCGGGAGTATGCGCAGATCTATCGCCTGATCATGGAGCTTTTGGAACAGGTTTATGCGCTTCTCGGAGATGAGGAGATTTCCCTGCGGGAATTTTCGGACATCCTTGAGGCGGGCTTTTGCGAGATCAAGGTGGGAACGATCCCGCAGAACGTGGACAGAGTGCTTGTCGGCGATATGGAGCGGACGCGCTTAAAGCAGGTAAAGGCGCTGTTTTTCTTAGGCGTAAACGACGGCAATATTCCGAAAAATGCGTCCAAGGGCGGCATTATCTCGGATATGGACAGAGAGTTTCTGCGCGAATCCGAGCCGGAGCTTGCGCCCGGGCCGAGACAGCAGATGTTCATCCAGCGGCTTTATCTCTACTTAAACATGACAAAGCCGTCCCACAGGCTCTATCTCGGGTATTCCAAGATCAACAGTGCGGGAAAAAGTCTGCGCCCGGCTTATCTGATCGACACGGTAAAGAAGCTGTTTCCGGAAATTGCCGTTGAATATCCGGAGCGGATCAGTCCGTTGGAGCAGATTGTCACGGCAAGGGAAGGTGCAGGATATCTTGCAGAAGGACTGCGCGAGTTTGCGGGCGGCACATTGCCGTCCGAAAAGGAGCGGGAGATTTTTACCCTCTATACGGCGTTTGCGGGCGAAGAGAACGGGGAAAAGCGGGATTTTCTGCGCCGCGCGGCATTCCGGCGCTATCGGGAGAGCGGGCTTTCGGCAGTCGTTGCCGAGGCGCTTTACGGAAAGCATCTCGAGAACAGCGTCTCAAGGCTGGAGACCTTTGCCGCCTGTGCCTACAGGCATTTTCTGCAATACGGACTGACGCTGAAGGAGCGCGAGGAGTTTTCGTTTGAAAAAAAAGACATGGGTAATGTTTACCATACGGTTTTGGAGCAGTTTGCAGGAAAACTTGCAGAAAATAATCTGACATGGTTTGAGTTTTCGGAGGAATTTGCAGAGAGGGAAATCCATGCGGCGATGGAGAGCCTTGCCGCCGTCTACGGGGATACCGTGCTGTACAGCAGTGCGCGGAACGAATATGCCGTTACGCGGATGGAGCGGATTCTGACGCGGACGGTGCTCACCATGCAGAAGCAGCTGCGCAAGGGGAGCTTTGTTCCGGATGCCTATGAGCTGTCGTTTCGGTTTACGGACGATTTGAAAAGCGTGAATGTCGCGCTTTCCGGCGAGGAGCGTATGCGTCTTAAGGGGCGGATCGACCGGATTGATCTCTGCGGGGAAAAGGATCAGGTATTTGTCAAGGTCGTGGATTATAAATCCGGGGACAGGCATTTCGATCTGGCGGCATTGTATTACGGGTTACAGTTACAGCTTGTCGTCTATATGAATGCGGCGCTCGAGGTCGAGGCAAAACGGTTTCCGGACAAGGAGATCGTTCCGGCGGCGCTGTTATATTATCATGTCGATGATCCGGTCGTGGAGACGGCGGAGGAGCTGACGGAAGAAGCGCTTCAGCAGCAGCTGCTGTCTCAGCTTCGGATGAACGGTGTCGTCAGCAGCGAGCCGGGGATCGTGGAGCGGCTGGACGGAGAGATGGAGACAAAGTCTGAGGTGATCCCTGTGGAGCGAAAGAAAGACGGGAGCTTCAGCGCGCGTTCTTCCCTGCTGACAGGGGAGCAGCTGAAAACGGTGTCGGCTTATGTGACTGAAAAGCTTGTCGGTCTTGGCAGGGAGATTCTCGGCGGAAGCATTGCGCTGAATCCTTATGAAAAGGGGAGCGAGGATGCCTGTACATGGTGTGCTTACCGCCATGTCTGCGGCTTTGAACCGTCGATGCCGGGATGTGAAAAGAGAAAGCTTGCGGAGCTTGGAAAGGAAGAGGCACTGGAAAAAATGGCAGAGGAGGCGGACAGATGGCAATAGCATTTACACCGGAGCAGCAAAGGGTCATTGATCTGCGGGGCTGCAACATTCTGGTATCTGCGGCGGCGGGCAGCGGAAAGACGGCGGTGCTGGTCGAGCGGATCGTGAGTCGTGTCTGCGATGAAACGCAGCCGGTCGATATCGACAGACTGCTGATCGTAACCTTTACCAATGCGGCGGCGGCAGAGATGCGCGAGCGGATCGCGGCGGGGATTGCGGCGAGGCTCGAGCAGAATCCCGATTCCGTTCATATCCAGAGACAGACGGCGCTGTTACACAATGCGCAGATTACGACGATCGACAGCTTCTGTCTCTTCCTATTAAAAAATCATTTTAACGAGATCGGACTGGATCCCGCCTTTCGCATTGCGGATGAGGGCGAGGTCAGGCTGATGCGGGAAGAGGTATTGGAGGAGCTGTTTGAGGATTCCTATGCTTCCGGCGGGGAGACGTTTCGGGAATGTGTGGAATTTTTCTGTCCGGGCGCCGGGGAGAGCGCGTTAGAGCAGCATATCCTGAATCTGTCGCGCTATGCGTCCGGATTTCCCTGGCCGGAGGAATGGCTGGAGGAGCGGCGGAAGGATTATGCGCCGGCGACTGTGGAGGCGCTTTCCGAAAGCAGCTGCGGGGTCTGGCTGACGGCGCATCTTGGGGCGATGGCTGCGGGCTGGAAGGAAAAGCTGGAGCGGGTGCGCAGGATCTGCGAGGAGCCGGACGGCCCTTATATGTACGGGGAGACGGTAGACGGCGAGCTGGAGCAGCTGGAGCGGCTTGCGCATTGCGATACCTTGGAAGCGTATGCGGCATATCTTCCCGCCGTCACGTTCGGGCGGCTCTCCTCAAAGAAGGATGAGACCGTCAGCCCCATAAAGCGGGAGCTTGCGTCTTCCTTACGCGCGGAGATAAAGAAGAGCGTGAAGACGTTCGCGGACAGATTTTTTGCGACGCCCCCGGAGCTACTTGCCGGGCAGTCGGCGGCATGCGGGAAGCCTGTCTGTACGCTGATTGACCTGACGCTGGACTTTGAGAGAAGGCTGGCGGAGAAAAAGCGCGACAGAAAGGTGATCGATTTTAACGACATGGAGCATTTCGCGCTGAAGATCCTGCTGAAGCGGGAGAACGGGGTGTCCGTTCCGAGCGGTGTTGCGCTGGAATACAGAGAGCATTTTGCGGAGATCCTGATCGATGAATATCAGGACAGCAATCTGGTACAGGAGTATCTTCTCGAAGCGGTCTCCGGAGAGAGCGGGGGGCGGTTTAACCGTTTTATGGTCGGGGATGTCAAGCAGAGTATTTATAAGTTCCGTCTCGCCAGACCGGAGCTGTTTTTAGAGAAATATCATTCGTATACGGCGGGAGAGGGCGACAGACAGCGGATCGATCTTGCGAGGAATTTCCGCAGCCGCAGGGAGGTCGTGGATGCGGTGAATGATGTGTTTTCCCGGATCATGAGCGGACAGATCGGCGGACTTGACTATGATGAGCGGGCGGCACTGTATCCGGGCGCGGTCTATCCGGAAAGCGCGGAAAATGAAAGCGAGCTGCTGCTGATCGAAAAGCCGTCCGAAGCGTCCGGACTGAATGCGCGGCAGCTCGAGGCAAAGACCGTCGCCGCAAAGATCCGTCAGCTGAAGGCGACGTTTCAGGTCACGGATAAGGAAGACGGGAAGCTGCGCCCCGTGCGGTATTCGGACATGGTGATCTTACTCCGGACGAACAGCGGCTGGGATGAGGTCTTTCAGGAGGAGCTGGAAAAGGAAGGGATTCCCGTCTATATCACGTCAAAGACAGGGTATTTCAGCGCGACGGAGGTACAGGAGCTTCTGCAGCTTCTGCGCGTGCTGGACAATCCGCTGCAGGACATTCCGCTGTTTTGCGTGATGAAGTCCTTATTCGGCGGCTTTACGGAGGAGGAGATCGCCTTGCTCCGCAGCCGGAGCAGGAAGGGAACCCTGTACGCAGCGGCGGAAGCCTTTGCATCGGGCGGAGCGGAAGCGGTTCCGGAAGCGGGAGCGGGTGAAGCGCGGGTCCCTGCGGCGGACGGACAGGATACGTTTTCCGGTCTGCGGGCGAAGACGGCGGCGTTTCTGGAGCGGATCCGGAAATACCGCAGACTGACCGTATATCTTCCGGTGCGTGAGCTTTTAACGCGCCTGATTACGGATTTTGACTATCTGAATTATGTCACGGCGCTCCCTGCGGGAGAAAAGCGGCGTGCGAATGTGGAAATGCTTTTGACGCGTGCCTCGGATTTCGAGAAGACGAGCTATTTCGGTCTGTTTCATTTTATCCGTTACATGGAGCAGCTGGAAAAGTATGACGTGGACTACGGCGAGGCGGGAATGTCGGATGAGAATGCGGATGTCGTCAGGATCTTAAGTATCCATAAGAGCAAGGGTCTGGAATTTCCCGTGACGTTTGTCGCGGGCTTGAGCAAGCGTTTCAACATGCAGGATGTCAACCGTCCGATGATCCTTGACATGGATCTTGGTCTGGGAACGGATTATGTCGATCCGAAAAAGCGGATCCGCAACCGTACCCTCAGAAGGAACGTGATCGCGGAAAAGCTCAAGGAGGAGAGCCTTTCGGAGGAGCTGCGCGTCCTTTACGTCGCGATGACGCGCGCGCGGGAAAAGCTGATTCTGACGGCGACGCTCGAAAATGCGGCAGATAAGTGGGAGACGGCGGACGGCGGACGGCTGCTGTATTCGGATTTTATCGAGAGCGCCTGTTATCTGGATTTCCTGATGCCGGTGCTGAAGGAAGTCTGTATCCGCGTGTCGCTGTGGGATGAGACGATGACGGCGGCGGAGACGTTTCGGGATAACCTCGCGTCGGCGGGCAGGGAGCGCCTGCTGGAGCTTTCTGCGGAGCGTTGCGACAGGGAAGCGCTGGAAAAGCTGAGGAGCAGACTGGCGGAAACGTATGCGTTTGAAAGCCTTGCGGGGCTGTATACGAAGACGACGGTTTCGGAGCTGAAGCTCGCGGCGATGGCGGATCAGGACGAGGCGGCATACCATGCCTTTGAGGAAAAGGAGATACAGCCGTATATCCCTGCCTTTCGGCGCGGGGAAGAGAAGGTTAGCGGCGCGGTCAGGGGAAGCGCCTACCATCGCGTGATGGAGCTTTTGGATTTCGATGCGCTGTATGCGGCTTTGGGGGGAACGGCGCAGGACGGCTACGGCGTTTACAGAGAGCGGTTTTGTTCGGAGCGGGCGAAGGAGAGCCTGAATGCTTTTCTGCTGCGGGAACAGGAGGAAGGACGGCTGAAAAAAGAGTATGCGGAGGCGGTGAACCCGGAGAAGCTGTTGAAATTTCTGGAAACGGAGCTTGCCTACCGGATGCTGCTGGCGCAGCGTGAGGGCAGACTCTGCCGCGAACAGCCCTTCGTCATGGGGGTGAGTGCGTCGCGGCTGAATGAGAAGTTTCCGGAGACGGAGACCGTGCTGATCCAGGGAATCATTGACGTCTTTTTTGAGGAGGACGGCGGCATCGTGCTCTTGGATTACAAGACGGATGCCGTGTCCTCCATGCAGGAGCTGTTTAACCGTTATGAGACGCAGCTTGATTACTACAGCGAGGCTCTGACGAAGCTAACGGGAAAGCCCGTCAGGGAGAAGCTGTTGTATTCCTTCCGGCTGGAACGGTATCAGGGCATTGAAGCTTAGGGTTAGTCCTCTGAGAGCAGAAAGCGCTTTGTCTGAGGAACCTTTAAGAGCGCGACTGCGCCGGCGACCGTAAAGAGCAGCTCGGGCAGCATGTAGCAGCCGTTGTAGACAAGGCTGTAGAGGACGGAGTTTTCCGTGGAAAAGCCGCTCCAGAGCTCACCGAAGCTGTGCCAGATGACAACGCCGCTCAAAAAGTGCATCAGAAAACGAAGCCCGACGGCGAGGACGATACCGCCGATCCGCCCGGGAAGTCCTTTTTTCCGGAAGAGTCCGGCGAGTCCGAGAACGGTAAACGCGCCGATGTAATCGAGGAAGATGCAGGCGATGAGCATCCCGGGGGTCAGTCCCCAGCCGAAGATGCCGTCCATGACGCCCTGCGCGAACTGGACGAGGGAATAAGCGAAAGCGGTCATCAGTCCTGCGCCTGTTCCACGGCGGATGGCAAAGAGGACGATCGGCAGCATGGAGAGAAGGGTGATCGAGCCGCCCCAGGGCAGCTTGAATACGCGGATAAAGCTTAAGACGGTGGCGAGGGCGACCATGGCGGCGCCTTCCACCAGTATTTTTGTTTTGTTCATAAAAAAATCCTCCTTATTCTGCTAAGGAGGAACCACACCGTTTCCGCGCAAAAAAACGCGGCTGCAGACAGAACAAAAGTCCGTCTGCGTATGCTTCCTTACGCCGGCATTAACCGGTTCAAGTAATGAGGGTCAGAAGACAAAGTCTTACAGTCTCAGCGATGTGCTCCCCTAGCGGTCTGTTATGTCATTGTTTTTTCGTGCAATCGATTGCTGAAAGTCACTATAAGGGGATTTTAAAAAAATGTCAAGCGTTTTTTATCAGAAGGGAGGTTCTGCCATGGGCGGACAGACAAAGGAAGGGAAACGGACAAAAAGTATCTGCGTCGGTCTGTTGGCTCATGTTGACGCGGGAAAGACGACGCTCTCGGAGGCGATGCTGTATACGGCGGGCGAGTTGAGAAAACCCGGCAGGGTGGATCACGGGGATACGCTTTTGGATCACTTTGCGCTTGAACGGGCGCGGGGAATCACGATTTTTTCCAAACAGGCAAATCTGTCATGGAAGGATCGGGAGATCATCCTGCTGGATACGCCGGGGCACACGGACTTTTCGGCGGAGACGGAGCGGACGCTTCAGGTGCTGGACTGTGCCGTCCTTGTCGTCAGCGCCTCGGACGGGGTGCAGGGGCATACGCTGACGCTCTGGAAGCTTTTAGAAAGGTACGCGGTTCCGACGTTTCTTTTTATCAACAAGATGGATCAGCCGGATACGGACAGGGAGGCGCTGATGCGGGAGCTGAA
>CAZVWN010000019.1:13508-15699 GCA_964631065.1 uncultured Acetatifactor sp.
GAGCTTGCCGTGTGTAGCGAGGCGCTTTTAGAGGAGTATCTCAATACGGGGAAGCTTGCGGACGCATCCGTCGCGGCGGCAGTCGCGGAACGCAGAATTTTCCCCTGCTATTTCGGCTCTGCCCTGCATTTCGACGGCGTGGAGGAGCTGCCGGACGGGATCTGCCGCTTTCTTCCGGCAAAGGAATATCCGGAAGCGTTCGGCGCGCGGGTCTATAAGATCTCCCGGGATGCGGCGGGAAACCGGCTGACACATGTAAAGGTGACGGGCGGCGTGCTGCGCGTAAAACAGGCAGTGAACAATTACGGGAGCGCCGCGAAGGAGGCGGACCGTTGGGAAGAGAAGGCGGATACGCTGCGGATTTACGGCGGCGGAGGTTTTCGGAACGTTGACCGCGTGGAAGCGGGCGGAATCTGTGCCGTGACGGGACTGGAAAAAACCTTTGCCGGCGAGGGACTGGGGTTTGAGAGAAACAGCGAGAGTCCGCTGCTTGTCCCTGTGCTGACATACAGACTTTTACCGCCCTCCGGCACGGATCCGGTGAAGCTCTTCGGGCAGCTGCGCGGGCTGGAGGAGGAAGAGCCGGAGCTGCATATCACATGGCAGGAGCGCACGCAGGAAATTCAGGTTCAGGTCATGGGCGAGGTGCAGACGGAGGTGCTGCAGAGTCTGATCAAGGAGCGGTATGGCACGGACGTTACCTTCGGGGACGGAAGGACTCTTTACCGGGAGACGGTCGCTTCGTCTGCGGTGGGGATCGGACATTTTGAGCCGCTGCGGCATTATGCGGAGGTGCATCTTCTGCTGGAGCCGGGAGAGCCGGGCAGCGGCATGGAATATCGCAGTGTCTGCAGCGGGGATGTTCTCGACAGGAACTGGCAGCGGCTGATCTTATCGCATCTGGAGGAGTGTGCGCATCCCGGCGTGCTGACGGGCGCGCCGCTGACGGATATGCGGATCACGCTGCTTGCCGGGCGGGCGCATCTGAAGCATACCGAGGGCGGGGATTTCCGTCAGGCGACCTTCCGGGCGCTGCGGCAGGGGCTGATGCAGTGTAAGAGCGTTCTGCTGGAGCCGGTATTTGCTTTTTCGCTGGAGCTGCCGACGGCGCAGATCGGGCGGGCAATGTCGGACATTCAGAAGATGTGCGGCAGCTTTGAGGCGCCGGAGACGGAAGGGGAGAACAGCATCCTGCGCGGCAGTGCGCCGGCTGCGGCAATGCGGGAGTATCAGCGCGAGGTTGCCGCTTATACGGGAGGACGGGGAAGACTTTCCTGTTCGTTACGGGGATATGAGCCGTGTCACAATGAGGCGGAGGCGGTCGCGGCATGCGGCTATGATCCGGAAGAGGATGTGGAAAATCCTTCTTCTTCCGTATTCTGTTCCCATGGGGCGGGAACGGTCGTTCGGTGGCAGGATGTGCCGCAGTACGCGCATGTGGAGAATACATGGCAGTCGGACGGCGAGACCCTGCCCGCAGACGAAGCAGGGGAGAGGCAGGAGAAAAAACGTCGGGACGGCGCCGGGGAAGCGTCGTCAGGGTATATTACGCAGGAGGAGATCGAGACGATCTTTAGACAGACCTATAAAAAGACGGCGCAGTCCTACGAGCCTTACCGGTATCATCAGCAGAACACCGGCGGAAGGGCTGTAGAGGAGACCCCGGAGGGGCAGACGGCAGACGACGGACAGCACAAAGCCGTCAGGGAAGCGGTACAAAAGCCTGAGGAGTACCTTCTTGTCGACGGCTACAATATCCTCTTTGCATGGGAGGAGCTGCGGGAGCTTGCGGAGAGAAATCCTGACAGCGCGCGCGACCGTCTCATGGATATCTGCTGTAATTTTCAGGGGTATCACGGGATGACGCTGATCCTTGTCTTTGACGCGTATAAGGTCAGGGGCGGGCAGCGCTCCGTGCAAAAATATCATAACATTTATGTCGTCTATACGAAGGAGGCGGAGACGGCGGATCAGTATATCGAGAAGACGGTACACAGAATCGGCAAAAAGCACCGCGTTACCGTGGCGACCTCGGATGCGCTGGAGCAGATGATCGTCTGGGGAGACGGGGCGGTCCGGATGTCTGCGGCGGGTTTTCTGGCGGCTGTGGAGGAGACGGCAGAGCGGATGCGGGAGGAATATCCGGAGGGCAGGGGGCTTTCTGACAAAATACGGATCGGGGAGCTGTAGT
>CAZVWN010000019.1:15799-19223 GCA_964631065.1 uncultured Acetatifactor sp.
TTTGAGCTGGATACCGGGGAGATCAAAAATTTTGCCGGAGAGCTGGGCAGGGGTGACGGCAGGAAGACGAAAGCTTCAGACGGCACGGAGAAGGTCATTGCCCATATCGACAGAGGGGAGCGGGTGATCCTACGCTTTGACGGCGTATATATGGATTCCACGGTCTATGTCAACGGCAATAAGATCGGAGACTGGAAGTACGGGTATTCCACGTTTGACATGGATGTGACGCACGCGCTGAAGCGGGGAAGGAACGTCCTGCTGGTTCAGGTGCGTTTCCAGTCGCCCAACAGCAGATGGTATTCCGGCGCGGGTATTTACCGGAAGGTATGGCTCAAGGTCTGTCCGGCGGCGTATTTACCGTTAGACGGAACGTATGTTACCATGCGCAGACAGGGCGAGGACTTTTTCCTTACGGCGGAGACGGAAGCCGCGGGAAGGATGGACCTGAATCTGGGATGCCGGTATCTGCTGTACGACGGGGATGTTTTACAGCAGGATCTGGGATGGTATCCCGTAACGGAAGCGGGAAAAACGGAGAACGGAGAACCCTTGGGTAAGGCTGTCTGTCAGGCGCTGATCCGTGCGCCGAAGCTCTGGGATGTCGAAGATCCGCATTGTTACCGGCTGTCGGTCGCGCTCTGCCGCAAGGACAGGGAAGAGGCGATGGATGGCGATGATATGACGATCGGTTTTAGGACGATTGAGCTGACGACGGACAGGGGACTTTTGTTAAACGGGCGGCATGTCAAGGTTCACGGCGTCTGCGAGCATCACGATTTCGGCTGTCTTGGCGCGGCGTTTTCTAAGGCGGCGATGAAGAGAAAGATAACGATGCTGCAAAGAATGGGCGTGAATGCGATCCGTACCAGCCATAACATGCCGGATCCGGAGCTGATGGAGCTTGCCGACCGTATGGGCATGCTGATCTTAAGCGAGGCGTTTGACATGTGGGAGCGCCCGAAGACGGATTACGATTACGGCAGATTTTTCAAGGAATGGTGCGAGCGGGATGTCAGAAGCTGGATCCGGCGCGACAGAAATCATCCGAGCCTGCTGCTCTGGTCGATCGGCAATGAGATTTACGACACGCACGCCGACGATCACGGACAGGATATCACAAGACGGCTGATGCGCGCCGTGCGCGAGCATGATCCGAAGGAAAACGCGCTGATCACGATCGGCTCGAATTATATGCCTTGGGAAAACGCGAGGAAGTGTGCGGATATCGTCAAGGTTGCCGGGTACAATTATGCGGAGAGGTATTACGAGGCGCATCATAAGGAGCATCCCGACTGGATGATGTACGGCAGCGAGACGGCATCCGTCGTACAGAGCCGCGGCATTTATCATTTTCCGCTAAAGGAGTCCGTGCTCTCGGACGAGGACGAGCAGTGCTCCGCGCTTGGAAATTCTTCGACGAGCTGGGGCGCGAGAAGCTGGGAAAAGTGTATCACGGACGACAGGGATCCGGAGTATATCTGGGGGCAGTTTATCTGGACAGGCTTTGACTATATCGGCGAGCCGACGCCGTACCACACGAAGAACTCCTATTTCGGTCAGATTGACACGGCGGGCTTTGAGAAGGATTCCTATTATGTCTTTCAGGCAGAATGGACGGATGTGAAAAAAGCGCCGATGGTACATCTCTTCCCGTATTGGGATTTCAACCCGGGACAGCTGATCGACGTCCGCGCCTGTACGAATGCGCCCTTTGTCGAGTTGTTTGTAAACGGCGTTTCGCAGGGAAAACGGGCGATTGACCATGTTCACGGTCTGGATCTGGTTCCGACCTGGCAGGTTGCCTATGAGCCGGGAACGATCACGGCGGTCGCGTATGATGAAGACGGAAACGAGCTGGTAAGAGACAGCCACACGTCGTTTGGCGACAGTAGGAAAATCGTGCTCGCGGCGGATAAGACGACCCTGCGGGCGGACTGTGAGGATGTAAGCTTTATCACGGTTTCCGTTTTGGACGAAGCGGGAAATCCCGTTGAGAACGCGGCGGATTATGTAAAGGCCAAGCTGACCGGACCGGGAAGGATCTTAGGGATGGATAACGGCGACAGCACGGATTATGACGATTATAAGACGACGGTGCGCAAGCTCTTTTCCGGAAAGCTGCTGATCGTTGTCGGCAGTACGGACTGCGCGGGAGAAATCAGTCTTACCGTGAGCGGCAGAGGACTTGAGAGCGCGACGCTGACCCTGACGGCGGAGGAGACGGACGAAAAGGTATGTAAGACCTACATGGACGACTGCACGCGGCGCGCGGCAGACTTCCCGGAGAGGGTTCCGGCGAGAAAGCTTGCGCTGTATGCGGAAGGGGAGAGAACGCTTACTGCGGGAAATCAGGAATTTACGGTGCGTGCCGCCCTGTTCCCGGAGAATACGACAGACAGGGAGCTTGTCTGGAAAGCGGTCAATGCGGGCGGCATAGAGGTCAATTTTGTTCAGCTCACGGTATGTCATGCGGAGGACGGCAGCGAGTATGTAAAGGGATGTGCGATCGGCGACGGAGAATTTTATATCCGCTGCATGGTAAAATACGGGGATCGGGCGGTACTGATCTCCCATATTGAGTACCGCGCAGAAGGGATCGGAACGGCATATCTTGATCCTTACGGCTTTATCTCCGCGGGTCTGTATACCGATACGATCGGGGAGATCACAAGCGGAAACGAGAAGGGAATCGCAACGTCGAGGGACGGTAAAAGCGGCGTGGTATTCTCGGGCGTCGATTTCGGCGAATATGGCGCCGACGAGATCACGCTTCCCGTCTTTGCGCTTTCCGGGGATGAATACCCGATTGAAATATGGCTCGGCAGACCGGGCGGGGACGGCGGCAGACTGCTGGATACGGTCGTTTATCAGAAACCCTCCATCTGGAATGTGTATCAGGAGGAGACCTACCGGCTTCCGGAGAGGATCCGCGGTGTTGCCACGATCAGCTTTGTATTGACGAACAAGGTGCATTTGAAGGGCTTTTCTTTCACAAAGCAGGAGAAAGCGTTCGGCAGACTGACGGCGGGCGAGGCGAATGCGGTCTACGGGGATTCCTTTACAAGAGACGGCGATGCCGTGCGCGGTATCGGGAACAACGTGACGATCGTTTACGAGAATATGAACTTTGGCGAAACGGGAGCGGAGCGCGTGACGGTCTGGGGCGATACGCCGCTTGCCGCGAATACGATCCATATTCATTTTACGGATGAGACGGGCGAGACGGTCAACCGTATCATTGAGTTTGCGGGCGGAAGGAAGGAGCAGACCTTCCGGATTGAGAAGCTTTGCGGCAGCGGGAAAATAGAGCTGATCTTCCTGCCGGGCAGCAGCTTTGATCTGGAGGCGCTGCGGTTTTCGGCAGACTAAAATTCTGTTGCGGAGCGTCAGGCAATTATGATATACTGACCTTATTCCGGAA
>CAZVWN010000019.1:19323-22466 GCA_964631065.1 uncultured Acetatifactor sp.
GCAATTATGATATACTGACCTTATTCCGGAACAGGAAGCTGTCGGATGGCACAAAATAAACCTTAGCGGCGGAATGGGGATTTCGTCGCTAAGGTCTTTTTCATAGGAGAGTAGAGGTATGTTACATTTTCGGATTTCTGATGCTTATGATGCCCTGCTGGCACTGATCGGTATTCTTTTTGCGTTTGCGGCGACGGTCGCTGCAACGCATAAGCTGCAGGGGTTACTTCCGAAGGATGCAGGGCGCGAATTTGCCCATGACGGAAAGCTTTCTGCCGGAAAGCCGAGGGGAGCGGGAATTATTTTTGTGCTGTGCTTTGTCGTGTCTGCGCTGCTTTTTGCGCCGATCGACGCGGAGATAGTCATTTATCTGGTCCTGACGGTGATCTGTATGATGACGGGGTTTCTGGACGATGCTTCTAAGATTCCCTGGGGCGAGTACAAAAAAGGATTTCTGGATCTGTGTGTTGCGGCGCTTGTCGCGATGACGTTTTTGAAATATAATCCCGGTACGGTGGAGCTTGCCCTTTTCCATGTCAGCCTGACGGTTCCGCCCGTGCTGTTTGCCGTAGGAATCGTCGTTCTGGTCTGGGTATCCGTGAATGTCACGAACTGCGCGGACGGTGTGGACGGGCTTTCCGGTACGCTGACGATCATTACCATCATGACCATTTATCTCATAGACAGGATACTTGGCAGGGGAGAGGATTTTTCTTTTCTGATCCTGCTGTTTGCAGTCTGTATCTTAGGGTATCTCTGGTATAATGCGACGCCGAGCAGACTGATGATGGGGGATGCCGGGTCGCGCGCCATGGGACTTTTTATCAGCATCGCCATTTTAAAGACCGGCTGTCCGTTTCTCTATATTCCGGTTGCGCTGGTGCTGCTTCTGGACGGCGGACTGGGGCTGGTAAAGGTTGCATTGCTGCGCTTTTTAAAGATCAGGGTCTTAAAGAATACGAGACTGCCGCTGCACGATCATGTCAGAAAGGTATGGGGCTGGTCGAATACGCAGACCGTTTTCCGTTTCGCGATCATCCAGATCGTTCTTGCCGTTGCGGTAATCTACGGAATACAGCTGTCGGGCGGCTGAACGGCGTGGCGGAACGGTTACTGTGTGTTTACGGATATCCGGCGGATGGAAAAGAAGAGAGGTAGAGAAAGATGTATGACGAACTGACGAAGAGCGATATCCGGAAGATGGAAGAGGAAATCGAATATCGCAGACTGGTTGTCAGACCGAAGGCGCTCGAGGAGGTAAAGGAGACGCGGGCACACGGGGATCTGAGCGAGAATTTTGAATATCATGCGGCGAAAAAGTACAAGAATCAGAACGAGAGCCGCATCCGTTATCTGGAGAGGATGATAAAGACGGCGCGGGTGATCTCCGATGAGTCGGCGGAGGATGAGGTCGGGATCAACAATACGGTCACGGTGGAGTTTGCGGACGATCAGTCGGTAGAGACTTACCGGATCGTGACGACCGTTCGGGGAAATTCCCTCGAGAACCTGATCAGCAACGAGAGTCCGCTCGGCAAGGCGCTCCTCGGGAAAAAAGAGGGCGATACGGCGCATGTTCAGGTCAATGATACGGTCGGATATGACGTAAGGATCGTAAAGATAGAAAATACGACGGATGACGGAAGCGATAAGATCAGAAGCTTTTAGAGACGGAGAGGAAGTTACATGAAAAAGTATTTACTGTTTGATCTGGACGGAACCCTGACGGATCCGAAGGTCGGCATCTGTACCTGTGTACAGTATGCGCTGGCGGCATTCGGGATCGAGGAGCCGGATATCGAAAAGCTGACGCCCTTTATCGGACCGCCGCTAAAGGAGAGCTTTCAGGAGTTTTACGGCTTTACGGAGGAGCAGGCGGCAGCAGCCGTGGAGAAATACAGAGAGCGTTTCCGGGATACGGGGCTGTTTGAGAATGAACTGTACGCCGGGATTCCCGGGATGCTGAAGCGTCTGACGGCGAAGGGCATGGTGCTCGCCGTCGCGTCGAGTAAGCCGACGGTCTTCGTAAAACGGATTCTGGAGCATTTCGACATTGCGAAGTATTTTAAAGTGGTTGTCGGGAGCGAATTAGACGGTACGCGCTCCTTAAAGGAAGAGGTCGTTGCCGAGGCGCTTAGGGAGCTGTTCGGGAACCGGGAAGTACAGAAGGAACAGGTTTACATGATCGGCGATCGGAAATTTGATATCGAGGGCGCAAAGGCACTTGGGGTAGAGAGTGTCGGCGTGACCTACGGCTACGGCGGGATGGAGGAGCTTCAGGCGGCGAAGGCGGATTACATCGTGCGTTCCGTGGAAGAGCTGGAAAGATTTCTGCTCCGCGGAACAGAAAAAGCGGAAAAAGGACTGACCATGCAGCGGGTCTGGGAGTTCGGTTATCCTTTTTTATTGTTTCTGATCGTGCGGAGCATTGCCGTGAATGTGATGGCGTATCTCTATCTGGCGCTGGAAAATGCGTTTCCCGGGCTTGGGCTTCTGCTCTATGACGAGGCGGGGAATCCGTCCGGAACGACGGGAAACGCTTCCGCGATCGCCCAGATCATCGGATTTCTCGCAGGGGCGGCGGTTGTGTGGAAAACGGCGCGCGGCATGATACGGGATGCGGCGGAGGAGTCGAGACTGCTGCATCTGAAAAAAGAGCCGGTCACGGCGTGGATTGCGGCGGGTGTGGCGGCTGTCGGCATGATGCTGGGTTTCAATCTGCTGCTGGAGCTGACGGGCGTGACGAACAGCTCGGCGGTATACCGGGAGGTTGCAGACAGACAGTATGCGGCGGGCATTCTTCCGGCGCTGGTGCTCTATGTTGCGGCAGCGCCGCTTGCGGAGGAGCTTCTGTTTCGCGGGATCGTCTATAACAGCTTTAAGCGGGCGATGAAGCCGCTTCCGGCGCTGGCGGCGTCCTCCGTATTTTTCGGCATTTATCACGGAAATACCGTACAGGGGATTTACGGCTTCTGCATGGCGTGTCTGCTGTGCTTTCTTTATGAGTATTTCGGGGATTTTAAAGCGGCTGTTTTCGCGCATGCGCTGGTCAATCTGTGTTCGTATCTTTTAAGCTATACGCCGCTTTGTGTGTCCGGCTTTGTCTGCCGGCCGGTGTGCGTGGGAAGTCTGATACTCGGCGC
>CAZVWN010000020.1:0-10344 GCA_964631065.1 uncultured Acetatifactor sp.
GTGTCTTGCAAAAATTTCCGAAAAAGTGTATACTGTAGAAGTAAAATCATTGCTGATCAGAAATGAAGTCAGAAAAGCATGTCAGAGTACCATCGGACCGGATCCCCAAATCGTGTTGTGCGGATGTGAACTTTCAGTTTTGATTCGGAATAACAAGGAGGAGTATATGAGAGAGAAATATGAATCACTGGCGCTTGTACAATTGAAGGAGCTTGCGAAGGTGCGTGGCCTGAAGGGAACCTCAACCATGAAGAAGGCGGAGCTTGTAGAAGCCATGCTTGCCGAGGACGAGAGAGTAAAGGCTGCCGCGCAGCAGGAGAGTACGGCAAAGGCAGCAGAGACGGAGAAGGAACGTCAGGAGACGGGAAATGCGCAGGAGAATGCGGCGGGAACACAGGGAGCGGGAAGCGCACAGGAGACCGGCGTATCCTATGGCAGACCGTCCGGAGAGGGACAGTATGTCCGCAGACGTGAATACGGACGTACCTACGCGCAGCGTCCTGCGGGCGGTGTGCGAAATGATACCAATTACCGCGCGGAGAGATTTGAGCCGGCACAGAGAACGGAGCAGCAGACGGCGGGAACGGACGTTTCTTCGCAGACAATGGAGACGTCTGCGCCGCGCCCGAACCGGAGCAATGAGGTCTATGATGAGAAGACCTATCCGAAGGAGCTTGACAGCGGCGAGGAGGCGAGCGGCATCCTTGAGGTCATGCCGGACGGTTACGGTTTTATCCGCTGCGAGAATTATCTGCCGGGTGAGAACGACGTCTATGTCGCGCCGAGTCAGATCCGCCGCTTCGGACTCAAGACAGGAGATATTTTAAGAGGAAATAAGAGGATTAAGACCCAGCAGGAAAAGTTCAGCGCGCTGCTGTTCATCCGGACGATCAACGGTTATACGATCGAGGAGTCCGCAAAGCGTGTGGCGTTTGAGGACATGACCCCCATTTTCCCGAATGAGCGTATCCGGATGGAAACGCCCGGATGCAGCGTGGCAATGCGTGTCATGGATCTTGTCAGCCCGGTCGGCAAGGGACAGAGAGGTATGATCGTTTCGCCGCCGAAGGCAGGTAAGACGACGCTGTTAAAGGAGGTTGCGAAATCCATTCTCAGGACAAGCCCGCATATGCACATGCTGATTCTGCTGATCGATGAGCGCCCTGAGGAAGTCACGGATATCAAAGAAGCGATTCACGGGGATAATGTAGAGGTGATCTACTCTACGTTTGACGAGCTGCCCGAGCATCATAAGCGCGTTTCCGAGATGGTAATAGAGCGCGCGAAGAGACTGGTAGAGCATAAAAAGGACGTGGTGATCCTGCTGGACAGCATCACGCGTCTTACAAGAGCGTACAACCTTGTCGTTCCGCCCAGCGGACGAACGCTTTCCGGCGGTCTTGACCCTGCGGCGCTACATATGCCGAAGCGGTTCTTCGGCGCGGCGAGAAACATGCGGGAGGGCGGCAGCCTGACCATTCTGGCAACGGCGCTTGTCGAGACGGGAAGCAAGATGGATGATGTGGTCTACGAGGAGTTTAAGGGAACCGGCAACATGGAAATGGTTCTTGACCGCAAGCTGTCCGAGAAGCGTATCTTCCCGGCGATCGATCTTGCAAAGTCCGGCACGCGCAGAGAGGATCTGCTGCTTGGCAGCGAGGAGCTTGAGGCGATCAACATCATGCGAAAGGCGCTGAACGGCCTGAAGCCGGACGAGGCGACAGACCGCATTCTGGACATGTTTTCCAGAACCCGCAACAACAATGAATTTGTGCAGATGGTAAAGAAAAACAGATTTATTTAAGATTATGCAAAAAATGTCTTGCATGCGGATAAAGCTTGTGTTACAATAATACCGCTGTTTGTGGTTCCATAAGCAGTGCGGATGAGAACACAAATAATAATGCAATCACATAGAGAGGTGAAAGAGATGAAAGAAGGAATCCATCCCCAGTACTACCAGGCGACCGTTACCTGCAACTGCGGCAACACTTTTGTAACCGGTTCAACGAAGCCTGAAATCCATGTAGAAGTTTGTTCCAAGTGTCATTCATTCTACACCGGCCAGCAGAAGACGGCAAGAGCCGATGGACGTATTGAGAAGTTCAACAAGAAATACGGCGTTAAATAGGAATTGCGAAAAAAGGTTGAGGTGCTGGTATCTCAACCTTTTCTGTTCATTAAAAGTGAAATGCTTTGAAACGGAGAAAGAAGAATGGCGGGAAGAAGAAAAAAATGCTATTCCGGTATCGGCGGTCAGGCGGTGCTGGAAGGCGTAATGATGAAAAATCAGGAGAAATATGCAGTTGCCGTGAGGAAACCGAACGGTGAGATTGCGGTCGAGCTGGAGAATTATCAGGGACTGCAGGGAAATAAGATCAATAAGATTCCGTTTGTCCGGGGAGTTTTCAACTTTATTGATTCGCTGGTGCTGGGAATGAAGTGCCTGAACTATTCGGCGGAGTTTTATGAGGATGAGCCGGAGGAAAAGGGCGCGAAGAAGACTTCGGAAGGGATGGAGAAGCTGCTGACGGGGCTTGTCACCGTATTTTCCATTGTGCTCGCCGTGGGCATTTTTGTCGTGCTGCCGTACTGGCTTGCTTCGCTGTGCGAGGGATTTATCAGAAATGCGTCCCTGATGGCGATTCTTGAGGGCGTGATCCGTATTGCGATTTTTGTCCTCTATATTTGGGCGATCAGCCTGATGAAGGATATCAGGCGGTTATACCGGTATCACGGCGCGGAGCACAAGTGCATCAACTGTATTGAGCGGGGACGGGAGCTGACGGTGAACAACGTGATGCGCAGCTCCAGACTTCACAGAAGATGCGGGACGAGCTTCCTCTTTTTTGTCATGTTTGTCAGTATTATCCTGTTTTTCTTTATCCGTGTGGACAGTACGGTACAGAAGGTGGCGCTCCGGATTCTGCTGATGCCGGTGGTCGCAGGGATTTCGTATGAGATCATCCGCCTCGCCGGAAGGAGCGACAATATCCTTGTGCGTATCATCTCTGCTCCGGGAATGTGGATTCAGCGCATGACGACGAAGGAGCCGGATCGTGAGATGGCAGAGGTTGCCATTGCGGCTGTGGAGGCGGTATTTGACTGGAAACAGTATTTGCGGGAGAATTTCGGTTATGAGTCCGAGGAAAAGCGCGAGGAGAAGGAGGATGCCGTAGGACTGACGGTAGAGCCGCTCGATGCGGATGAGGAAGCATGAATTACAGGGAAGCGTTTGAAAAGGGAGAAAATACCTTAAGGTCTGCGGGAATCGAAGAGGCGGCTTCGGATGCGAGACTATTGCTGGAGTATGTCTGCGGCACGGATCGGAATACGCTGCTGGTTCATGGAGACAGAGAGGTCTCCTCTGCGGAGCGTGAACGATATGAAGAAATACTGGAGAAACGCGCGTCCCGTATACCGCTTCAGCAGATAACGGGTGTACAGTGCTTTATGGGACTTGATTTTTTTGTGGATGAGAAGGTACTGATTCCGAGGCAGGACACGGAGATTTTAGTCGAGGAAGCGTTGCAGGAGCTGCATGACGGTATGCGGATTCTGGATCTCTGTACGGGATCCGGCTGTATCCTGTTAAGCCTCTTAAAATATTCCAACGACTGTGAGGGCGTGGGCGCGGATATTTCGGCGGATGCCCTCGCGGTTGCGGAGAAGAACAGAAGTCTCTTAGGGATTGAAAATGCGAAGTTTATCCGGAGCGATCTGTTTGAAAACGTGGAGGGCAGCTTTGATCTGCTGGTGTCCAACCCGCCCTATATTCAGTCGGCGGTCATTGAGACGCTGATGCCGGAGGTCAGGGAGCATGAGCCGCGGACGGCGCTGGACGGCGGCGAAGACGGACTTGTGCTTTACAGGCGGATTCTGGCGGAATGCGGAGCGTACCTCAAGCGCGGCGGGGAGCTTTTTTTTGAGATCGGTTATGATCAGGGAGAAGCCGTGAAACGGCTGATGGAAGAGAGCGGTTTCCTCGAGGTAAGAGTGATAAAGGATTATGCCGGACTGGACAGGGTGGTCACGGGAATCCTTGGATTCGGGTAACTGTTCAGTGCCATGCAAAGCAGTGGATGCGAATGGGGTTCTGAAGAGTTACGGATTTGAAATGATAAGGAATGGTGAAGCTATGTTTGATAAGTTGGAAGATTTACTGATCCGGTATGAGGAGATCATGGGCGAGCTGCATGAGCCGACGGTGACGAACAATCAGGAACGTTTCCGTAAGCTGATGAAGGAGCAGAGCGATCTGACGCCTCTTGTGGATGCTTATACGGAATATAAGAAATGTAAGCAGGATATTGACGATTCGCTGGAAATGCTGGAGGGCGAGAGCGACGAAGAGATGCGCGCCATGATAAAGGAGACGCTGAGCGACAGCAGGAAGCGCGTCGAGGAGCTGGAACAGGAGCTGAAGATCCTGCTTCTGCCGAAGGACCCGAATGACGATAAGAATGTCATTGTCGAGATCCGTGCCGGAGCGGGCGGAGACGAGGCGGCGCTGTTTGCGGCGGAAATTTACCGGATGTATGTCCATTACGCGGAGAGCAGACGCTGGAAGGTCGAGCTGATGAACGTGGACGAGATCGGTATCGGCGGCATGAAGGAGGTACAGTTTACGATCATCGGGCAGGGCGCGTACTCCTGCATGAAGTATGAGAGCGGCGTACACAGGGTACAGCGTGTTCCGGAGACGGAGAGCGGCGGGCGTATCCATACCTCGACGATCAGTGTTGCCGTGATGCCGGAGGTGGATGAGGATATTGATATCGTCATTGAGGACAAGGATATCCGGATCGACGTCATGCGTGCGTCCGGAAACGGCGGACAGTGCGTCAACACGACGGATTCCGCCGTGCGTCTGACCCATTATCCGACGGGAATCGTCGTTTACAGCCAGACGGAGAAATCGCAGATCCAGAACAAGGCAAAGGCGTTTGCGCTGTTAAAGTCGAAGCTGTACGATATGGAGCAGCAGCAGCGGCATGACGCGGAGGCGGAGATGCGGAGAAGCCAGATCGGTACGGGCGACCGCTCGGAAAAGATCCGCACCTACAATTTCCCGCAGGGGCGCGTTACGGATCACCGGATCGGGCTGACGCTCTATAAGCTGGATAAGATCATGAACGGGGATATTCAGGAGATCCTGGACGCCTGCATCGCGGCGGATCAGGCGATCCGCTTAAGCAAACTTAATGAAGATGTGTGAAAACCGCTAATTTACGGGATTTGACTGCATTTTGATTTATACTGAAAACAATGATGAGTGGTTCAATTTTTGAAAAAGGTTGAGCCACTTGCTTTTTATGATTTTTATTGGAAGTAAGGTATTGTAGAGGTGTGGCTATCCGAAAAAGAACATTCGTTCTAAAGAGCATTGAAAATAGAGCAGATATAGAGTATAATTGGTATACATAGAAGGATATGGGGTGACGGAATGTTGGAAAAAATTATTGATCGTACAAATTTGTACATAGAAAGTATGCCAAAGAAAGAGAGAAAAAAATACGGACAGTTTTTTACAAGTATGGAAACTGCAAGGTTTATGGCAAATTTGTATGATGCTCCGATTAATAAGCAGGGTGTAACGGTTTTGGATGCCGGGGCGGGTTCCGGGATATTGTCGTGTGCTTTTATCGAATGGCTAGAGCAGTTTGACACAGTAGAAGAAATAGAATTGACTTGTTACGAGAATGATGGTAATGTTTTGGGACTTTTAAAGGACAATTTGGAGTATTGCAAAACTCATTCAAGTAAAATGATCAGGTATAATATTCGGACGGAGAATTATATTACAAGTCAATATTTAGATTTTAACAATATGATAGGCGGGAATCCTAATCCGAAGAAATATGATTATGTAATTGGAAATCCGCCTTATATGAAAATACCGAAAGATGCGCCGGAAGCGACAGCCATGCCGGAAGTCTGTTATGGCGCGCCGAATATGTACTTTATTTTTGCGGCTATGGGACTTTTTAATTTGAAAGATGCCGGGGAAATGGTTTATATTATTCCCCGTTCATGGACTTCGGGAGCGTATTTCAAACGGTTTAGACAGTATTTTCTGACAGAGGCGAAATTGGAACATATTCATTTATTTGCAAGTCGGAATAAAGTTTTCGATAAAGAAGATGTATTGCAGGAGACTATTATTGTAAAAGTACGAAAAACACATATAGAACCGGAAAAGGTAAAAATTACATCTTCTAAGTCAAATAAAGATTTTAATGAGTTAAAGTGCTTGACCGTACCATATGATCTTGTTGTCTCCGGAGAGGATTACTATGTATATTTGGTGACAGATGATGAGGAAGTTAAAGTATTAAAAAGATTACACAGCTTTAACCGGACATTGCCTGAAATTGGAGTGAAAATGAAAACAGGATTAACTGTAGATTTCAGAAACCGGGATATTCTTCGTGATGAGGATGAGGAAGGTGCAATTCCGTTGTTCTATTCCCAGCACATAAAACATGGTGAGGTGCAGTTCCCTATTCAAAAGGAGCATGAATATGTGGTGACAGATCAGTGTGGACTTATGCAGGATAATAGGAATTATTTGTTTGTAAAAAGATTTACTGCAAAAGAGGAATCACGAAGGTTACAATGCGGGATTTATTTGGCAAAGAATTATCCACAGTATACGAAAATCAGCACACAGAATAAAATCAATTTTATTGACGGACTTTTGGAAGAAATGTCGGAGTGCTTGGTATATGGTCTGTATGTGCTCTTTAACTCTACATTATATGATGAATATTATCGGATTTTAAACGGCTCAACACAGGTAAACTCTACAGAAGTAAATTCGATGCCTGTGCCGGATATGGAGAGCATACAGGAAATGGGAAGAAAGTTAATGAAGTCAAAGGATTTGTCGGAGAAAAACTGTAATTTGATTTTGGAGGGATATTGTGAGTAAAGTTGAAGAAGCACGAGAATTTTTGAAGATGGTGGGTATGCCCAAAGCACAGCAGGCGGATATATGTTGTTATGTACTGCTGGCAATGGCAGATATGAAACCGGACATGTTGTGGAAAGAAGCGAGTAACGGGTGGATTCGTATTCATGACATTATTCAGTTTTCTAATACCTTTTATGGGACTACTTATGCAGAAAACAGTCGGGAAACATTTCGTAAGCAGGCGTTACATAGATTCCGTACCGCTGCTTTAGTAGAGGATAATGGAAAGGCAACGAACAGCCCGAACTATAGATACCGCCTTACGGAAGAAACGCTGAAAATGTTGAAAACATTGCAATCTGTAGAATGGCAGAAATCGTTGAATCGTTTTCTTATGTACCATGATAAGCTGATTGATATTTATGCTTCTAAAAAGAAAATGGCGATGATGCCGGTGAAGATTAATGGGGCGGATTTTAAATTTTCAGCAGGGAAACACAATGAACTGCAGAAAGCAATCATTGAAGAATTTGCACCGAGATTCGCACCAAATTCGGAATGCCTGTATGTAGGCGATACTACAGAGAAAGATTTGGTAAAGAATGCTGATAAGCTAATGGAGTTGGGTTTGGAAATTACTCTACATGATAAGATGCCGGATGTTGTGCTGTATAGAGCAGACAAGAACTGGATTTATTTTGTGGAATCGGTCACTTCTGTAGGACCGATGGATCCGAAACGGCTTCTTGAGATTACAGAAATGACAAAGGGTGTTACGGCAGGAAAAATTTTTGTTACTGCTTTTCCGGATTTCAAGACGTATAAGAAATTTTCGGAAGCATTGGCATGGGAGACAGAAGTATGGATTGCTGAAATGCCGGAGCATATGATACATTTAGATGGGGATAAGTTTTTAGAACCGAGAAAGTAAAAGAGGCAGTAATCTCCTCATTTTTAAGAAATTGGTACAGATCAAAGAAAACTCAAATAAATTAAAAGAATTTCCGGATAGTGTCGATAAAGATGAACCGGTATACCGACAGCAAGTTACTTTTTTCTTTTTTTGCATGGGAGAAATGATTTGGATGATTTTAGGGTGTATGCTCTTGAAGTAAAAAGAAATTGTTTTCGGTACAATTCAAGTTATACTGTATAGGTATTGGTAGAAGGTGACGAAAGGTAATGCTTTTTCGTCACTGTTGTTGTTCGGAAAATACTGTAAAAACAATCTATTTGCACAAATGTACAAAAAGTACTTGACGAAGGATATATATGTACATACAATGAAATTGTAAAGAAATTTAAGGCGATGAAAGGTGTTTTGAAAGTGGAGAGAATTATTTTTTGGAATAATAAGGGTGGAACGGGTAAAACAACGTTGGCATTTCAGGTTATTAATGAATATGCATATCAAAATAAAAGTAAAAGAATATTGGTTATAGATGTTTGCCCTCAAGCAAATTTATCTGAGCTTTTATTGGGTGGGTTAAATCAAAGAGGAAGTGATGTCCTGTTGATGAGACAGGGGGCAAATTTAAGGGCGACGATAGGTGGATATTTTCAATTACGTTTGCCATCTCCGTATAGTATGCCAGTGCTAAATCCAAGAGATTATTTGACAAAGCCTCATCAATATAATCAGTATATAGAGGACAACATTGATTTGCTTTGCGGAGATGCTATGTTAGAATTGCAATCTAATGCAATTTCTACATTGGCAAACAACCAAATACCAGGAACTAATACATGGGTGGCTATTATTAATTGGTTGAATGATTTCGTACAATTGATCGAAGATGATTATGATATAGTATTCTTGGATGCGAATCCTAGTTTTTCAATGTATACGCAAATAGCTATTGCTACTTCGACTAAGGTGGTTCTTCCGGTAATGGCAGACGATTCATCTCGTAGGGCGATTCAAAATGCTTTTTCTTTAATTTACGGGTTGAAATTGCCATCTGAAATATACAGTAAGTATGCTTTTGCTGAGAAACTGAAAGAAGTAAAGATGCCTTTACCTAAAGTTTATATGATATTGAAAAATAGATTGACTCAATATATGGGAGCAGCTTCTGCATATGCAACTGTTCTGAATGAAATTGATAAAGATGTTCTGTATTTGTTAGAAACATACCCGGAAATCTTTGTTTTTGGAAATTTGGAGAATGGAATTGTCAATGTAAGAGATTTTCAAACAACAGGCGTTGTATCATCGGCACGAGGCTGTCCCTTACAAAAATTAAAGTCAGGACGGTTAGACTTATTGGGAAAGCGGGTTGTTGTAAAAGAAGAATACAGGCAGAATTGTATTGATGACGTTAGGAAAATTGTAACTAAGATAAATAGGGATTTGTAATTGTATTGGAGGGGAAATGAGAAAAACACGTAGTGACTGTACTGTAGGGAGCTTTGAAAAAAAGCATGGTTTGCCAGCGGGGACTATTAGGAATAAAGACGGGCGCGACACTCGTAGTGATAAAAAAATAGGAACTATCAGAAGAGAGGCTCAAAAGAAAAAGTAATGTATGGCAACGTTTCTTTGGCAACAGAAAATTAGCAAGTAGGAATGAAGGATGTAATTGAAGTAAAAACAGGCGTGCATTTGCACAAAAATTGAATAAGCACAGTTTTAAGATCAGCAAAGAACATGTCGGGTTCAATATAATATTGAGAAGCTTGCAAAACAAAGGACTGACAAGTCTTTACAGAAAAGGATATGACAGAGAAACTCTTTATCGCTTTACAAAATGTGTCTGGAGATTGTCTCCCGTCGAAGCGACAATCTCATCGAGATGTCAGATATAAATGATAGAGTTATAAACAGGGAAATTATTGTTCCATCGCGGCGGATCAGGCGGCGAAGTTAAGCCGTATGAGCGAAGAAGGCTAGTTATGTATGGCAGGCGTCAGCGTTGCTGCGAATTTTGAGTGGATTTTTACAGCTTATAGTTCGGAGACGGTAAAGAAGGTGCTGTAATGAGGAAAACGTATGAAGTGTCAGAGCTTGGTGACATGTTGATTTACCAGAATGAAAAAGGCGATACGAAAGTAGATGTTTACTTTTTTAATAAAGATATTTGGATGAGTCAGGCAGCCATTGCGCAGATGTATAATACAACACCGCAGAATATCACAATGCATATCAGGAACATCTATGAGGATGGTGAATTGGACGAGGAGTCAACTTGTAAGGAATTCTTACAGGTTCAGACCGAGGGCACCAGGCAGATAAAGAGAAATAAAAAGCATTATAATTTTCGGATGATTCTGGCAATCGGATACAGGGTCCGTTCTAATGTCGGTGTGCATTTTAGAAATTGGGCATCCGGAATATTGAAAGAGTATACCGAAAAAGGCTTTGCCATGAATGACGAAAGATTGAAGAATCCGAAGCGGTTTGGTGAGGATTATTTCGATGAACTCTT
>CAZVWN010000020.1:10444-22412 GCA_964631065.1 uncultured Acetatifactor sp.
ACGAAAGATTGAAGAATCCGAAGCGGTTTGGTGAGGATTATTTCGATGAACTCTTTGAAATATATGAGGAACACAGATTGCAGATGCAGGAAGAACAGGCAGTGGATGAATTAGTGCAGAATGCGAAAGATATCGAAAATGGAAAAGGGTAGTATTTGGCAGTTGGCTTCCATATACCGGAGTCAGGTGGCGGAGATTACGGATGCCTTTGTGTCTGAATCGGAGTTGTCTTATTACGGTATGTGAATATACGGATTATGCCGTGATTGTAATGGAGTAGAGGAAGACCGGTTAATAACCGTTTAGAGGGGGGACTGCCTTGAGATATGCAAAACTGATAAAGGCGCTTTTACTGATTTATGTCATCGGAAACGGAGTGTCTGCCGCGGTGATGTATTTACTGAAGGAGACGGCTTACATAAAGGAAGTTCTTTTAAGAACAGGCATCTCCGTCGGGATTGCGGTTTTAATGCTTTTGATAATCGGCGCTTTGGAAAACCTGGAAGCAAAAAGATGGGATGAAAAATGCAGGGATATTTTTTCCGGGCAGACAAATTACGGGCTGTTAAGGTGCAGCAGCGGATATTTACAGCTTCCCATTGCTGTCTTTTTATTGGATGTTCTGATCGCTTATATGTTCCTGCGGGAATTTGGCACTGATCTGCATGCGTTCGTCAGCGTCATGAAGGAGGAAGCGATGCGGGAACCGCTGTTTTGCATGCTGCTGTTCAATGCCGTCAATATCTATGTGATACTGTACTATTGCCGGTATAAAGTGTGTTATACGGAATCCGGCATTTATGCAGTGCATTTTATGAGAAAAGTAAAGATTTCCGGCGGGGAAATCAGAAATGTAGTGTATTGCCGCCCGAAAAAAGAACAGAAGGAGAAGCTGATCATTGAAGCGGAAGGGCAGAGGCTGGTATTGCGTGCGGCTGTTCTGGCGGATGGCTGGAATGATTTTGTGAAATACATAAAAGATATCTCCGACAGACGCAATATCAATTTTATATGCAGGACGGAATGAAACACATGCGCAACATTCGCAACAGGATGTTGCGCATATTTTTGCGGTTTTCTCTAACGAACAGGCATTTTGCCTGTTTTTATTTTGGGTATACGGCACATTGACGGTAAAAGTGACAACGAATATAATAAAGATATCAGAAACAGACAGCAGAAAGCACAAAACAAAGAGCGGCACGGCGGGCAACAAAGGTTGCGCAATGATATCGGATGTGCGGAACAATGCGAACCGGATCAGGATCCGGGAAGCCGTGAGCGGGAAAGGAGCGACCATGAGCAGTCAGGTGGCAGTCAGAAAAAAAGGCGGATGCAAGGCATTTTTTAAGAAGGTTTATAAGTATCGGGCGTTTCTGCTGATGCTTCTTCCGGCAGTGATCTATACGCTGATCTTTTCTTATTACCCGATGACGGGAATCGTACTCGCCTTTAAGAAGTATACATACGCGGGAGGCATCTGGGGGAGCGCATGGAACGGACTGGAGAATTTCAAGTTCTTCTTTAAGTCGGGACAGGCGGGAATGGTAACCAGAAATACGGTGCTTTACAATATCGTGTTCATTGTCGTCAATACGGTAATTCAGATCGCGGTAGCGATCCTGCTGACGGAGATCAGAAATAAGCATTACCGGAAAGCAACGCAGTCGATTATGTTCCTGCCGTATTTTATCTCCTGGGTTATCGTCGGCGTTATGGCATTCAATTTCTTAAGCGCGGATTACGGCTTCGTCAACCGGCTGATCACGGCGTTCGGCGGCGAGCGGATCACTTTTTACACAAAGCCGCAGTACTGGCCGTTCATCCTGGTATTCTTTAATCTCTGGAAGGGCGTGGGATACGGGTCGGTCATGTATCTGGCGGCGATCATGGGAATTGACACCTCGATCTATGAGGCGGCGGCAATAGACGGCGCGAATGTGTTCCAGAGGATCTTTAAGGTGACGATCCCGATGATCATGCCGACGACGATCATTCTGTTCCTGTTGTCCGTAGGCGGTATCTTTAAGGGCAACTTCGATATGTTTTACAATCTGGTCGGAAACAACGGTATGCTGTACAACTACACGGATGTGATCGATACCCTGACCTTCCGGGCGCTGATCACGAATCAGGACTTCGGCATGTCGGCGGCGATCGGACTGTTCCAGTCAGTGCTCTGCTTTATTACGGTCGTTCTGGTAAATAAGCTTGTCGGGCGCTATGACCGCGACTATACATTGTTTTAAGGAGGAGAGAAGACATGGCGGAAAAAAATCATCTCGGCAAAGTAAAGCATGGAAAGGATGTGCTGGCGCTCAACATTATCTCTTACGGGTTCTGCGGACTGATGGCGCTGATCTGCCTGATTCCTTTTCTGATGATCCTTGCAGGTTCGTTTTCCTCCGAGGAGGCGATCATGCAGAACGGGTTCAGCCTGTTCCCGCAGGATTTTTCCCTGGAGGCATATAAGACGGTGTTTAAGGAGCCGATGGTAGTCGTAAAGGCATACGCGACGACGATCTGTCTGACGATCGTGGGAACGTTTCTCGGACTTGCCCTGCAGACCATGACGGCATATGTGCTGGCGAGAAAGGAGTTCGAGTGGAGAAATGCGTTTTCCTTCTTTTTCTACTTTACAACCCTGTTCAGCGGCGGGCTGGTTCCCTATTATCTTTTAATCAGGCAGACCCTGCATCTGTCGGATTCCTACCTTGCCCTGCTTCTGCCGCTTCTGTTCAGCGTCTATAATCTGCTGATCATGAAGAGCTATATCCTCGGCATTCCGGATTCGCTGATCGACGCGGCAAAGATCGACGGCTGCGGAGAGTTCCGGACGCTGGTACAGGTTGTTCTGCCGCTGATCAAGCCGGCGCTCGCGACGGTCGGTCTGTTCATCGCACTTGCCTACTGGAACGACTGGTATAACGCCATGCTGTATATCAAGTCGGAGGACAAATATCCGTTACAGTACTTTTTATATCAGAAGATCAATGACATCGAAGGGTACAGAAAGCTGATCGCGAACGGAACGGTCAGCGGCTCGGTGGTAAGCTCGGTATCCCTGCCGACGCAGACGCTGAAGATGGCGCTGACGATCGTGGTTACGGGTCCGATCGTTCTGGCATATCCGTTCGTACAGAAATATTTCGTACAGGGTATCACGATCGGCGCGGTTAAGGGTTAAATGGGAAGCAATAAAAATTGACATATATCATTTAAGGAGGTTTCTATGAAAAAGAACATGAAAAAGGCATCGGCGCTTGCACTGAGCGCGGTAATGACGGCGGGACTTCTTAGCGGCTGCGGCAGCGACGGCGCGGCAGACGGCAAGGGTGCATCAGGCGGAGCGGATCTTTCGGAGCATGTCGATCTGACGATGTATCTGCTCGGCGACAGGACGACGGATTTTGATGAGGTCTATGGGGAGATCAACAAGCTCCTTGAGGAGAAGCTGAACTGCTCGATCAACGTGGAATTTCTTTCCTGGGGCGAGCATGATACGAAGTATTCCCTGCTGTTTTCCGGCGGAGAGGATTTTGATCTGATCTTTACGGCATCCAGCTGGGGACATTATGAGCAGACCGTATCGCTGGGCGGCTTTTATGAGATGACGGAGGACTTTATTAAGACCTACGCGCCGGACATCTGGGAGGTTGTTCCGGAGCTGGCATGGAGTCAGGCGAAGATTGACGGGAAGATTTACATGGTACCGAATTATTCCAACGAGTTCGGTCAGGATGTGCTCGCTGTCCGCGGCGATCTGATGGAGGAGTACGGGATCAGCTCCATCTCCAACTGGGATGAGCTGATGAGCTTTTACAAGACCTGTGCGGAGCATGGCATGTATGCAAGCCAGGGCGGACCGTACTACCAGTATTTCCAGGAGCAGGGGCTGACGACGACAGGCGGCGCACCGAAGTCCGGAGAGCTTGTCCTGTATCATACGCAGGATCCTTCCGATCTTGATTTTACCTACATCCTTGACTGGGACGGCTTTACGGATTACTGTAAGCAGATGAAGGAGCTTGCGGATCTCGGCTGCTGGTCTCCGGACGTGCTGAATTCCGGAGCGGAGAGACAGACCGGACTGCTGACGGGAAGAACCGCATCCATGGTATGGAACATCGGAAGCTGTACGACCTACGCAAAGCAGGCGAACGCGGAGAATGCCGACTGGAACGTAACGCTTGTCGATCCGGTTTCCAGCCAGCCGAAGAAGGTAAATTCCTATATCAATAACGGTATGGCGATCAATGTCAACAGTAAGAATCCTGAGAGAGCCATGATGGTATTGAACGAGCTGTATACCGATCCCACGATCCACGACATGACGAGATTCGGTATTGAAGGAAAGCATTGGGAGGCAGTCGGCGACGATCAGTATAAGGTAATCGACGAGTCGAATTTCGGCGTGGATTCCAACTGTAACTGGGGCTGGAACAACGAGGCGATCAAGAGAACAGAGTATATCGAGAACAGAACGGCGCTGGATGATACACATGACGCGATGATGGATACCTGGAATGCGAACGTGAAGGCAGAGCATCCCTATGACGGCTTTAACTTTGACTCTACGAATGTGACGACGCAGATGGCAGCCGTGGACGCGGCGCTGGCAACCTATTTTGACCCGCTTACGAGCGGACTGGTTGAGGATGTTGACGCAACGCTGGAGGAGTTCAGGGCGGCGATGGAGACGGCGGGAATCCGCGATATCCTTGCAGAGCTTGAGAAACAGGCGGCTGAATACATCGCTGCAAAGTAAAAAAGGACGAAAAGCCGGGAGCTGTCGGGAAACGGCGGTTTCCGGCTTTTTTAAGAGGTAGGTCTATGACACTGGACGAGATCGCAAAAAATCTGGGGGTATCGAAGAGCACGGTATCGCGGGCGCTCTCCGGGAAGGGAAGGATCGGAGAGGAGACAAGGGAGAGGATACAGTCGTATGCGCGGCAGCAGGATGCGGCAGACGCGGATATCCTGCCGAACGCGGAAAAGACGCGCAACCTTGGCGTCATTCTGCCGGCGGATGTCTACTTAAACGGCGGACCCTATTTTCAGGAGTGTATCCTCGGAATCTGTGAGACGGCGCGATTTTTGGAATATGACGTACTGATCGCGACGGGAACGGCACACGACGTATCGGCGATCCGCTCGCTGGTTGAGAAGCATAAGGTTGACGGCATCATTCTTCTGCGCAGTCTGGAGGATGATAAGGCGGTGCGGTATCTGACGGAAGCCGGGTTTCCGGTCGGGCTTACCGGAATCTGCGCGGGAGAGCAGGTGATTCAGGTGGATACGGATAACGAGGCGGCGGCAGAGAGTCTGACCTCGCTTCTGATCGGGAAAGGGTACAGCCGCTTTGCACTCGTAATAGACGACATGGAGTATCGTGTCAACAGAAGCCGTTACAGAGGCTTTGCCAAGGCGCTGGAAAGAAACGGGATTCCTATGGAGAAGCAGACGATCCTCTCCGGACCGCTCCGGATTGATCTGTTGGATGCGGTGCTTGAGGATCTGATCGCGCGGAAGACAGAGTGCATTGTCTGCGGGGATGATATCATCTGTACCCGGGTGATGTCGGCGCTGCAGTCGGAGGGGTATCGGATCCCGAAGGATATCTCGGTCGCCTCTCTTTACAACAGTCCGAATCTGGACTGTATCTCGCCGTCGGTTACGGCAGTGAACGTATCGGCGAGACAGGTCGGAAACACGATCAGCAGACAGATGATCGCTGCGCTGGAAGGAAAGGAATTTCAGCAAAAGACAACCATGGATTTTGAAATTTTAATGCGGAAATCGACAGACGGGAAACGGGAAGCCTGAAAGCCCCCGGGAAAGTCGGGGAACGCGGAAATGAGGGAAAGATGAGGACGGAATATACTTATAATGAGAGATGTCTGCTGAAGGACGGAAAGCCGTGGTTTCCTGTGATGGGGGAGATGCATTACAGCCGTTATAAGGAAACGCTCTGGGAGGAATCCCTGCGCAAGATGAAGGCGGGGGGCGTAACGATCGTCTCCTCGTATCTGATCTGGATCCATCATGAGGAAGAGGAGGGCGTCTTTGATTTTACCGGCTGCCGGAATCTGCGCGGGTTTCTGGAATGCTGTCAGAGGGTCGGCATGAAGGTGTTCCTGCGCCCGGGACCCTGGGTGCACGGAGAAGTGCGAAACGGCGGTTTCCCGGACTGGCTTATGGCGCTGGAAAAGCAGGGCGTGGAGCTGCGGAGCAATGATGAAAGGTATCTGGCTTATGTAAGGCGGTTCTGGGAGAAGTTGTATGAGCAGACGGACGGCTTTTTAGAGCGGGACGGCGGACCCGTTATCGGTGTGCAGATCGAGAACGAGTACGGACATGTCGGCGGTTTCCGGGGAGAAAAGGGCGAGGCGCATATGTGCAGACTGCGGGCGCTGATCCGGGAGGTCGGCTTTGAGGTTCCGCTGTATACGGCGACCGGCTGGGGCGGCGCCTGTATCGGCGACTGCATTCCCGTCATGGGCGGATACTGTGATGCGCCATGGGATCAGAGCATCCGGGAGCTTTCCGCGAATACGAATTACATCATCAGCCATGTGCGCAATGACGCGCTGATCGCCTGTGATCATCATGTGGAGGATGCCGTGACCTTTGACGAGACAAAATTTCCCTATCTCACGGCGGAGCTTGGCGGCGGATTACAGGTGACGGGGCACAGGCGGCCGGTCGCGTCGGGAGCGGATATCGGCGCGATGTCTCTGACGAAGCTGGCGAGCGGTGTCGCACTGCTGGGATATTATATGTATCACGGCGGCAGTAACCCGAAGGGAAAGCGCTCGACCTTACAGGAGAGCTGTGCGACCGGGTATGCGAACGATCTGCCGGAGATCAATTATGATTTTAACGCGCCGGTCAGACAGTACGGAACCATTTCGGACAACTATCGGGAGATCAAGCTGCTTGCCCTGTTTTTGCGGGACTTCGGAGAGGATCTTGCCGCGCTTCCCTCAGAGATCTTCGATGAGACGGTAAAGCCGACGGATGTAAGCTCGCTTCGCAGTGCGGCGCGGCATGATGAAAAGCACGGATATGTCTTTTTCAATAACTATCAGAGACTTCGGCGCATGGAGGCGCATCCGGGACTTGTGCTTCACGGTCCCTGCGGCGACGGCGGGGTTGTATTCCCTGCCTTTGATCTCGCGGGCGGCAGCTACGGCTTTTTCCCCTACAACATGCAGCTTGGCGATGCGAAGCTGATTTCCGCGCTGGCAACGCCGCTTTGCAGACTGCGGACGGCGGAAGGAGAAGCCTATGTATTTTACGGGGATTATGAGCCGCAGTACAGCTGGAAGGACGGACATGCGGCGGATGTGCTTCATCTGACCCGCAGCGAGGCGCTTGACGCATGGAAGGTGACGCTGGATCAGGAGTATCTGGTTCTTAGCGCAAATTATGTCTGGGAAGAAGACGGGCAGCTTAAGGTGACGGGAGATGCGGACACGGTGATCCGCGTTTACCCTGCGCTCACCGGGCTTCCGGAAGGGTTCGTACAGACGGGAACGGACGGGAGATTTACCGTATATGAGAGAAGCGTCCGCGAGGAGCAGCCGTCGGCACAGCTGCGGATGCTTTCGTCGGAAGAGGAAAGTGCGCTGTATGAGGTGGCGATACGGTATCCTGCGGACTTTGACAGGAATGCGAGACGGCGCGGCAGGGATACGCTGTTATGGATGACGTATGCGGGCTTTTCCATGGAGATCTTTCTGGACGGGGAAAAGGTAAACGATCATTTCTATACGGGACAGACCGTTCCGATCAGTCTCGGTTACTTTGACTTTCCGGAAAAGCTGACCGTCCGCGTGAAGGCATTGCATGAGGGCGACAGAGTGTATCTGGAAAAGTGGCCCGCGCTCGAGGACGGAAGGGTATGTGAACTGTCGGCGATCCGGCTGACGGAGGAATACCGGTAGGAGTTTTTGAAAAGTCTGTGAACTTTGTTTTTGGTATTGAAACGAAGAAGGGAATCTGCTACAATGACCCGGTGATGAACGAAAGCGTCACCGGGTCATGTTTTGCTTCCGAAGCATTCGGATTCGGGAGACAGGAAAGCAGGAGGTCAGAGAGCAGGATATGAAAAACGCTAAAAAGCTGAAAAGACAAAAAGGGTGGCTGAGCTTCCTTTTGACGATGGTTATGGTACTGGCGCTTGGCGCGTGCGGAAAGCAGACGGACGCAGAGGAGGAAAGCGGCAGTGCGGGAGCGGAGAGCAGCGCGGCGGCGGACACGGCAGAGCCGCTGACCGGAAAGCATCATGTGGAGATCACCGTGAAGGACTACGGGACGATCAGCGTGGAGCTGGACGCGGACGCAGCGCCGGTCAGTGTGACGAATTTCGTAAAGCTTGCGGACGAAGGGTTTTATGACGGGCTGACCTTCCACAGGATCATCTCCGGCTTTATGATACAGGGCGGCGATCCGCTCGGCAACGGAACGGGCGGCTCAGACGAAAAGATCAAGGGAGAATTTTCGGAAAACGGTGTGGAGAATCCGCTTTCCCATACGCGCGGCGCGATCTCCATGGCGCGTTCCTCCGCTTACGACAGCGCAAGCTCCCAGTTTTTCATTGTCCATGAGGACAGCACTTACCTCGACGGACAGTATGCGTGCTTCGGCTATGTAACGGAAGGAATCGAGGTCGTTGATGCAATCTGTGAGGCGGTGCCCGTGACGGACGGTAACGGTACGGTTGCGGCAGAAAATCAGCCTGTGATCGAGAGCATAAAGGTGATCGATTAGCGGGAAGCACAGGAAAGAACGGCATAAAAGGATGCGTAAAAAGGACAGCAGGATGCACAAGCCGCTGTCCTCTTTTACTGCGCAATTTTCACAAAAATTACTTTCCGGGCAATCATTTACTGACATTTTAGGGTTTAAAATGGTATAATGAATTTATTCAGATCTCTTTTTAGAGCGCTCTGAATTGCTGCGTTATGATCCGGTCGGTCAGGTTGAAAAAACGGGAAGGAAGGTTTTTGTGTTCGGAATAGGCGAATATGTGGTGTGTGGGAGCAAGGGCGTCTGCGTTGTGGAAAATATTACGAAGCTTGATATTTCCGGCGCGGACAGGGAACGGGAGTATTATATCCTGAAGCCGAAATACAGTTCGGGCAGCACGGTGTATGTGCCCGTGGATTCCACGAAGGAATCCATGCGCCCTGTGATAAAGCGCGAGGAGGCGGAGGCGCTGCTTCAGTCGATTCCGGAGATTCCGCTTCTGACGATCGGAAATGAGAAGTTTGTGGAACAGACCTACCGGGAATGTTTAAAGACCGGAAGATGCGATGAATTTGCAAGACTGCTCAAGACGATCCGTCTGCGGAAGGAAAAGCGGCTCCAGGCGGGGCGGAAGGTGACTGCCGTGGACGAGAAGTATTTCCATATCGTAGAGGACGGACTCTATGGGGAGCTTGCCGTTGCGCTGGGGGTAGACAGGGATGAGGTATGCGGATATGTTGAGAGAGGGATGCGTACCGATTCGTAAAAAGTGCTTTACTTTTTCCTGAAAAAGAGCTATGATTAGAAATCATAAGTTCCAGGCAATAGAGAGAAAACGAAGAAGAGAACAGTAGGGTACGGGAATGTCCCAGAGAGAACCGCCCGTTCCGGAGACGGAAGCGGAAGCTGGAAGCGGTTTGGCAGGAGGGTATCTGAAGACCGTCTCGGAGTGGCTTTAATACAGCCCGGAGGCTCCCGTTACGAGCAAATGAAGGTGGCGGAAGGCTTTTCCTGTTATACGGGAAGCCGGCTGCAAAAAGGGTGGAACCGCGTTCAGAAACTGAGACGTCCCTTGCAATGAAAAGATTGCAGGGGACTTTTTGATGTATAAAAAAATGTGCTTTCGGAATGATCTGTTTATAGAAGATTTTGAAAGTGCATAAAATCGAAACGGAGGAAAGAAGATGAAGATTACGTTAAAGGACGGCTCCGTAAAGGAGTACGACGGAAGCAGGAGCGTTTACGAGATCGCGCTCGACATCAGCGAAGGACTTGCGCGCGCGGCGTGCTGTGCGAAGGTGGACGGAGAGGTCGTTGATCTGCGGACGGTGATCGACGGGGATTGCGAATTACAGATTTGTACCGCTGCGGATCCGGAAGGACTCTCGACCATCCGCCATACGGCATCCCATGTGCTTGCGGAGGCAGTGAAAAATCTGTTCCCGGACGCGAAGCTGACGATCGGGCCCAGCATCGAGAACGGCTTTTACTATGATTTCGACCACGAGTCCTTCTCAAGGGAAGATCTGGATGCGCTGGAAGCAGAGATGAAGAAGATCATCAAGAAGGGCGAAAAGCTTGAGAAATTTACGCTTCCGAGAGAAGAGGCAATTTCGTTCATGCAGGAAAAGGGAGAGCCTTATAAGGTAGAGCTGATCGAAGATCTGCCGGAGGGAGAAGAAATTTCCTTCTATCGTCAGGGCGAATTTGTCGATCTCTGCGCGGGGCCTCATCTGATGAGTACAAAGGGAATCAAGGCGTTTAAGCTGACCTCCTCTTCCATGTCCTACTGGCGCGGGGATTCCGACAAGGCGAGACTGCAGCGTATTTACGGAACTGCGTTCAGTAAGAAGGAAGAGCTTGAGGAATATCTTGCGTACTGGGAGAATGTAAAGAACCGCGATCACAATAAGCTGGGAAGAGAGATGGAGCTGTTTACCACGGTTGACGTGATCGGTCAGGGACTTCCCCTGCTGATGCCGAAGGGCGCGAAGATCATCCAGACGCTTCAGAGATGGATTGAGGATCTGGAGGACAATGAGTGGGGATATATGCGTACAAAGACGCCGCTCATGGCGAAGAGCGATCTGTATAAGATTTCGGGACACTGGGATCATTATACGGACGGCATGTTTGTACTCGGCGACGAACAGAAGGATAAGGAAGTGCTGGCGCTGCGCCCGATGACCTGTCCGTTCCAGTATTATGTTTACAAGGCAAGCCAGAAATCCTACCGCGATCTGCCCTGCCGTTACAGCGAGACCTCGACGCTTTTTAGAAATGAGGATTCCGGAGAGATGCACGGACTGACGAGAGTACGTCAGTTTACGATTTCCGAAGGACACCTGATCGTGCGTCCGGATCAGATGGTAGAGGAGTTTAAGAACTGTCTGGCGCTGGCGAAGTACTGTCTGGAGACGCTGGGCGTCAACGGGGATGTCACCTACAGACTTTCTAAGTGGGATCCGGAAAACAAGGAAAAATATATCGGCGAGCCGGAAGTTTGGGAGCAGACCGAGCAGCATATCAGGGAGATCCTGACCGAGCTGGAGATTCCGTTCTACGAGGCGGTCGGAGAGGCGGCGTTCTACGGACCGAAGGTAGATATCAATGCGAAGAATGTTTACGGCAAGGAAGACACCATGATCACAATTCAGTGGGATGCCCTGCTTGCCGAGCAGTTCGATATGTACTATATCGACCAGAACGGCGAGAAGCAGCGTCCGTATATCATCCATAGAACCTCCATGGGATGTTATGAGAGAACGCTTGCATGGCTGATCGAGAAATATGAGGGCAAGTTCCCGACATGGCTCTGTCCTGAGCAGGTCCGTATTCTCCCGATCTCCGAGAAGTTTACGGAGTATGCGAACAGCGTTGCCGCAGCCTTAAAGAAAAACGGCGTGCGCGTAACGGTAGACGAGCGTTCCGAGAAGATCGGATATAAGATCCGTGAGGCGAGACTGGACAAGCTTCCCTATATGCTGGTTGTCGGTCAGAAGGAAGCGGACGAGGGCGTGGTATCCGTGAGAAGCCGTTTCCTCGGAGATGAGGGAACAAAGAGCCTCGAGGAGTTTACGGAGCAGATCTGTACCGAGATCCGTACCAAGGAGATCCGGAAGGAAGAGGTACAGGAGGAAGCGAAATAAGAGAGAGAATGGAACAGGCTTAGCGGGAAGCATTTCTGCAGGGCAGGTATCCTGAAAAGTAAAGA
>CAZVWN010000021.1:0-15226 GCA_964631065.1 uncultured Acetatifactor sp.
ACATGGATCAATATCATATAAAATATGGTTCCTGCCGCAATGCTGAGTAACGTGTTCTTTTTCCATTTATGCAGGATGACGACGACACCGATTGCAAGCAGCTCCGGCAGCGCATGATAAGACGAAAACACCGCATCCTTCAGGCAGTAAATCACAAGCAGTCCGATCACGGCATACGGCAGAACTTTTCCAAAATAGCTGACAATTTTCGGCGGTGTCTTTGTTTCCGGAAAGGCAAGAAACGGCAGAAATCTTGTGAGCATGGTTCCGATTACGACGACTATAATTGTGATAATGCTTTGCGCTGTTGTCATTGAACTGTTCTCTCCTTTTTTTGCTGTGCAGCCGCTCTATCTCTAAAATCATCTCCACAGCTTACTCCGTGACGCTTTTTACTCCTTTACCCTGTCCTGTACATCATAATTTATCGGATATTGTGTCTGTCATTCCGCTTCCTACAGGCTCCCGGAAGAAAACAGATGACGATTGCCGCCATGGCAGGGAGAATGAAATTTTCACTCCCGAAAATCAGAAGACAGCCCAGCGCGCATAAAATTCCCGTTAAAGCAGACGCATGATGTTCCTTTTTCTCCCACTGGTTTAAGAACATGACGACAAAGAGCGCCGTCATGACAAACTCAATCCCTGTCGTGTCAAAATGAATCAGATATCCCAGCAGCGCTCCTGCTGTCGCCCCCGTTACCCAATAAATATGATTCAGAAGCGTAACAAAAAAGTAAAACCAGCCTTTGTCCACCCCTTCCGGCGGCGAAACCGCACAGTTAATGGAAAAGGATTCGTCACACATTCCGTAAATTAAGTAAAATTTTTTCCAGCCGACATCCCGGTACTTATCCAGCATGGAGATGCCGTAAAACAGATGCCGCGCGTTTACCATTAAGGCGAGGAAAAAGGCATGCAGCGGGTGAAATGCGGACAACAGCAGCTCCACGGTCACAAACTCCATGGAACCCGCAAAGATAAACAGGCTCATCAGCATGGGATACACAAAGGAAAATCCCCTGCTCTTCATAAGAAAACCGTAGGACATTCCTAAGAATAAAAAGCTGACACAGATTGGAAGCGTATATGGCAGGGCTGCCCGGAATGCCTTTCGTTTCATCAAAATGTTCTCCTTACAGTTTAAGTGCCGCATCAAGGCAGAGTGTCAGCGCATATTCATATGCGTTGCCGCCCCAGTTGCGCTCGTCATATCTGTCAGCAACAGCAAGACTGTCTGCGGTATAGAGTATCATTCCAAAGGTCGCACCTCTGAAAGCGGAAACGGCTGCAAGCGCCGAACACTCCATTTCGACCACGGAACAGCCTTCACTTTTGCGGTAAGCAACCTTTTCCTTTGTCTCACGGAAAAAGCCATCTGTTGACCATGTGATGACCTCTCTGTACTTCATTCCGTGTGCAAGCAGCGTTTCTTCAATTGCTTTTCTTGCGCTTTCGCCGATCTCCATAAAACGGGAAGGCGGCGCATAGTGATAAGAGGTACCTTCGTCACGCAGCGCCCTGTACGGTACAAGAAACGTCCCCTCGGAGAACGCTTCCAGCGCACCGCAGGAACCGGCAGAGATAATTTCACACACGCCGTAGCCGATCAGCCAGTCAAGGATCTGTGCCGCCGCTGCAGCGCCCACGGGCGCCTGACAAAGCACAACCTCCTCGCCCCTGTATTTTGTTATGTAGACAGGATAATTCTTTGTTGCACTGACAAACTCAGATACCCTGCGTGTTTCCGTCTTATCTGCGTATTCGTCGATATACCCGCCGAGAAAAGCAAATACACATTTCTTCGGAAGACGCAGATCGAGTTTTTCATGGGCGGGACTGATAACCGCCGTCTGCTCTGTATCAAACTCCAATATGGGGATTTCATTTTTATGGATGCTCATTTGACAAATTTCTCCTAATTTTCACAGCAAAGAGCAGACTAATTTTCGTGTCTGCTCTTTGCTGCATTTTTACGATTCGGGATTCATCTTAATCTTCTGATACCGTGCGACTTTCTTTGCTTCCGTTTTCATCATTGTTTTCTCCGGAAGCTACAGCGCCGGAAGCTGCTTTCCCCGCAAGGAAGCCGGAAAGCACCGCCTGAAGATCAACGCCTGTCGATTCCTTTAAGCCGTCCGTTACCTGAACGACTGTTCCCATGATATCCTTCATGAGCTTTGTCGAATTTCCGTCACCGTACATGGTGATCCGGTCAACGCTGTTCAGCGGCTGGGCGGCATTTCTGACTACCTCGGGCAATGCCTTAAAGTACATCTCAAGGACAGCCGCCTCGCCCATCTTCGCCATGGCTTCCGCCTTTTTCTCAATACCTTCTGCCTCCGCGACGGCCTTTGCACGGATTGCCTCAGCCTCCGCAAGTCCTCTGGTACGGATACCATCCGCTTCCTGCTCCATGGTAAACTTCCTTGCTTCCGCCTGTGCTTTCATGGCTTCCGCTTCTTTTTCCGTCTCAAACTTCTTTGCCTCCGCTTCGCGCTGACGTTCATAAAGCTGTGCGTCCGCCTGCTGCTGTTTTGCAAACCGGTCTGCTTCCGCCTTTTTCTTAACCTGTGCGTCAAGCGACTGCTCCATAACCTCCGCTTCGCGCTGCTTTAAAAGAATTTCCTTTTCCTGCTTTGCAATGTTCGCATTTGCGGTTGTGATCTCAACCGTTTTCCGCTGTTCCTCTTCCTGAATCTTATAAGCGGCATCCGCTTCCGCGCGCTTAACGTCTGCCACACGCTTTAATTCTGCCTTCTGGATATCCAGTTCATTCTGCTTCTTTGCGATCTCAGAAGCGGCATTTACCTCCGCCTCATTTGCCTCACGCTTTGCGTTCGCCTGTGCCTTTGCAATTTCCTTTTCGCTTTCCGCGCGGGAAATTGCGGCATTTTTCTGGATCTTAACAATATTATCGACACCAAGGTTTTCAATGACGCCGTTTCCGTCTACGAAATTCTGGACGTTAAAGCTGATGATGTCAAGTCCCATTGCCGCAAGGTCAGGCTCCGCATTCTCCTTTACCAGAAGCGCAAACTTCTGACGGTCAGAAACCATTTCTTCCAAAGCCATCTTGCCGACGATCTCACGGACGTTGCCCTCCAGAACCTCTCTGGCGACCCGCCCTATGTATTCCGCATTTTTGTTCAGAAAATTCTGTGCCGCCAGCTTCAGCCGTTCCTCGTTGTCGCTGATCTTGACGTTGACGGTCGCATCGACGTTTATGTTGATATAATCCGCTGTCGGAACGGCATTCGATGTCTTAACGTCAATCGGGATCAGCTGTAGATTCAGCTCATCCTTCCGCTCGAGGAACGGAATCTTGATCCCTGCCTTACCGATCAGCACCTTAGGATTCTTCCGCAGACCGGAGATAATGATCGCCGTGTCCGGCGACGCCTTTACATATCCCGTCACAAAAAGAAGAATCAGCAGCAGTAAAACAACTCCCACAATCATCGCAATGATCTGCATTTCCATACGCACCCTCCTATGTATGATATCTGTTTTGGTTACTACTCCTTTACTTTAGCATGCCGTATGAACAAAATAAAGAAACAGTTTGAGACAATACCCGTCCGAAAAGCAGCAGAAACTGCACGAAATCAGCCGCAGATCTCCGCAGAATCCAGCCATACCGTAAACGGTCCGTCATTTTCAAGGGATACCTTCATATCCGCACCGAAGCTTCCCTCTTCTACTACCGCAACCTTCTGTCTGCACTGCTCTATGATATAGCGGTAGAGCGCTTCCGCGTGCGCAGGAGCGCCGGCATTGATAAAGGAAGGACGGTTTCCCTTGCGGCAGTCCGCATACAGCGTAAACTGCGAGATCAGAAGCAGCTGACCGTCTACCGTATCCAGATTCAGATTGATCTTATCATTCTCATCATCAAAAATCCGAAGCCCTAGGAGCTTTTTGATCATCTTATCGGCAATTTCCTCCGTATCCTCATTGCTGATCCCGATAAATACCAGAAACCCTTTTCCTATGCTGCCGATACATTCCCCGTCTACGGCAACAGCCGCCCTGTTTACTCTTTGTACCAGAAATCTCATGTTATCTGTCGTCCTCTCTCTTACTGATCGTGCAGACCGGCAGAAGCGTCGTCCCTGTCTGCTTTTGTATGCTCCGGCTTCCCGCCAGCTTTTTTCCATGGCTTCTTTCCGGCAGAGCTTTGCTGCTTATCGGAAATTTCAGCTTCTTCTTCCGGAAGCACATGGATTCCCTCGTCGTCCATGTAATCCAGCTTTTCATATGTCGCAAGCTCTGTCGGCATATCCTTTTTGCGCAGCAGGATGTCTGCACCGGCTTTGATTCCCGCATAAATGACCGCAAAGATCGGCACGCCGATGATCATGCCGAACACGCCGAACAGTCCGCCGAAGAGCGTGATCGAAAAAATGACCCAGAAGCCGGCAAGTCCCGTAGAGCTTCCCAGGATTTTCGGTCCGATGATATTGCCGTCTACCTGCTGAAGGACAAGGATAAAAATGACAAAATACAGGCAGTTGAGCGGGTGCAGCGGATCGACGACAAAGATCAGCAGGGCACAGGGAACCGCACCGAGGAACGGTCCGAAAAACGGAATGACGTTCGTGACACCGACCACAACGCTGACGAGCGCCGCATACGGCGTTTTCAGTATGGACGTACCGATGAAGCAGAGAATGCCGATGATGATGGAATCCACGATCTTACCGCCTAAAAATCCGATAAAGGTACGGTGTGTAAAGCGGAAATTCCGAATGACGGTATTCGCGGTATCCCTTTCAAGCAGCGCATAGCAGAGCTTCTTTGACTGCGCCGCAAACTTTTCCTTGCTCGCGAGTACATAGATTGAGATAATGAAACCGATAATAAAATCCCAGAGCACGCTGATCACGCCGAGAATACTTAGGGATACGGTCTTGATCAGCTGCGCCGTATTCGGCAGGATTTCGGTAATCCAGTTTTCCAGCTCGTTTGAATACTTATCAAAGGTACGGAGCAGATAACTGCGAACCTCCGGATTGTCCTCCATCGTCTGATTCAGCCATTTTGTAAAGTTTGTCGTGTAGGCATCAAAATTAGAAACAATATTCTGGACGCTGGGAACGATCTGGGAAATCAGCATATAGACCAGCAGATAAATCAGCGCTACAAACAAAAACGCCGTAATCAGGATGGACATTCCCCTGACAATGGAATTTCTGCGCTTTCCCGCTTTGATGTGAAAATGATCCAGAAGCCGCTGAAGCTTCTTCTCCACAAAGTTCAGAACGGGAGTCAGAAGATAGGCAATCGCCATACCGACGACCACCGGCATCAGAATGTCAGTGATCGTATCCACTCCCGCCCTGATATTTGCGCCGTGAAAGACCAGATAAACAAACGTAATCCCTGCCGCAATCACAAGAAACGCGGTCACACCGAAACGGACATATTTATTGTTCAACTTAAATTTCATCCCGGATCCCTCTCTTTGGTAACACTACTTCTATCATACACTGAATCACCCGTTATCACAAGTAGCGGATGATAAAATTTTATCCGCTCCTATTTACTGCGGACAGGCATCAGCGTAAAGCGGATAAAATACCCCTGATCATGCTGACATACCGGACAGACATTGGGCGCTTTTTTCCCGCGATAGACATAGCCGCAGTTTAAGCACATCCATTCCTCCTCAACATCAGAGACAAACAGCTTTCCTTCCTTTACCAGCTCGGCAAATTTTCCGAAACGGTCGCCGTGGATCTTCTCAATCTCCGCAATCTGAAGGAAAGAAGCGGCAATCCGGTCGAACCCCTCTTCCTTTGCCTTTTCGCCAAAGCTCTTATAGACATCATCATGTTCTTCATATTCATTGTGCTGTGCCATTTTAAGCAGTTCAGAGATATCGTCTGAAATATCGACCGGATATCCGCCGTCTATAAAAATGGTCTCTCCCGCCATCTCATGAAGATGCTTATAAAAGATTTCTGCATGCTCCTTTTCCTGATCCGCCGTGTAAGCGAAAACCGCACTGATAACATGTAAGCCGTCCTTCTTTGCCTGTGATGCCGCGATCGTATAACGGTTTCGCGCCTGACTTTCTCCCGCAAACGCACGCATCAGATTATCCTTCGTAACACTGTCCTTAAATTCAACTGCCATTCTTTTCTATCCTTTCCTTTTCAGATTTTCCGGCTTTGTCTCACAGCCTGTTTTGCCGTGATGCAGCCCTGTACCGGATTATTGTATCCCTAAGAAATAAAATTTATGTGAGAAATTGTACGGCAAATTTGTATTTTCTATTGTTTCCGGGATCAAAAAATAATAAAATAACTCTGTGCAGCAACAAGGTAGGTAATTCCTTATCGGCTGTACGGGATATTAACCATAAACAGTTGTAGCAGAAATGAGGAATTTTATGAAATTACAGCAGGTAATGAGCTATGTCCGCCGTGCGGTGGACGATTATCATATGATCGGGGAAGGAGACCGCATTGCCGTCGGTATTTCCGGCGGCAAGGACAGTCTGACGCTGCTCTATGCGCTTCACGGTCTGCAGCGTTTTTATCCGAAACATTTTGATCTCCATGCCGTTACGGTCGATCTGGGCTTTGACAACTTAAATCTCGAAGAGATCAAAGCGCTTTGCCGCTCACTGGAGATCGAATACACGATTGTCAGAACCGATATCGCACAGATCGTCTTTGAGCAGCGTGCGGAAGAAAATCCCTGCTCGCTCTGTGCCAAAATGCGGAAAGGGGCGCTGAATCAGGCAATTAAGGAAGCCGGCTGCAACAAGGTCGCCTATGCGCACCACAAAGATGATGTCGTCGAGACGATGCTGATGTCGCTGATCTTTGAGGGACGTTTTCACACGTTCCATCCCGTTACCTATCTTGACCGGATGGAGCTGACTGTCATCCGGCCCTTACTATACATGAATGAGGCGGATGTGATCGGTTTTGTCCACAAATATCAGGTTCCCGTCGTCAAGAGTCCCTGTCCCGCGGACGGTCACACCAAACGGGAATATGTCAAGAATCTCCTGCGGACATTGAATCTCGAAAATCCCGGTGTCAAGGAGCGAATGTTTACCGCCATCACAAACAGTAATATGGAAGGTTGGAAAAAAGAACATGGCAGTGTTGAATCCGAATAACTATCACGACGAACAGAACCGTCAGAATATCCTGAAAATGCGTGCTGTCCTGGAGACGCTCCCCTCCTTCTGCCGCACTTATTTCCGCGGCATTGAGGAGTATACGTCCGCGCGGACAAGACTCGCCTACGCCTACGACCTCAGACTGTTTTTTGAGTTCCTGCATGAAAAAAATCCCGTCTGCGCCAAAATCGAAATCCGCGAGATCCCGCTTGCACTTCTGGATCAGCTCACAAGAGTGGATATCGAAGAATATCTGGAATATATGTCTCTCTACGAAAAGGAAGGAAAGGAAATTTCCAATGACGAACGCGGAAAAGAGCGTAAGCTTGCCTCCCTGCGCAGCTTTTACAATTATTTTTATCAGGGAGAAATGATTCAGAATAACCCTGCCGCGCTCGTTCCCATGCCGAAGAAGCATGCCAGGGAAATCATACGTCTGGAACCGAACGAGGTCGCAATTCTGTTAGATCAGGCGGAAGACGGATCCGGGCTTACGAAAAAGGAGCTGGAATACCACAAAAAGACAAAGAATCGGGATGTTGCACTTCTGACGCTGCTGCTCGGTACCGGCATCCGCGTATCAGAATGCGTCGGACTGGATCTGCAGGATGTCAATTTTGATGCCGGCGGAATCAAAATCAGACGAAAGGGCGGATATGAGGCAGTTGTGTATTTCGGAACTGAAGTGGAAACGGCGCTTCTGGATTATCTGGAAGAACGGGAACATATCATTCCGATGCAGGGACATGAAAATGCACTCTTTCTCTCTCTTCAGAACCGGAGAATGGCTGTGCGCTCCGTTGAAAACCTTGTCAAAAAATACGCTTCCCGCGTTACGACCCTGAAAAAAATTACGCCACATAAGCTGCGGAGCACCTACGGCACCACACTTTATCAGGAAAGCGGCGATATCTATCTCGTCGCAGACGTCCTCGGACATAAGGATGTCAATACGACCCGAAAACACTATGCCGCGCAGGAGGATTCACGCAGACGCAGCGCCGCGAATATGGTACATCTGCGGGAAAAGAAACAGGACTGAACCTTTCTCAGATATACCCTGCCGTTTTCAGAAGAAACAGCCAGAAGGTCAGCGTAAAAGAGCTTAACAGGGTTGTAATCATGACGGCACAGGAGGAAACGGCGCCCCTGTGTCCCATGTTCTTCGCCATGATGAAGCTGCTGCTTGTGGTCGCACTGCCTAACATCACCAGAACCGCTACCAGCTTCTCCTCGCGGAAGCCTACGGATATTGCAAGCGGCAGGAACAGGATACACCAGAGCATCAGCTTGATAAAAGTTACATACGCCGTTTCTTTCCATTTTTCCTTCGCATCACCGAGTTCAAAGGAAGCGCCGAGGGCGATCAGCGCCAGCGGCGATGCCATATTCCCCAGATAGGAAACGGTTTTTACAAACATCTGCGGCTTAGGGAGGCGGCAGACGGACCAGAGTATGCCAAATAAAATCCCCAGAATGATCGGATTCGTCACGACATTCTTTGCCGTTTTTTTCCAGAGCGCCGCTTTGGAATGGTGCGCATTCTGCGGCGAGGTCAGATACAGGATGATTACGGCAGCCACATTATAAAGCGGAACGGAACCGATGATCATCAGCGCCACCATGGACGCATTTTCATAAATGTTTGTCATGAAGACAATCCCCAGCGTCGCCGCACCGCTTCTGTATGCCGCCTGGATGATCTCTCCCCGCTCCGACCGGCATTTCCCCGCAAGGGAAAGTAAAACCGCCAGTCCGATACTCAAAACGGTAGTCACAAAGCAGAATACGACAAGCTTCGTATCCCAGATCCCGTAGAAATCTTCCTTCGCCAGATCCATAAAAAGCAATGCCGGCAGAAAAATCTTAAAGACGAGCTGATTCAGTTTTAATGTTGTATTTTCATCCAGAAAATGAATTTTTTTCAGAACAAAACCCAGAACCATCATAAAGAAGATGGGCATCGTTGCATTCAGACTGAAAATCAGGTTGGTTATCATATCGTTCATGGCTTTTCTCACCGGAAACAGGCTCCGGACCGTTCATTTCTTTCCTGACGCCAACGGCGGGCGAACATGATGAAGTCTGTCCGGAACCTCTTAAGAGACATTCTCATACGGTTCCGGACGGCTAACATCCATCATATACTCCGAAGAGGAATTTGTCAATCGGCGCCGCCGCTGCCGTATCACAATATGTAACGGTTCAGCCCGTTGCATCCGTTCAGACTTTCCATTCAGCCGACAGGATCAGAAACAATTCCTTAATACCGGAATTCCTCTGCATAATAGGGAATCAGAAGCATCTGCCCCGCCGTGATCGCATCCCCTTCAAGGTGATTCATCTGTTTCACTTCAGCGATATAGCTGTTTCTGCTCTTATAAAAGTCATAATCAATATATCTGTCCGCTATCTCCCAGAGCGTATCCCCGGATTCCACGGTAAGACACATATAATATTTGTAACCGCTGTTTGCGCTGGAACGGATGGAATGATAGGAAACGGAACCGATCAGCACCATAAAAACGGCAGCGGACAATGCGGCGCAAACCTGAAGGAGTTTTTTTCTCCGCTCCCTGCGCAGTCTTACGGCGCGTCTGTAAGCTCTTAATTCCCTGCTTCCGATTCCGGTATCTCTTCCGTTCTGCATAACTTTCATCCTCCCGTCTTTCGTCCGTCATCCTTTTCGGCCACGGCAACGCTTTCCGACACCGCTTCCGCCAAACGGCTTCCTGCGCTATAGCAATCATGTGTTCGGAACATCTGTTCTATAACCGATTATATTGCACGAACAAACGTTTGTCAATAGAAATCGAACACATTTTTGGAATATATGTAACAGTTCAGCCATAAATATCCGTGTCTGCTGTGTGCGTGCTCGCACGCATAAGCAGCAGAACTGATATTTATGAGCGGAGCGCCCTCAAATGAAATAAAAGATGAGCTGCAAAGCAGCGACGGATGCGAAGCAGCCGCTTTTATGAATGCAGAGGGCTGAACTGTTGCGAATATATGTTTGCTTTTTCTGTTCAGATATGATATCCTGTTTTCGAGGGTACATTAGATAAAAGGAGGATTCTCGTATGGGTTATGGAAAAATCAGTGCAAAGCAGCAGGAAATTCTTGATTATATCAAGGATGAAATTTTAAAGAAGGGATATCCCCCGACGGTCAGGGAGATTTGTGAGACGGTACATCTGAAATCGACCTCCTCCGTTCACTCTCACTTAGAAACCCTTGAGAAAAACGGCTACATAAAACGTGATCCGACGAAGCCGCGTGCGATCGAGATCTGTGATGACAGTTTTCAGATGGTGCGCACGGAAATGGTCAGCATCCCGGTCATCGGCAATGTTGCCGCCGGACAGCCGATCCTCGCAGAGGAAAATATCGAGGAATACTTTCCTGTTCCTGCGGATGTCGTCCCCAAGGGAGAATGCTTTATCTTAAATGTACGGGGAGAATCCATGATCAATGCCGGTATCTTAAACGGAGACAGGCTTTTTGTCAACTGCTGTTCCACGGCGAACAACGGCGATATCGTTGTTGCCATGATTGATGATTCCGCAACCGTAAAGACCTTTTATAAGGAAAACGGTCATATCCGTCTTCAGCCGGAAAATGAGACGATGGAACCGATCATTGTCGATGACTGCCGGATTCTCGGCAAGGTATACGGTGTCATGCGCTTTTTCCGCTGATAAAAAAAGTGCGGAAAGCGCTGCATTTCTTTGCTCTTTCCGCACTTCTTTTTTCTATTTTCATGCTGCTCCCGACCGATAAACCGAAAGCTTCTCTCCTTTTTCGGGAAAGCCGGAAGCTTTCGTCAGCTCTGCACCTTCGGAAATCTTACTTTCATATAAGCGATGATCTCCTCTACGCACCTTTCAAACCCAAGCTTTGAGCTGTCAAGGCAGAGATCGTAGTTTCTTGCGTCCGTCCATTCCCTGCCCGTATGGTATCTGTAGTAGTCCGCCCTGTGCTTATCCGTTGTCCGGATAAATTTTTCAAGCTCCTTTGTACTCATACTGTGCTTCTTTGCCGCCTGTTCCATACAGAAATCATGCGGCGCATGGATAAACACGCTGAGTACATTGTCATAATCCTTCAGGACAAAATCCGCACAACGCCCGACGATCACGCAGGACTCCTCCTCCGCCAGCCTTCTGACAATCTTTGCCTGGTAATTAAAGAGATTGTCCGTGGAGGTAAAATCATCGCTCTCCGGCGGGATCAGTTCCCCGCTGTAGACATTCTGCGCGATCTTAAACAGCCGGGTATTCTTTACCGTTTCGTCCGCATTGACAAAAAGCGCTTCGTTGATGCCGCTGTCCTCACTGGCAAGCTTCATCAGCTCCTTGTTGTAAAAATGAATCCCCATTCTGTCTGCAAGCATTTCACCGATGGTCTTTCCGCCGCTTCCGTACTGTCTGGCGATCGTAATTACAATATTGTCCATATGTCTGAAACCTCCCGTTTTCCTTACTCACCAAGGTATGCCTTTTTAATGGAATCGTTATTCAGCAGCTCCTTGGCCTTACCTTCCAGGACGATCTTTCCCGTCTCCAGAACATATCCCCTGTCCGCAATGGAAAGCGCTTTTTTTGCATTCTGCTCGACCAAAAGAACCGTCGTTCCCGTCCTGCTGACCTGTTTTATGATATCAAAAATCTCATTGACAAAAATCGGAGAAAGTCCCATGGAAGGCTCATCCATTAAAATCAGCTTCGGGTGAGACATCAGCGCCCGTCCCATCGCCAGCATCTGCTGTTCGCCGCCGCTTAACGTACCCGCCATCTGATTCTGACGCTCTTCCAGACGGGGAAACCGCTCAAATACCGTCTTTAACGTCCGGGAAATTTCCGCCTTGTCCTTTCTCGTATACGCGCCCATTTTCAGATTCTGCAGCACGGAGAGCTGTGCGAACACACGCCGCCCCTCCGGAACATGCGCCATTCCCATGGATACGATCTTATGTCCGGGAACTTTTGTGATATCCGTCCCCTCAAAAACAACCGATCCGGATTTTGGCGCAAGCAGACAGGAAACCGTATGCAGAATCGTCGTCTTCCCTGCGCCGTTTGCACCGATCAGCGCGATGACCTCTCCCTCATCCACATGAAAGGACACGCCCTTGATCGCCTGAATCATTCCGTAATATACCTCTATATCATTTACTTCCAGCATCGACATAAGCTAATCCTCATTTCTTCATCATCCCTATTCTCCGAGATAAGCCCTGATAACCTCCGGATCATTCAATACCTCTGAAGTCTTCCCCTGACTGAGAACACGACCGAAATTCAAAACCGTCAGCTCCTCACAGATGCCGCTTACCAGCTTCATGTCATGCTCGATCAAAAGGATCGTCATATTGAAATGCTCTCTGACAAAGCGGATCGTCTCCATCAGCTCCAGCGTCTCGTTCGGGTTCATTCCCGCCGCCGGCTCATCCAGCAGCAAAAGCTTCGGCTTTGTCGCCAGGGCGCGCGCAATTTCAAGCTTTCTCTGTTTTCCGTAGGGCAGATTTGCCGCCGTAACGTCCGCTTCCTCCTCCAGTCCGAACACCCTTAAAAGCTCCAGCGCCTCTTCCTGCATCTGCTTTTCCACCGCAAAATATTTCGGAAGCCGCAGGATACCGGTAATCGTATTGTAATGCATCCGGTTATGAAGTCCGACCTTTACGTTTTCCGCCACGGTCAGCTGCTGGAAAAGACGGATATTCTGGAAGGTACGGGCGATTCCCGCACGGTTGATCTCGATTGTCTTCTTTCCCGTAATATCCTGTCCGTCCAGCCGGATGATCCCCTCGCTCGGCTTATATACCCCGGTCAGAAGGTTGAATACCGTCGTCTTTCCTGCGCCGTTTGGTCCGATCAGACCGTAAAGACAGCCCTGCTCTATCTTCAGATTAAAATCGTCCACGGCGCGCAGACCGCCGAAAGAAATGCCTAAGTTACTAACCTCCAATAAAGCCATGCCTTAAGCCTCCTTTCCCGATTTGCGCATTTTCGACGTAAAACGGCTTCTGATGCGATACGCCGCCTTCTCCCGCCATTTGATACAGGCAGGTGCCCAGTTAAACAGCATCATCGCGATCAGAACAACCGCATAGATCAGCATACGGTAATTGTTCAGTCCTCTTAACAGCTCGGGAAGAAGCGTCAGAAGAACCGCCGCAATGACGGAACCGCGGATGTTTCCGATACCGCCCAGAACAACAAAGACCAGAATCATGATCGACATATTATAGCCGAAGTTCTTCGGCAGAGCGGTCAGAGTTGACAGATTATGCGCATACAGTACACCGGCAGCTCCTGCCAGCGCCGCAGAAACGGAAAATGCCATCAGCTTGTACTTGGTGATGTTGATGCCGACGGATTCCGCCGCGATCGTGTTGTCGCGGATCGCCATGATCGCACGACCGTCTCTCGAATGCATCAGATTCAGTACGATAAACAGCGTGATCAGCAGCAGAACAATACCGATCGTAAAGTTAGAGTCATTCGGCGTTCCCGTAATTCCCTGCGCCCCCTGAATGATAATCTTTCCGTTTTCCGACAGATTCAGCTCCAGCGAGCTTTTCGTGGAAAAATGAAAACCGTTCTCGTCAATTCCGACATAGAGGATGTTGATGATATTCTTGATGATCTCGCCGAAGGCAAGCGTTACGATGGCAAGATAATCGCCCTTTAATCTCAACACCGGGATTCCGATCAATATCCCGAAAAGTCCGGCACACAGCGCGCCGATCAGCAGCGCAAGCGTAAAACGGATCCCCGCTGTCGGAATCGTCTCCTGCATACATTTTGAGAAAAACGCGCCCGAAAAAGCGCCGACACACATAAATCCCGCATGTCCGAGACTCAGCTCCCCGAGGATACCGACCGTCAGATTCAGGGAAACCGCGAGGATTGCATAAATACACAGCGGAACCAGAAGACCTTTCAGCAGACTCGAGACAAGTCCCGCCGCCATCAGGATTTCCATGACAATATATGCGATGATAACCATTCCAAAGGTGATCAGATTGCTTTTCAGTTTCTTATTTGATTTCAGTCCTGATATCCATGTTGCTTTCATGCTTTCACCCAACTTTCTCACACTTTTTCCTGAATATTTTTTCCGAGAAGCCCCGTCGGCTTAATCAGCAGTACGATAATCAGAACGGCAAACACGATTGCATCCGCAACCTGCGAGGATATGTACGCTTTCGCAAAAATCTCTACAATTCCCAGAAGAATGCCGCCGATGAAAGCCCCGGGAATAGATCCGATCCCGCCGAATACTGCCGCCACAAACGCCTTGATGCCCGGCATGGAACCCGTATACGGCGACAGCGACGGATACGCAGAGCACAGAAGCACGCCTGCGATCGCGGCAAGCGCAGAGCCTATGGCAAAGGTCAGCGCGATGGTACCGTTTACGTTGATCCCCATCAGCTGCGCCGCTCCCTTATCCTCAGAGACCGCAAGCATTGCCTGTCCCGCTTTCGTCTTTTTGATAAAGAGCATCAGACAGATCATGATCGCGATACAGGAAAGGATTGTGACAATGGTTTCTCCCGTAATGGTAATCTGACCGTCTGCAAGCACAAGCGCTTCCATGGATACGACCGAAGTAAACGCCTTGGTATTCGCGCCAAAGATCAGAAGGGCAAGATTCTGTAACAGATAGCTGACGCCGATTGCCGTGATCAGCACCGCAAGCGGGGAGGCAGCCTTCCGCAAGGGCTTATATGCAATTCTTTCAATGCCCACGCCGAGCAGCGTACACACCACGACTGCCGCGAGCACTCCGACCGCCGGAGGCAGTCCCAGCGTACTGCAGACCGTATATGTGGTAAACGCACCGATCATGATAACGTCACCGTGAGCAAAATTCAGCATTTTCGCAATGCCGTAGACCATGGTATATCCCAGGGCGATCAGGGCATACACACTGCCAAGACTGATCCCGCTGATGAAGTATCTGAAAAAACTCATATAAAACCTCGCTTTCGCACCGCGCATCCCGGCACGGTTACAGTTACTGCCCTACAGTCCGCCAAAAAAAGCAAACAATTTACGGAAAAATTCAATGATA
>CAZVWN010000021.1:15326-21597 GCA_964631065.1 uncultured Acetatifactor sp.
ACTGCCCTACAGTCCGCCAAAAAAAGCAAACAATTTACGGAAAAATTCAATGATAGAATTGTCTTCCGATTCAGTATACCGGATAGGAAACGGACAGGCAAGTAAAAATGGGGAGCTGCCCTGAAAAGACAGCTCCCGTAAAATCAGTTCAGAACCTACATTGCCTTATATGCACCGTTCTCGATCACAACTGCCTTAGGCGCCTTGTTCGGCTCGCCGTCTGCGCTCCAGACAATCCCGTCTCCGGTAAGACCGTCGATCGTGATCTCGGGGAAAGCTGCCTTCAGCGCTTCGCAGAGATCGGAAACACTGTCAGAGGGCTTCGCGCCGCTCTTCTCCAGCGCAGCCTTGATCGCATAAACGCCGTCATACGCATCCGCCGCAAACTGGTTCGGTACATCGCCGTACTTCTCCTGATATGCCGTTACGAATTTTACCGTAAGATCATCCGTTGCGTCCGCCGCAAAAGGGGTCAGCAGCATCAGACCTTCCGCAAGGCTGACATCAAAGTTATCCACACCGGTCAGGATACCGTCCATACCGTCAACACCGAAGAACTTCGGCGCATATCCCATGCCGTCTGCCTGCGTTAAGATCAGGGCAGCTTCCTGATAATAGATAGGAAGGAATACAAGATCAGCCCCTGCGTCCATTGCCTTCTGAAGCTGTACGGAGAAATCCGTCCTGCTGTCAGCGGTAAATGCCTCGGCAGATACGACCTCAAAGCTCTGGGAAGCCGCACCGCTTACAAAGCTCTCATAAATTCCCGTAGAATAAACATCCGAGCTGTCGTAGATAACGGCAACCTTTGTCGCAAGTCCGTTCTCACCGATGTACTGCGCGGAAGCAGCTCCCTGCGCGGGATCAGAGAAGCAGACACGGAAAGTGTTGTCATACTGTGTACAGGGAACGGAAGAGCCGGAGGGTGTCAGCTGGAACATATTGTCCTCATGCGTCTTGTCCGTTACGGCGATACAGCAGCCGCTGGTAACACAGCCGAGAAGGATCTGCATTCCCCAGTCCTTCAGGGTATTGTATGCGTTGACCGACTTCTCTGCATCCGTCTCGTCGTCCTGGAAATTGTACTCCAGCTGATAGCCGTTTACGCCGCCTGCCGCGTTGATCTCGTCAATGGCAAGCTGCGTCGCATTCTTTACGCCGAGTCCGTATGCCGCATAGCCTCCCGTAGCGGGTCCGATGCCGCCGATCTTAAAGGTATCTCCGCCCTGCGCAGTGCCCGCCTGCTCAGAGCCGCAGCCCGCCATGGAAACAACCATTGCAGAGGCAAGCAGAGCGCTTACGATTCTGTTAAATCTCTTCATAATAATCTCCTCCTTTTTTCATCCCTCAAACAGGATGTATCGCATGATAATTGTATACAGGTATAATTATCATTTCCTTATCATACGTTAACGGTACTTTTTTGTCAATAAAAAAATAAAACACATCTAAAAAAAGGTGAATAAAGATCAAAGAACTTCACATAATAATATCGCGTGTACCACAATCCGGCTGCGCGCAGAATGTGAGGTAGCTATGGGAAACAAATATTTGGACGGCACAGCGCTTACGATTGTCATCATCGGTGCAATCAACTGGTTACTGATCGCCATTTTCCGCTTTGACCTTGTCGCTGCTATCTTCGGCGATATGTCATGGATTTCCAGAATCATTTACGGCATTGTCGGAATCTGCGGTCTGTACCTGATCAGCTTTTATATGCACCTTGGCAGCCGCAGCGACAACGCTTAAGGAAGACAAAGGAAAAAGCCGCCAACCGGATTTTTCGCTTGGCGGCTGAATACGCTTCTCTTTTTTCTAAGCCTTTTTTATCTGTTCCGGATCCGTCTGCTTTCCGTCACGCCAGATTCTCTCCAGATCATACAGCAGTCTGTTCTCCCTGTCAAAAATGTGGACGATCACATCCCCGAAATCAAGCAGAATCCAGTTCGCGGTGTCATACCCCTCGATCTGCTTTACCGGATAGCCGCCGCGTCCCAGCTTTTCCTCGACGTTATCGCAAAGCGCCTGTAACTGACTGGGGTTGCTTCCCCCCGCAATAATAAAATAATCCGCCAGAACAGATACCTCACTGATATCAATGACGCGGATGTCCTCCGCCTTTTTGTCTTCCAATGCCTCAATGGCAAGCCTTGCCATCTCTAACGGGCTGTTCTTCTCCATTCTTTAGCCGCCTCCCTTTTGCCTGTTTAAGGCTCACTTATTTTTGTCTGATAATACTGCCTTGTGCGTTCCGTCGCGGGATCGGCCTCGCAGCCCTTCTTCCGGATATGGGCGAGCGTACCTTCCAGAATCCGCAATACCGCCTCGTCAGGCTCCGTAAAGGCAAGCCTTCTGATCTCCGGCAGATCCGGCGCCTGATCCCTTCCCGGCTCGATATAGTCCGCGATAAAAATAATCTTTTCCAAGAGACTCATATTCTCCCGCCCCGTGGTATGAAAACGGATCGCTGACAGAATCTCCGGATCGCTGACACCGTATTTTTCCCGTGCGAGATATTCTCCCGCTTTTGCATGCAGCAGAAACGGATTCCGCCGTTCCACCTCCGAAACGGGAATCCCGTGCTTTTCACAGATACGCAGCAGCTTTTCATCCGTCAGGCATTTCGCACAGTCATGCAGAAGTCCCGCCGTCTGTGCGGCGAAAAGATCCGCCTGATAGCGCATTGCCAGCGCCGCCGCCGTAAATTCCACGCCGAGCGTGTGGGAAAAGCGTTTGGCATCCTGTGCCTTCTCCATCTCTTTTCTGAGCTTCCGCAAATATTTCGCCTTATCCACGATAAAATCCCCTCTCTTCCATATAGATCCGGACCGGCTCGGGAACAAGATAGCGGATACTCTTTCCCTCTGCAACGCGGTTTCGGATTTCCGTCGAAGAAATGTCAAGGCGCGGCGTTTTCAGCAGCAGAATCCTGCCGCCGAAGCGTCCTTCCAGCTCTTTCGCTTTCCTTTGCGCTTCTCCTTCGGAAACGGTATCTCTCAGGGCTGCGATCAGCGTCGCATATTTCAGGATCAGCTCCGGTCTTTTCCAGTATTCCATCGAAAAAAGGCAGTCCGCTCCCATGATAAAATAAAACGTTTCCATCGGGTAAAGCCGGGACAGCTCCTCCAGCGTCTCATAGGTATAAGTGTACCCCGCACGCCGGACTTCCTGATCCATACAGGTCATTCCCGGACATTCCGCCAGCGCAAGCTCCACCATATGCAGACGTTCCTGCGCGGGCAGGACTTTTTTGTCTGCCTTTTTATAAGGCATTCCCGCCGGAAGGAAGCGGATTTCATCCAGTCCCGCCAGCTCCTGCGCTCTTTGTGCCAGAAGGAGATGCCCGATATGGATCGGGTCAAAGGTTCCTCCCATAATACCGATCTTTCGCATATCCGCTCCCTCTTCTCACCGAAACAGATCCCCGTACATGACGTTCTCTCATCCTACCGCGGCAGCACGATCTTCGGGTGATCCCGATCCGGCTTATACAGCACGAACTTTTTCCCGATCACCTGAACAAGCTGCGAACGTGTCCGCTCCGCAACCATACGGGCAATCTCTCCGGGATCATCTTCACAGTTTTTCAACACTGCAACCTTGATCAGCTCACTGTTGTTGAACGCCTCGCCGATCGCTTCCGTCAGCTCCGGCGTAAGGCTTGACTTCCCCACCTGAAAGATCGGATTCAGATTACTCGCAAGACTTTTCAGATAAGCCCTCTGCTTACTTGTCATTCGCGTTTCCTCCTGGATTATTTGTAATAGTCAAAGCTGAAGCCATACATCCTCACGGTATCTCCATCCTCGATCCCGAGCGCCTCCAGCTGCTCTAAGATGCCGGCTTCCTTCAGGAAATTCTGGAAGAAGGTAAAGCCTCTCTCACTGTCAAGATTCGTGTACCCGAGCATCTTCTCGATCTTCGGTCCCTCAACGACATACTCGTCGGCAGCGGCATCGTATTCCACCGTATAAGGATCGTCAGCCGTAAACGTCTCCGTCTCGGGAGCGTATTCCGGTTCAAATACCGTAACCTCCTCACCGACCGACTGCAGCATCTCATTGACATGATACAGCAGCTCTTTTACACCCTGACCGCTGACTGCGGAGATCGGATAAACCGCAATGCCCTTCGGCTCAAACTCCCTGCGGATCTCCTCCACCGGATCCCCGTCGCCCGAAAGCACGTCTATCTTATTTGCAGCGATCACCTGTGGTCTGCGGGCAATTTCCGGATTATAGGCTTCCAGCTCCTTATTGATCGCATAGATATCCGCGATCGGATCGCGTCCTTCCGTCCCTGCGGCATCCACGATATGAATGATGACCTTGGTGCGCTCGATATGCCGTAAAAATTCATGTCCAAGACCGACACCCTCCGAAGCGCCTTCGATCAGTCCGGGAATGTCCGCAATGACAAATCCCTTCGTTCCCTCCAGATCGACGACACCGAGGTTCGGATTCAGCGTCGTAAAATGGTAGTTGGCAATCTTCGGTCTTGCATTCGTCACTCTGGAAAGAAACGTGGACTTTCCGACATTCGGAAATCCGACCAGTCCGACATCCGCAATGACCTTCAGCTCCAGTAAAAGCTCCAGCTCCTTTGCCGGCTGTCCGGGCTGCGCGTATTTCGGCGCCTGCATGGTACTTGTCGCGTAATGCTGATTCCCGTTTCCGCCCCTGCCTCCCGTCAGAAAGACAACGCGACGGTTCTCACCGGACATATCGACAATGATCCTTCCGCTCTGCGCCTCGCGGATTACCGTTCCCTGCGGAACCTTCAGCACAATATCCTGACCGTCCTTACCGCGGCAGTTTCTCTTGCCGCCCGGCTCGCCGTCACTCGCCTTATACTTTCGGACATTCCGGTAATCGATCAGTGTATTTAACCCCTCGTCCACTTCAAAGATCACATCTCCGCCGCGTCCGCCGTCTCCGCCGTCAGGCCCGCCCGCCGGCACATATTTCTCGCGACGGAAAGAGACATGACCGTCTCCGCCCTTGCCGCTTCTCACATAAATTCTGGCTCTGTCTGCAAACATATTCTCAACCTCAAAATTAAACTGAACCGAATACCAAAGAAGGACTTCAAACTCTTTGGTTTGAAGTCCTCTGCATTCGGATTACTGCTGCTCTACGGGATAAACAGAAGCCTGCTTCTTGTCTCTGCCCTTTCTCTCGAAACGAAGAACACCGTCAACCAGTGCAAACAGGGTATCGTCTCCGCCGATTCCTACATTGACACCGGGATGAATCTTTGTTCCGCGCTGTCTGTAAAGAATGTTTCCTGCCTTTACAAACTGTCCGTCAGCTCTCTTCGCACCTAATCTCTTGGACTCGGAATCTCTGCCGTTCTTGGTAGAACCGACTCCCTTCTTATGAGCGAAAAATTGAAGGTTCATATTCAACATGGTCTACACCTCCTCGAATTTTACTTGCAAATACTTCTCTCCGTATTCCCTGCTGAGTTCTTCCAGAGAAAACACCATGGAATCCATCAGAAAAGCGGATTTCTCCTGCAGGCTGCTCTCAAAATCACACCGAAGGAATCCCGTCTCTTCGTTCTGCTCCGTCCGCAGACGTTCGCCCGCGAGCTTCTCCAACGAATTGACCGTTCCGATCGTCAGTGCGGAAATCGCCGCACAGAGGATATCCGGTCTGTTCTTTCCTTTCGCATACCCTGCATGTCCCATACAGATAAATCTCCTGTAGGAACCGTTCTGATCCTTACCAATCACTACGGTTGTCATTATGCGTTGATCTTGTCGATCTTAACCTGTGTGTAAGGCTGTCTGTGACCGTTTTTCTTGTGGTAGCCGGTTTTTCTCTTGTACTTGTATACAATAACCTTCTTACCTCTTCCCTGCTCCATAACGGTTGCGGTTACGGTTGCTTTCGCAACATCCTCGCCAACCTTGAGGGTTCCGTCACTTACTGCGATCACCTGGTCAAAAGAAACAGTATTTCCGGGTTCCACTTCCAGCTTTTCAACCTTGATCACGTCACCCTCGGAAACCTTATACTGCTTTCCACCTGTTGCAATAATTGCGTACATACTATAGGCACCTCCTATTCATGAACTACAGCCGCGCTTTCGTTCATTTACTCGCTGACCTTGGTGATCTCCGTCCGAAGAACGGACATACTTGTACCGGGTCATGCGGCATACCGTAGTATAATAGCATAAGGTGCCTTAGTATGTCAATATGTTTTTTCAGAATTTCCGTAACAAAAGCTGCTATTTATGCCGCGCCCGCCGCATACAGCTT
>CAZVWN010000022.1:0-21408 GCA_964631065.1 uncultured Acetatifactor sp.
CTTATCTATTTCTTTTTCCATTTTTACCATACCTTTCCGTAACCTCCGTCTTCACCTACCTTATTTAAGTATACCACAGATCTTATTCATTTGTCACCCAAAAACTAAGCGACAGCTGCGTATCGTTGCGCGTATAGGCAAGCGTCTGCCCGTCCGCCACGTTCAGGCAGAGAAAAATCTCCTGTCCGTCGATCAGCCGCTGCAGCATCTCCCCGTAACATGCCGCATCCGCGCATTTCAGAGAGACTTCCTTTCCCTCGCCCGCCTTTTTTTCAAAAAGCGTCTGTAACCGCTCCCTGTCATAGGCGGCAAAATACGCATCCTCCCTGACATAGTAATTCGCCGCATCCGCCGTACAGACCGGAAGCGGAACGGTTTCTGCGGGCGTATGCGTCCGCAGAAGCTCCTCCGTCGTCACGTTCAGATAGTCATAGCTGATCTGCGGCCGTTCTCCTTCCGACGTCTCCGCGCCGGTCTCCGAATAATAGGAAGCATCTCCCCATGTGGTATCCAGATAATAATATGTCCCGTCCACCCTGACCAGATTCCACGCATGCGTCTCTCCCGTCCCGACACTGCCCGTAACCAGTGTACACGAAACGCCCAGCCGCTCCAAAAGATACTGCGTCGCCTTCGCGTATCCCTGACAGACGGAACGGTGATGTAAAAAGACGGAAAGGATATTCTGGTTATCCGGCGCCGCCCGGTCATATTCCGTTTCCCGGATCAGCGTCTCATAGACATACTTTACCTTTTCATACTCTCCGGAAGCCTTCGCAGCCCCAGACAGAATATCCGCCACAGCCGCCGTAAGCTCTTCTCTCTTCTCTGCGGCTGTCTGCGCCTCCATGGTATAGGTTCCCATAAACTCAATGGAAACCGTTTCTTCTCCCCGCATGAGCTTCGTATACGCATACCCTTCGACAAAGAACAGCTCCGGATGGTCGTTTAGGACACATTGAAAAATTCTGTCAACATCCTGTTCGTCCAGCCCTGCCTCCATTCCCTGCCCGTCCAGCTCTACGGCTTCCGCATGCCGCCCCAGCGCATCCCGTATCTCCTCATACCAGAGAAGCTCCGCACCGCTTAAGCACTGCGCCGCATATTCCGAACAGCCCTCCTCCAGAAAGCAAAGCTGTTCTTCCTGCTGCCCGCTCTCTGTCTCCTCTGCGTCTGTCCAAACGTCCGCATCCAAAGTCTGTTTTGAAACAAGCGAAAAATCGCGCGGTACTTCGTCGAGAAGCCCGCTGTCTGCGCAGGCTCCCAGACACATACATATCCCGAACAGCAGTCCGGAAACGGCTGTCCTGAAAAAACATTTTTTCATGCCAAAGCTCCGGTTCTCAAACTTAGTTGCGGGAAAACTCCGAGAGCACCAGACCCTTGTTGCGGTCCAGCGTCATGCCGATGCTCCATGCGTTGACGAACAGCAGCAGCGGATTTCCCTTCATATCCTTTACCTTCTTCATGTCCGAAGTTCCTGTCAGCTTTGCGATATCCACCTCATCCTTGTTCTCAATCCAGCGGATATGCTCATAGGGCAGGTTTTCCAGCCTTATCTCCACGTTATATTCATTTTCCAGTCTGTACTTTAATACATCGAACTGCAATACGCCGACAACACCGACGATGATCTCCTCCAGCCCTGTGTTAAACTCCTGAAAGATCTGGATCGCACCTTCCTGCGCGATCTGTTCGATTCCCTTTACAAACTGTTTTCTCTTCATCGTATCCAGCTGGCGCACTCTCGCGAAATGCTCCGGCGCAAAGGTCGGAATGCCCTCATATTGAAATTTTTCCTTCGGCATACAGATCGTATCCCCGATGGAAAAAATACCGGGATCAAACACACCGATGATGTCGCCCGCGTAGGCTTCGGTTAAGATCTTACGCTCGTCCGCCATGATCTGCTGCGGCTGGGAAAGCCGCATGACCTTGTTGCCCTGTACATGCCGCACTTCCATGTTCGCGTCAAACCTGCCGGAACAGATCCGCATAAACGCGATCCTGTCGCGGTGCGCCTTGTTCATGTTCGCCTGGATCTTGAAGACAAACGCGGAAAATTCATGCTCCGCAGGATCGATCAGCCCGATGTCCGCCTTTCTGGGAAGCGGGGTCGTCGTCATCTGCAGAAAATGCCGTAAAAAGATCTCCACGCCGAAATTCGTCAGCGCGGATCCGAAACAGACGGGCGTAAGCTGCCCTGCGCGTACCTCCTCCAGATCAAACTCCGCGCTCGCACCGTCTAAAAGCTCAATCTCCTCGAGCAGTTTGTCCGCCGCTTCGTCGCCGATCAGCGCGCGCAGCTGCGCGGCATCCTCCACAGGGATCTCGGTCGCGGTTCCCTCCTTCGTTCCCTTCTCGGTATCGGAATACGCGATCACACACTTCTTCTCCCTGTCGTAAACACCCTTAAACGCCTTTCCGGATCCGATCGGCCAGTTTACGGGACAGGTCGCGATCCCAAGCTCCTTCTCGATCTCATCCAAGAGATCAAAGGTATCGTTCGCATCCCGATCCAGCTTATTGATAAACGTAAAGATCGGGATCCCCCGCATACCGCAGACCTTAAAGAGCTTGCGCGTCTGCGCCTCGACGCCCTTCGACGCGTCGATGACCATGACTGCCGAATCCGCCGCCATCAGAGTGCGGTAGGTATCCTCAGAAAAGTCCTGGTGCCCGGGCGTGTCCAGGATGTTGATGCAGTATCCGTCATACTCAAACTGTAATACAGAGGAGGTAACGGAGATACCTCTCTCCTTCTCGATCCCCATCCAGTCCGAGACGGCATGTCTCGCCGTCGCCTTTCCCTTGACGCTTCCCGCAAGATTGATCGCTCCGCCGTAGAGCAGGAATTTCTCCGTCAGGGTCGTCTTTCCCGCGTCCGGGTGGGAAATGATCGCAAACGTCCGTCTGCGGTTAATTTCTTCTGTATATTGACTCATCTTTGTTTCCATGCCTTTCCGTAATCCGCAGCCCGCCTTTTTGTCGCTGCGTTCACTGTCGTTATTGCTTTTCCCCGTATCCGCGCTCTTTTCCTTAATGGGGACTCATGGGCGTTCCCTCGAAGCACTGCGCGACACCAAGGTATTGTAACACGGTTGCCCCGATATCTGCAAAGGTTTTCCGCGTTCCGTAATTGAGCGGCTCTATTTCCTTCCCGTACATCAGAAACGGCGTATACTCCCGCGTATGATCCGTCGTCGCCGTATAAGCGGGATCACAGCCGTGATCCGCCGTGATCATCAGGACATCCTCCTCTTTCAGCTTCCCAAGAAGCTCCGGCAGCTTTTCATCAAAAAAGGCAAGCGCCTTCGCGTATCCGTCGATATCCCGCCTGTGTCCGTAAAGCATGTCATAATCTACGAGATTGACAAAGCATAAGCCGTCAAACTCCCGATCCATGTACGCAAGCGTCCTGCGGATCCCCTCTTCGTTCCCGGAGGTATGGACTGCCTCCGTAATCCCTCTTCCGGCGAAAATATCGTTGATCTTTCCGACGGCGATCACACTTTTCCCCGCCGCAGAAAGCTGATCCAACATCGTCACGCCCGGCGGCTCCAGAGAAAAATCATGCCGCCCGTCCGTTCTGGTAAATCCCTGCTCTACAGAGCCGGTAAACGGTCTTGCGATCACTCTCCCGACACCGTGCTCCCCCGTCAAAAGCTCCCTCGCCATACGGCAGTACGCATAGAGCTGCTCCCTCGGCACGACCGCCTCATGCGCCGCAATCTGGAACACACTGTCCGCAGAGGTATAGACGATCAGCTTCCCCGTGCGGATATGCTCCTCCCCATAATCCCGGATCACAGCCGTTCCGGAATACGGGCGGTTGCACAGAACACCTCTTCCCGTTTTTTCGCAAAAAACGTCTAAAAGCGTCTGCGGAAACCCGTCCGGATAGGTCGGCAGAGGGTTCGGCGAGTACACGCCCGCGATCTCCCAGTGTCCGGTCGTCGTATCCTTTCCCTTCGACCGCTCCGTCATCCGCGCGACCGCCGCCGTATGCTTTCCCGTCCTCTCCCCGACCGTCACGCCGTCAATCTCAAACAGCCCCAGCCTTTTTAAGTTCGGCACACGAAAAAACGGGCTGAAGGATACGCTGCGTATCGTATTGACATTCACATCCCCATACGCCGCCGCATCCTCCATCTCACCGATTCCAAAGCTGTCAAGCACAATCAGAAATACTCTCCGCATCCGTCTTTTACGTCCTTTCAAAGGATATTCTCTAAAGAGTATAGCACATTCCCTATGTATTTAACACTATATTTTTGCGCGTTTATTCCACAACCGTGCTGATAATGATATTTTCCGGCGCGATGTCCGTCTTTCTTGTCACGATATCCTCGATCTGCGCACGCATCACATCATCCAGCGCGGCAGCGTTGACAACGACATCCACGGCATCCCCGTTGATGCTGACGACAACATCCGAAAAGCCTTTCGCCTCCAACAGAATCTCAGCCGCCGCCTCCTTTTCCGCGATCGCCGTCATGTTTACCATATTGTTCACGGCTTCCTGCTTCTGTTCCTCCGTCAGTCCCGCACTGTTGATGATCTCGAGCAGGGTCTCCTTATTCTTCGCTCTTGTCTGCTCCTTTAAAAGCTTCGCCTCCGAGAGCACGGCAACACCGGTCGTCGAAGTAAAGACAGCCTCTCCGGGAATTTCCCCCTCCTCCGGCGTACTCAGCTCCTCCGAGGAGAGATTCTGCGAAAGCTGTGCCGAAACGTCGAGAAAATCCTCCGCCGGATCTCCTTCCATATCGGAATCGAGACTCTCAATGTCCGTCACGCCGGACTGTAAAAGATCCTCCGCGGACAGATCCAGCAGATCCTGCGTCGTATAGCTTTCCGCAGTGATCCCGTCCGTTCCCGTCAGTTCCGCACTGCCCGTGTACACATTGCTGTCGTTCACCTCAAGGTACTCCTGGGCCGGGGCCGTTCCTGCAAACTGAAGATATCCTGCGATTGCAAGCATAATCGCCAGCGCGGTTATCATAAGCTGATTTTTTTTGATTAAGTTTTTCAAATTTTTTCCCCTTCTCTTCGTTTTGCTATTTCATTGTATGAGCAGAGCTCACGGGATATGAATCGCTCATTTCGTTTTCTGCTCCATTCTTACGACCTTTACCTTATGTGCTTCCACGCCGAAAAGCGCCTGCACGATCTCCGTTACGGTCCGGTTTACCGTTCCGCTCCCCGCGCCCTCCGCGACGACTAAGACCCCCTCGATCTCCGGAACATAGGTCTTTACGACATACGGCTCACTGCTGCTGCCGTCCGTACTGTATACCACGCTTTCCCCCATCTCCGTCGTATTGACCGTCCGGTTTCCGCCCTGCGCATCCGTCTCCGTCGTCGCGGAACGGTTTACGGGCGTCTCCCGCTCCACGACAAGCTCCTCCGAGGACTTTAATGTGATCATGACTTTTACCCTGCCGACCTGTGCCATGTCAGACAGCGCATCCGTCAGCCGCTCCTCCAGCTCCTCCTCATAAGAGCGCTCCACACTGCCCGCAGCCGCCGGTACACTCTGTAAGACATCACCGCCCGCCTGTGCCGAAGCCGGACTCTCCTGTCCGGTCTCTTCCCCTGTCGGAATTGCAATGACAAGCAGCAGGATTCCCACCAGCACGGTCACGATCAGATTTTCCTTTGTAAGCAGCCTGTCCGCGCCCTTTTTCTCCATGCGCTTTTTTATGCTTCCCTCCATCTCTTCCTCCGCTTTCTCCTTCCGCGCCCCGTCCGGCTTACGTCTCCCCGGGCGCTACCACTCCACAGGCTCCACGATTACCACGATTTCGTTTTCATCCGTCTCTTCCTCCGTCCGCAGACGTTTCCCTTCTTCTTCGGACTTCTCCGCATCCTGCCGCCTCGTCTCTTCCGGCTGCACTGCCTCTTTTGCCTCCTCCATCCTTCTTCTGACCTCCTCCAATGTCATTTTTTCCAACAGGGCATCCGCCCGCAGCAGCTCCTCCTGCGTCTGCTCCATGCCCGACATCAGCTGCGTCCGAAATTCCTCCAGTCCCTTCGCCGTCTCCTTAAGTCCGCTTCCCGGAAGAAGACGGCAGACCGGCAGAAAAAGCTGTAGAAGAACCGACACCCCGACCAGCAGCTTTAAATATTTTTCATAAGCGGACTTCGGACAAAAATGCAGGATCGCCTGTGCGCAGATCATAAAGATCCCCACACGGCAGATCGCATCAAAAAGCTTTTCCACTATGCCGTTCACCCCCTTCCTGCCGCCGTCACGACAGCAGTCGCTATCAGAAACAGAAGCATTGCCGTACCCGTCGTCCGCAGAAGTAAAAGCCCGCCCTCGCCCGTCCTGTCCACGCAGGAGGTGATCCGCCTGTCGCTGACGACGCCCATAAACGCAGCGGCACATTTCAGGGAAAGCGTGATCAGGCACAGCTTTATTAACGGAACCGCGCAAAGCGCCAGCATCAGAAGTAACAGCGCCACGCCGATACTGTTTCGGATGACGAGCGCAGAGCCGAGAACCAGCTCCACTGCCCCGTCCGCAACGTTTCCGACTCCCGGCAGCGCGGAAAGGAGCTTCTGTACGGCAGAGCTTCTCGCGGAATCCACGACCGGCGTGATCAGCGCCTGGAATACACTGATCCCCGTGATCACGCCGAGCGCGCCCTTCAAAACCCAGCCGACCGCCTTTTTAAGCAGCTCCACAAGCATCGTCAGCTTCTCCTCCGCCCAGACGCCGTTTACCATGGAGAGCATGACATAGCCTGAGACAAGAGAGAGGATTCCCTTCGACAGCGTCGTCTCCACGCCGTAAATGACAAGCAGCATAAGCTGACAGGCAGCGCCTGCCGTCGCCGTTCCCCCCGCCACCCCAACCGACATCAGATAAGCCGGAACAAGCAGCCTGATAAACAGCGTGATGTTTTCCATCGTCTCCTCCGCCGTCTTAAGCGCCTCATAAAAGCATTTGAGCAGGACTGCCATAAACAGCAGATACAGGAAATAAAAAGCAATGTCCGCTACCTGGTGCATGTTGAAGATATCCACAAAATGCGTCAGCAGCGCGGAAATGATCCCCATGACAAGAAGCCAGATCAGCACATTCTTCATTCCCGCAAGCTCATCCGCCACCCCGAGCGTACAGCAATGAAGCAGACTTTTCCCCGCTCCCGCGACATCCCCCGCCAAAAGCTTCTCCAAAAGCTCCGCCGCCGAAATCTCCGTTTTCGGGAAAAGCTGCGCGATTCCCGACTCCAGCCTGTCCAGACCGTAATCCTGCCATAGCGCATCCAGATTCCACTCCATTCCCAACGCTCCTTCTGCCCTTATAAAAAGCTTTGAATCTGATCGATCACCGCAAACAGGACCGGCAGTCCTGCGAACATGACGGACAGCTTCCCCAGCACCTCAATCTGTCCTGCGACCGCCTGATGTCCTGCATCCTTACAGATATCCGCGCCGAATTCACAGACATAGGTGATCCCGATCACCTTCAGCAGCACCCCGAGATAGCTTTCCGCGCCGCCAAGATACGCTTTGAGTCTGCCGAACTGCTCCATCACCGCCGCTGTCTGCCGCACCGCATATCCGAAGAGCAGAATCCCCGTCGCGATGCCGATATAAATGCCATACTCCGGCTTCTGCCCCTTCAGCTGTATCGCAAGCATCACCCCGGTCACGCCGAGAAATACGATTCTGATAAGCTCCTGCATGTTCTCCCCCCTACAGCGAAAAAAGTGTCTGTATCGTCTGAAACAATTCATAGATATAGGGAACGATCCAGGTCAGCACAAGGATCAGCCCGGCAAGACTGATCAGAAAAGCGTGCTCCTCCCGTCCGCTATGCTTTAAAACCTGACTGAGTATCGTCACAAGAATCCCAACTGCCGCTATCTTAAAGATCAGACTTACTCCCATATCAACCGTCCTTCCTATGGTCTCTCCCATTTTGCCGCTCTGCGCCGAAAGCGTCCGGGCTCCTTACAGCAGCACCAGAAGAAGGAACAGCCCGCTCATCACGCCGAGACTCACCGCCATCCTGCATCGGTCCCCGCTCTCCCGTTCCAACGTCTCCCTCCTCTTTACAAGCTGCTCGCGGCTCTGCTCCAGCACACGCAGCTGCATCTGCCCGTCCGCATAGCTGCCGCTTCCCGCAAAACGAAGAAACTCCTGCCTGTCCTCCTCCTTTAACGGAAGACCTTCCAGCGCAGACGTCAGCTCCTCCGTAAAGACCTTGGGAAAGCCCTCTCCCGCATTTTCCTGCATTCTGACAGAAACCCTTTGAAATGCCTGTCCGATCTTTGCCGGCGCTCTGTCCGCCGCGCGCTCACAGCATTCCGGAAGCGTTTCCCGCCCGTAGCGGATCCCGCTTCCCAACAGCTCAAGGAGCTCAGAAAGCATCCGAAGTCCCCTTATCCTTCCCAAAAAACGGTTCCGGTACAGGATGCCGATCCCCGTACAGCCCGCCATCACAAGCACCGCCCCAAGCAGTCTGAACATTTCCGTTTCCTCCGTCCGCACGTTCCCCGTTGTCAGTTACGCTCCGGATCACGCATTTCCCATTCTCCTTCGCAAGCAGAAGCTCCATCCGAAACAGCCTCTCCCACATCCTGTCCGAAAGGGAAAAACGCCTTCTCACATCCTCCGTGTTCTCGCCGTGTACGGTCGCAAGCACACGACAGCCGCATGCCGCCGCACGGCGAAGCGCCTCCAGCTCGCCGCTGCTTCCCAGCTCGTCTATCGCCATGACCTCCGGCGCCATGGAACGCAGAAGCATCATCATCCCGGTCTCCTTCGGGCAGCCGTCCAGCACATCCGTCCGCATTCCGATATCATTCTGTGGCACCCCGCAGAACGCACCCGCAAGCTCCGAACGCTCGTCTACTACCCCGACCGTCCTTCCCCTGCCGTACCGGTTTCCGTCCGAAATCTGTCTGATCAGATCCCTAAGCAGCGTCGTCTTCCCGCAGCCGGGCGGCGAAATGATCAGCGTATTCTTAAATCTTCCGCCGTCATACAGCCTCTCTATCACACCGTCTGCCGCCCCCTTGATCTCATGTGCCACCCTGATGTTGAGAAAGCCGATATTCTTCAGCGTCCGTATCGCACCGTCCTCTCCCATGACAGCCTGTCCGGCAACACCGATCCTGTGTCCGCCCCGCACCGTAAGGAACCCCTGCCTCAGTTCTTCCTCAAAGGCGTACAGGGAATAATGGCAGATATGCTCCAGAAGCTCCCGAAGCGCCTCCTGCGTTATGACTGCCGCCCCCGACGGATCCTTTCCCGGTCTTCCGGCTTCATCCAAAAAAAATTCCCCCTCATCCGTACAGATGAGGATCGGGCGATCCACACGCAGCCGGATTTCCCGAAGGCAGCTCTGACCGGACGCGGTATTTTCCCAGAACGCCCGCTTTCCTGCCGGAAAGAGCTGCAAAATCGAATCTTCCATTTTCTTCCTCCTGCCTACTCTTGTATTCTATGGTCAGGCAGAAGTGAATATGTCAAAAAAAGATCTGCCGCACCGTGAAATTTGGTGCGGCAGATCTTTTTTGATCCGCTACTTTAATAAGTATATACGTTATGATATACGATATAATATCCCCCGCCGAGCCGCTGCGCCTCGATCTGAATGGCAATGCCCTCCGCGCCCATCTCCTCCAGCACTGCATCGGCGTAATCCCTGCGGTACATTCCGCTGCCGTAGCAGCGCTCCAGCGCGCCCCAGAGCTCTTCCGGAATGATATTGTAAAACTGTCTGTCTCCGAGTCCGAGCTGCTTTAACTGATTTTTACAGTCGGCGAAATATTCCTCCAGCGTTTCCACGATTTCCTGTTCTTCCACACCCGCCTTGAGAAGATTCTCCTGATGCTCGCGCTCTTTTCTGCGCTCCTCTTCCTTCGCCTTCTCCTCCTCCGTCTTCTCAGGCTCCTGCCATTCCAACGGCTTCTGCGGATCCGGATTGATATACGCATCGACGCCGGAAGAACCGCCGCCCGCATCCGGCTCCTGTTCCCCTGCGGAAACCTCCTCACACGCCGGAAGATAAACCGACAGTCCCGTCCTGACATGGGTTGTCATAAATTCCGAATCCGACTTATTATAATATCTGTCCGTCGCCGGCTCCGTATCATCCCATGTCACGTCTACATTGCGGTAAATGCTGCCAAGTTTTATGATATCCCATGCGTGCTCCTGCCCGGTAAATCCCGTACAGTAATAGCAGGGAATCTGTAACTGCTGCATCAGATACTGAAACGCCCGCGCATATCCCGCACAGACGCTCTTTCCGAGCACGATCGCGCTGTAGGCGCTCTGGTTCATCGGTGCATCCGCCTCGTAGCTGACCTGCGCCAGAAGCGCATCATGTACGAACCGCTCCTTTTCCGAAACCGTCTCCGCTTCCGCTGCCCCGGAGAGAAGTTCAGCCGCCCGCGCGGAGAAAATCTGCTTCGCCCCCTCGAGGTCATTCGCCGTCTCGTTATACTTCAGTTGGATCTCCACGCAGATCCCTGTCTTCAGATACTTACAGGAGTACGCCGCCTCCACCCAGAAAAGCTCCGGATGATCATTGTAAACGGAGGCAATGACCTGCTCCGCCTGATCGGTCGTCACGGAAACCACAGGGGTAAATGCCGCGTTCAGATTCATCGCGTTTCCATAAACCTGACGGTACAGCGCCTGTAAGGTCTCATCCAGCATTGCGTAATAGGGATAATATTCTTCGGAAAAATCGTATCCTTCTCCCGTCTCCCCCGGCGAAAGAATCTCATTGAGATTGTCTGCCTCCTGCTGCCCGATCTTTTCCCCGTCCGAAGTGATCGGCTGATAACCCGTAAGCCCGGCGACCTCTTGCGGAACCTCCTGCGGATACTCCTCCGGCGCAACATAATTTCCCGTACCGCCCGCCGTATTTTCCGGCAGGACGATCCCAGACAGCTCCTCTGACGCGCCGCCGTCAGTCTGCAGTCCGGCGATCCGCTCCGCCAGCCGGTCCGTGAGGGAGGGATTCAGCGCACAGACTAAAACCCCGATGCCGCCCGCGACCAGAATACCCACTATCGTATACAGAATCCGTTTCACTATCTTCATCATTCTCAACCCTTATATCAATCTGTAACTCCTGACATACCGCTTCCACGGCGAAAGAACTGCCCCATTCTCACAAAACGTCTTCCCGCGCTACAGCTTCTGCACATCCGCCTTCAGCTGCTGCGCCATGTCGTGAAGCTGGGTCGTCTGGGAGGAAATTTCCTCGGTATTTGCCGCGATCGTCATGATCTTTTCCGTCATGGAATTGACTCTTCCGACCACCGTTTCGATATCCCCGATTCCCGCAAGGATCTTCGGCAGGATCTCCTCCGCCTTGCCGTTGTTCATCGCGATCAGATCCTTCGTGGACTCCGACAGCTTCCTGATCTCGGTCGCCACGACCGCAAAGCCTCTTCCTGCCTCTCCCGCATGCGCCGCCTCGATGCTCGCATTTAAGGAAAGCAGATTTGTCTGCCCGGCGATCGCCGAGATATCGTTATTGCTCGACTGATATACCTCCATAAAGTCCTTCATGATCTTTACGGATTCGCCCAGCTTCTCACAGAGCGCGGAAATCTCCTCGATTCCCTGCGCAAGGTTGGTCGCCTCTCTTGCGGACGCCTCGTTTGCCTCATCCATCTCGCCGATATTTTCGCTCAGCGTGATAAAGCTCTCCGTGATATTTCCCATTGCCTCCTGATGCAGCGCCGCTTCCGCCTGCTCCTTTTCCCGGATCTCTGCAAGCTGTCTTGTCTCCTGCTCCGCGACATCCTTCAGATAATGGACGCAGTTGTCCTTATTGTTTACATTGTTGTAAATCGCCCTCGCCATATCCTTACAGGAGGAATATCCGCAGCTCTCGCAGTCCAGACAGCGCTTTTCTGCCGTCGTCTTGTTCAGACTTGTAAAGATCTCCGAAAACTCCCGCTCCGCAGGCTCCTTAACCGTCACGCGCTTATCCGTATAACTGCGCATGAAATCCTTTATGTCAAGCTTTCCAAACGCCTTCATCAGATTCTGCAGCCGCTCCTCGGGCTTTAACGCGGCATCCCACGGGCTCTCCGCCTTCTTCGCCTGACGCGGATTCTGACTGCTCTTAAGCTTGGAATGGCGAAGTCCGGCAAGCGTCAGCATGACATCATCCGTCTGCCGCTCCGGCTCGGTAGCCGTTCCGTAGATACAGCCCTTCGCACAGTTTAAGATATCCACCATGAACGGCAGCGGCTTATGCTCCGAGACGCGCTTCGCATATTCGTGAAGATAGCGGTACGCCTCCTCTTCGCCCTCCACCTGACGGACTACCTTTTCCTTCCCGAGAAAATGCTCCACGTTTTCCCGAAGTCCTCCCGGCATCGGGTACAGACTGCCCAGACCGTATTCCAGCTCATCCTCATACGGCTCGCAGCTCTTATAGCTGTCGCCGATATATTTCATCAGCTTCCGGAAGGTCACGTTATACTCCACCGCCCCGTGCGTATTTTTATCCGTGATCTCCATTTTCTTTGCAACGCAGGGACTGATAAAAGCGATTCTGTCCGTGACATTCATGTATTTCTTCATATAAATCGCCGTACACATCATCGGGCTCTGCACCGGTACGAGCTTCGGGATCAGCTCCGGTATGTACCGCTCGATATAGTTCACGATCGCGGGACAGGGCTGCGAAATACCGCCCGTGAAATTATGCTCCGTAATATATTTCAGATATCCCCATGTCGTGATGTCCGCGCCGAAGGAAACGCTGCAGATATGGTTCACGCCCTTCTTCTTAAACAGTCCCAGTATCCTGCGGTACTCATTCGGATAATTCGCCATAAAAGCGGGCGCAAGAATGACGGAAATCTTCTTTCCTGCCGCAAGATCCTGAAAGAATCTGTCCGTATCGTCCTCATAATCCCTCGCCTCATGACTGCACGCGTCAAAGCATGCGCCGCACGCGATACACATCTCGCTGTTCACCGTTACCCTGCCGGGCTCCGTCGCATTGTTCGCCGTCAGGACGGGGCACGCCCGCACACACTTGTTGCACCCCGAACAATCCTCGTTTGTAAAAATCAGTCTGTCTGCCATCCGTATTTTCCTCCCGTTTTCCGCTTCACCGTTTCCCGGCGATACTTTTCTCTCCGTCCGCAGTTTGATCCCGGTTCCGGTTTTCCGCTTTTTGTGCACGAAAAATCAGCCCTGCACAGGAATCCGCCTGCCGCTTCGCGCTCTTTTTTCTTCTTTTTTCAGAATCAGACATTCGGAATAAGATAAGTATAACACATTTCCGCAAAAAAGGAAACATTTACTGGAAAATAGCAATCATCAGTGCTATACTGGAGACGGGAGGTTTCGGCGGACACGCTCTCTGCCGGAATCCCGTAAGGACGAGTATACAGAATCTAAAAGGGGATGAAGAAACATGAAAAAATCATTATCATTCAAACTGTCGCTTTGTTTTTCCTGTGTAGTTTTCGTTACCTGCCAGATCCTGGTAGGCACCTGTATGCGGATGAACAAAAAAGCGGAAGCCACCATACAGGATATCCGCTATGAGGATATTCTCGACGGCTATAAGCTGAACGTGAAATCACAGGTACAGTCGGCGCTGACACTGGTAGATTACTACTATCAGCAGTCGCAGTCCGGAAAGCTCTCCGAGGCACAGGCGAAGGAACAGGCGAAGGAAGCCGTGCGGGCGCTGCGCTATGCCGACGATCAGGGCGGCTATATCTGGATTGACGATACGGATTACACCCTCGTCATGCATCCGATCCTGCCGGAGCAGGAAGGAAATAACCGGTACGGCTTAGAGGATGTCAACGGCGTCATGATCATTCAGGAGATCATGAAGGTTGCAAAGGCAGGCGGCGGCTTTAACGAATTTGTCTTCACGAAATCCGACGGCGTGACCGAAGCGCCGAAGATCGCCTACAGTGAGCCCTTCGAGCCTTGGGGCTGGGTGCTCACGACCGGCTGTTATTCCGATGATATCAGCGTAAACATCGAAACCGGCGCCAACAATGCAAGAATCAGCAGCGTCTTTAGCAATTTCTCTCTTGCGCTCATCCTTGAGAGCGTTGTCCTGATCCTCGCCATGATGGCTTTATCCGTGCTTCTCATGAACCGCATGGTAAGGGTTCTTGTCGTTGTAAAGCAGAAGCTCGAAAACGTTTCAAACGGCGATCTGACCGGCGAGCTGAACCCCCGCTTCGCCGCAAGACAGGACGAGCTCGGCGCGATGGTGCGCCATACCAATCAGGCTGTCGGCAATTTCAGAGGTCTGATCCGTGACAGTCTCTCCACCTCGAGAACCGTCAGCGCCTCCACCTCCGACGTCAGATCCATGACCGCCTCCGCGATCGACGCGGCGCAGCAGATTGCAAACGCCATCGAGGGCGTTGCGACCGAGGCAACCGCACAGGCGGGCGCGATCAGCAACATGATGAGCACCGTCAGCGAAATGCAAAGCGGCACGCAGGAGATCAGCAATGCCGTCCGGGAAATCGATGAATACACCGGAAAGCTGCGGGATAACTCCGCTGAGATGAAGCGGCACATTGAGGCAATGTCACAGGGCAGCGCCGATATGTCCGAACAGGTCGGTACGATCTCCGACAAGATTACCGAGACAAACGAAACCATCCGACAGATGTCCAACATCTTAGACAGCATCGAGGAAATTGCCAGCGAGACGAATCTGCTCGCCCTCAACGCCTCCATCGAGGCAGCGCGTGCCGGAGAGGCAGGGCGCGGCTTTGCGGTTGTCGCGGACAACATCAAGAAGCTGTCCGAAAATACCTCAAACGAGCTTGACAGCATCCATACGATCATCACCGAGCTTGTCACGCGGTTCGAGGAATGCACCGGCTGTATCGAACGCGTCGTAAACAGCAATCAGGTCAACATCGCGGACACGGAGGAAGTCATCCGTTCGTTCCATATTGTCGATCAGGGCATCTTCGCCACAGGCGAAAAGGTTGAAAAGATCAATTCCGTTATCGCGGACACCTTAAACGAGATCGAGGCGGTTTCCGGACAGGTTTCCGAGATCGAACGCGGCGCGGAAAGCTCTGCCGCCGCTTCCGAGGAGGTAACGGCAAGCACACAGGAGCTTGCCGCACTGATGCATTCCATCGGCGAAAACACCGACTCCCTGAACGCAGAGGCGGAAGGACTGGTTCAGAAGCTGAACGCCTTCACCGTCTGAAAAAAAGGATAAAGAAGATCCCCGCTTTCGTACCCTTCACATAAGGAAGTGAATGGTACGAAGGCAGCTCTGTATCAAATTACGGTATAGTCTTTGTGGCTATGCCGTTTTTTCTTTATCTAAATGTTTCTGTTTCAAGCGTTCTTGAAACATTTCTTCATATTCTTCAGCAGATGGAGTATTGATAATAATAATACCGCCATAATAAATGTCAATCGGATATACACTCTTTCCATCTATCACCTGTTTCTTGGATACCATAATGTAATCGATAAATTCATTGACAATGACAGGCGTAAGCTCCTTGATTTCCGTATAACGCCTAACTTTCTCCACAAATTCTAACACATTTGTGGTTTTGTCATTCTGCTTTTCAACGTCTGCTTTTAACCGGACAAGCGATTCTTTTAAGGTTTTCTGCTCAGTTTCGTATTTTGCCGACATTGTTGCAAAACGCTCATCGCTCAGTTTGCCCGCTACGTTATCCTCATAAATCCGCTGAAACAATACGTCAAGTTCCGCAATACGCTTTTCGGATTTGGCCAATTCACACCGCTTCTTGGCAATTTCTTTCCGCTGTTCCTCGCTTGACTTGTCAAGCTGCTCCTGCACAAACTGTTTTTCCAATGTCTGCACATAGAACAGGACACGCCGCAAAACTTTCAAGCACTAAAGCATGGACGACCTTTTCACGAATATAATGTGCCGTACAGTTTGTCGTATTCTTTCATACAATAATTTACATGTCTGGATTTTCCACGACTGTGTTTTACTTCAATCAATATTTCATGCTTACACTTCGAACAGTAAAGCGGAAGATGAAAACTGTACTTAAACCAATTAGCCGGAAATTTGTTCACCGGCTCTGCGTCTTAGCGGTCTGGCTCTTTGATGGTTTTGGATAATGTGGCTCTAATTGCTCCTTTAGCGTGAATACGGACTACGCTAACCTCATCGTGCGTTGCTATATATTCTAATTTTTCTAAGTATGGTCGCACAAATTGGGGCGTTCGTTTTCCTAACACCCGAAACATCTCTGGTGCTTCCATTCGAACTCTTTCGTTTTCATCGTTAAGAAGCTCTGCAAATATCGGTAAACAATTCTCATACACCGCCCATGTATTTGTCGCAATGTTTTCAGAAGCCCATATAAAACTCAATCGTACATTAGGGCTTTTATCTCCTGCCAAGGTCAATAGTTCCTCAAAATAAGGGGCAACAAGCTTGTAATCTGCTCTGCCAATTCGTCCTAAAGCATTAGCGGTACGCTCTCTCAATAAGTCATTTCCCGAAACGATAAAAGAAGCAATTTCTTTTGTATATGGTGCGACCTCCTGCGGATATATCAATCCCATCTCTCCAAGCAGCCACATTGCTTTAGCCGTTATTTTAGGAGATTGATTTTTAAGCAAAGAAGCTACATAGGGGATATTTTGTTTCCAAATAGATTTATCCTTTGTCAATTGACCAAGTTCACGATATAATCTTTCATCCATCAGCGCTGTTTTCACCTTTCCTTATTATCTCGTTTTTACTGAAATCTTCAATGACCGTTATTTGGAATTTCTTTGCTTCAATCAATGTTTCTTGTTTGCATTTCGGACAATATAGAGGAAACTTCAAAAGAACCGTATCTTCTCTGATTTGATTACGGGTTTTATTGCCGCAAACGGGACAGAGTATCCATTCTATTTTTGTCATTTCAATGCCTCACTATCGCTCTAAAAGAACAAGTTGTTCATAGACTTATAAACAAACGGAATATACATACAAAACAAAGTAAGGCGTTCCCATAATCCCTCATACTTCAAAAGGGTATTTTGAAATTTCTCCTTATCTCCCATAACAAAACAGGCAAAGAAAATAAGCGATAAAACAAACGAGCTTATACTGATGATGCCCTCAACCATGCCATTTTGCTTAAAAGCTACAATTCCATTTAGCAACGGAAAAAACAGTAACGCCATAAAACCGATTGCAGCACCTACTCCATGTATCTTTGAAGCTGTAGTAACTATGTCTTCGCTCTCGTTCACACTAAAAAATCCAGAAATAAGTCCTGCACCAACAGCAAAAATTCCAATCGAAAGAAGCATGAAAACCGCCAGAACAGGAAACTTTGCTCTTAATGACAAAAAGTATACACCTGCTGTATATGCTAAGAAACCGCCAAGCCAGATAAGCCATATATTATAAACAAGTCGGACAGGACTTTGCGGACTACCTAAAACACTCATAACCATTATCTTGCCGTTATATTTAGAATAAAATCGTTCCAGTATCCACGGAACAATAAACTCCCCTATAATTGCGAATAACAAAATCATATTAAAAAACGATTGTCTGCTATGTTTCTCATTTCGTTGTTCTCCTAATATTTCTCTATACTTCCTTGATAGTTTGCTGCTTTTTGAAGCAGCGGTCCTTTTGCACCCATCGTAAATGCAATATCACTGCTGCGAATAGCTAACAATTCCATTCCAGATTGTAGGTCTAAGACCGCCAAGGTACTGTGCGGCAATTTAATCACACCATTTTTATCAATATCGAGCCAAGCATATTTACGCCCTTTATATTGTATAAACTCACCCTCTGAAAGCAAGCAATCCCTTAATGTAGGACAATCCTCTAAAATATGCTTTAACTTTGAATTTGACAGCAAAGAATATGTAGTAACACAAAAACCTCCTGTTATTTTGCTTCCTGTAAAGATAATAATTTTTCCATCTCGTGTTGCGTCGTATTCCAACAATGCTTGTGGTGGAATATGGATTGTTAAATCTGGGTGTACGACTGAAAGCCCAAATACAAATTTACCGCCTTTATTTAACTGTGGCATAAAAACCTCCTTTTTGGGTATTCCATTTTCAGTTTGGCTGTGGTATAATAGTAGTGTCTATAAAAACTACTTTATATATAAAGTACTGCAAATGCAACAGAATGTCAAGGAAGAAACTGTATGTTATCAAAACCTGCCACAATGCTTTTAGGGCTTATTTATGAAAAACCGCTTAACGCATATGAGATAATAAAGCTCTTAAACTACATGAATGTAAAATGGTGGTTTAATATCGCTGATTCAACCGTTTATTCTACGCTGAAAACCCTTGAAAAAAAGGAGTACATATTAGGTACAGCCGAGAAAGTCGGAAATATGCCAGACCGCACCGTTTATAGTCTTTCTGACAAAGGAAAAGAGGAATTTATAGCTACGCTAAAAGCATCCATCCTACAATTCAATTACGATACAAATATCTTTTCCATTGCCGCGTTTTTCCTAAATACATTTACGCCAGAGGAACAACAGGAGCTTTTACGGGAACGCCTTACTGTCCTACAAAATTATCGTACAGGAATTGAAAAGCAAGTGAATCCATTATGGGAGAATGAAGTTTCTGCTACTCATTCCGCAAATGTAAAACGAATGATTGATTTAGTAGATGCGGAAATAACAGGAACAAATCGGTTGCTTGAAAGCTGCACTAAAAACGTATAGTCTAAATTTATAAAGAGCCAATGAGCTATGATTTTACCTCACAAGTTCATCGGCTCTTTACATTTTAATAGGGTCTTAGGGGAAAAGCCCCTAACAAGCGAATGATGAGCCATCTACACAGGATGAGAATCACTCTTCTGAAATATTAGAAGAGATTCTTGAGTTATCCAGGGATAACCAAAAACTATTAAGAAATCCCGATTCTACGTTAAATGATGATATAGCATCCGTCAAAGAATCTCTGGAACGCATTTCTATGAGAAATGAAATGGCATATGAGCAAAAAAGAATGTCAAGAAAATATACTTCTATGTTCTTTGATGAAATTATGCATATGAGTGGTAAACGGAGTTCTTACGCATTTTTGATGACACTAAGTCTTTTGAAAGAAGATTTCCCGTGGATTTATGATATGGGAAAAGAATTGATAGATATACTAAAAATGAAAAAAAGTAGTAAAGAAAGATCATTCGCAATCAGAGAATTTAGAGAAATGGTTGATTTTACTTTTAGTCATCCTATGATGAGGGAGATATTTGGTCGTTCTAAAGATAGCATAATGTTGATGAAAGAACTTCCATATTCTTTAATGAGGTATTTGGATGAAATGTCAGAGCAATACAATTGATGTGGAAAATTTACGGGGCTGTCGCACTAAGTAATTGAGCGACAGCCCCTTCGGGCGGGGATTGTTTTTTCTTAATCTTTTTCTTAATCATAAAAGGTTCTGCACATTACCCTGACCACATCATATCCGCTGACATCCGACATGTCCTGTCGGATTACGCTTCGGCGTCCTGCTCATAGTATTGTGCCTGAGCAGTCCACAGCTCATGATACAGACCTTCCTTCTCCTTCATCAGCTCCTCGTGACAACCACGCTGCACCACTTGCACCGTTGTCAAACACCACGATTTCATCACAGAACTTACAGGACGATAACCGATGGCTGATATAGATGGCAGTCTTCTCTCCCATCAGCTCATTAAACCTTGTGTAAATCTCTGCTTCCGCAATCGGATCCAGCGCTGCCGTCGGCTCATCCAGCACCATCACCGGAGCATTCCGGTACAGCGCCCTTGGTATGGATTACCATAGGCTTGTCATCGACCTTTTTGATTTTCAATTTTCTCACCCTCTTTCTACATCCATTACCAAAAAAATGGTAAAAAAGGGTTAGTCCAAATGGCTTATGTGATAATCCTTACCGGATTATTTATTCTTTTCTTTTAGTTTTAAGATATATTCTTCTTCTGCCTGTTCTAATCGTTTCTGAATAGCTTCCTCTGATGGCAGTTGCGATTTTATTTCTTGTAAACGTATATTATCGTAAGTCGCAACTCCCATAGGCGTCTCTATTCCCTGAAAAGCCCACTGAACCTCCGTCCGGTTCTTATCTTTACATATCAGGAGACCAATTGTTGGATTATCGGATTCTGATTTCATTAACTCATTGACCGCATTTACATAGAAATTAAGTTTTCCTGCAAACTCTGGTTCGAATGATACTGCTTTAAGTTCAACAACTACGTAACAGCGAAGCTTAATATGATAAAAGAGCATATCTATTTTTCTTGTTTTACCAGCGACGATAATCTCTTTTTGTCTTCCTATAAAGGCAAATCCTGATCCAAGCTCTAACAAGAAGCGTGTAATATTCTGCTCTAACGCATCTTCCAGCTCTTCCTCATCATATCCTACAGGAAGTGATACAAAACCAAAATCATAAGTATCTTTTACTATTTCCTGTGCAAGTTTTCCTTGTATGGCAGGAAGTTTTTCCGCAAAATTAGTAAGTGCATTACCTGATGATTGGTATAAATTTGCTTTTATGCAATCACCAAGTATACTCCTGCTCCAGCTTTCTTCTATTGTTTTTCTCACATAAAATAAAGCTTCTTCTATTGTTTTACATTTTGTTACTATTTCAACATGATGTCTCCATGGTACAAATCCGAAGATTGCAGGAAATTCTATTTCTGCACCAGCTTGGTGCAGTTTTTGATTTTCACTAATTTCTGCACCAACCTGTTGCAGTTTTAAGCTGTTCAAATCGATACTGTCTTCAATCGTATGAGCCATTTCTGAAAAGAGATCGCTTGATGAATAAAACAAGTACCATTTTTTCATATTCCAAAGATTTCTTGCTGAAAAGCCTTTTTCATCAGGAAATTCATTTTGCAAATCGAGACTTAACTGCTCTACAATTCCTTTTCCCCATTTTTCTTCCGCTTTTCTTTCTACTAAATCCCGCCCCAGTTGCCAATTAAAGTAAAGCCGTTCTGTATTAACTTTAACAGCAGTTTTTATCTGTGTAGATATATAACGTTGCTTCACATCATGAATCCATTTTACATAGTCAGAATCTAAACTGATATCATGCGACTTCACAATATGAGGTTTTGTTTCTTCAGGCATATTATTCCCCATTTCTTCATGATTTCTTCATGATTTTTTCAATATTTTTATCAATCAGTGCATGGAATATTCATCCGCACACTGGTTAATATACCACACAAAATATAATCCTGCTACCGAAACGCAGTTTCATTCTAAATGATATTATTACTTTTCGCTTTTCGTTCTGCTTCCCTTATCCAATACAGTATTGTTTTCTCTTGCCATTTACGGCCGCTGCCATGACATCCTGCACCTGCTTTTTTACTCTTCTTCCCTGCCGGGCATTTCGCTCAACTTCGCATACACA
>CAZVWN010000023.1:0-21228 GCA_964631065.1 uncultured Acetatifactor sp.
CTCATGCTAACATAACTTACCCTTTTCGGCAAGCGGTACTTCCGGCAAAAAAGCCCTAAAACCCACCATTCTGACAGGCTCTGGCTATCACATAGGACGGTTCATAAAATGCACTGCTGTTATAATTGTCAATTGTTTCGCATATAGCATCATTATAAACACGAATAATTCCATCTACATAGCTCTCTCCCGGCTGTAATGTGTCTGAAATAAGTCTCTGATACACTTTCCCCATTTCTAATGGTGTAGGGATTATCTCTGCCAATTTTCTATCCACATCTGTAACGTCATAATCCCCTGCTTTCAGCTTATATTCTTCAATCCACTCATCTTCCACCTGCAAGGGATTCTCACAATGAAGCACATTTGCAACACTAATCAAATGCTCTAATTCAGCCTTTCCAATCGCATTGACTATGTAACGATTTCTCTGATGAAGTTTGCGCGCCACACGCTCAATCATATAACATATAAAATACAGATCGTTTGTCGTTATTTCTTCATTCTGAAAGTAAATATTCGTCATAATGTCACGCTCCCCTCAAATACCAGCGTGCCAAGCGCTGCTTCCGTACAGAATACAATCTGATGCGTAGGATATTTAAATTTAACAAGCTCCCAGAAAGCAGTTTTACTAATCCTTCCCGAGGTATAATCTTCTACATAATCCCAGATTTGGTCATCTGCCATAGGTCCTTCTACAATATCAAAATCATGCTCTTTGCCTCTGCGACAGGCAACTACAAATTCCAGCCACTCCTCTGTCATTTTCCTAAAGCAAAGAGTCTTGAGATCATTATTTTCTATATAAGAATACTTATTTACTATAGATGCGCCTTTTTTCGTCAATGCCCATCGTTTTGCCTGTTTTTCAAGATTGGTGCAATAAAATCCGTACCCGAAATCTTTGTAAAAACCATTGATTAGAATTTTGGGGGCTGGTACCGCTACATTACTGCCATGATATATCATGCTTTTACTCATCGAAGTCTCTCCTATTCTTCATCAATGTTTTCGTCTGATGATTCTTCAGCTTCCGGTACGGATGCCATCCGGCGAACCACTCGCAAGCCCGCGCTATCGCGCTTCTTCGCTGCTTCGCAGCGGCTTGCTCGCTATCGCGGTCGAAAATCAAATGCCGCTTCGCGTCGCTTGATTTTCGTCTCGCGTACATTATACCATGAGCGCAGAAAATCAAGCGACCCGCAGGGGCATTTGATTTTCAAGCCATGGCTTCCGGTATAATCAGCCCCACAGGGGCTGTAGAGCGGCATAAGCCGCTCGGATTCTGCGTCAGCAGAATCATTATACCACAAACAGGCAAAATCACAATATCCGTTTCCTATATCTGCTTCCGCTTCCGTATCCGCCGCATAAATCCCACGGACAACAGACAGCTGACCCCTTCCGCGATCAGGAAGGTAAGCCACACCAAAACGATCCGCTCCGGGCGCTTTCGCGCGATCAGGGAAAAGCCCCATGCGAGCGGAAGCACGAACAGTACCTGACGGCAGACGGATACGATCAGCGATTCCAGACCGCTCTCCAGCGCCTGGAAAATCCCCTGATATGCCACGTTCGCCCCGGCAAACACAAAGCTGAGCGAAATAACGCGCATCGCGCCGACAAACAGCGCTTCCGTTTCTCCGGATATGCCGAAAAGCTTTGCAAAAACCCCTGCCGTCGCTTCAAGAAGAACCGTTCCCGCCGCCATGACGGCAAGTGTATACCCTAAGCCAAAGCGGATTCCCGCCCGGATCCGCTCCCTGTCCTGCTTCCCGTAATTAAAGGAAACGATCGGCGTGATCGCATCCCGAAGACCGAACGCCGCAAAGAGAATAAACTGCTGAACCTTATAATACAGACCGTATGCCGTAACAGCTGCCTCGCTGATCTTTCCCAGAATGAGATTCAGTCCGAACGTCATGACGGACATCAGCGCCTGTGCGATGATCGCGGGAAGTCCGATCGCGTAAATGTCATGGATCAGCCCGCCCTCCGGCTTCAGATAACGCAGTCCGTTCGGGATCTCACGATTCTTTGTCACATGGAAGAACAGCGCGAGCGCAAGGGATAAAATCTGCCCGACAACGGTCGCCAGCGCCGCGCCGTCCACGCCAAGCTCAGGAAATCCGAACCGTCCGTAGATCATAATCGGATCGAGGATCATATTCGCCACCGCGCCGGATATCTGCGCGATTGTGGAATACACGGATTTTCCCGTTGCCTGTAACAGCTTTTCAAAGATTGAGAAAAATACGATTCCGAAGGAAGCCGTACAGCAGATCCGCAGATACCCTTCCGCCATCCCCGCGATTTCCGGATTCGACGTCTGCCCTGCAACATACGGCTTCACGCCGAACAGCCCGAACAGCAGAAACAGCAGCCAGATCACGCAGGAAAGAAAAATACCGTTCCCCGCGACCTTCCCCGCCTTTTCCCGCTCTCCCTGTCCGAGACTTTTCGAGAGCAGCGCTCCTGTACCGACGCCCGTTCCGATGCCGACCGCGACCATGAGCATCTGTACCGGAAAGGCGAGCGTCAGCGCGTTCAAAGCCTGCTCTCCTCCCTCCTGCATGCCGCCGACAAAGGCGCTGTCCACAATATTGTAAACCGCCTGCAGCATCATCGACAATACCATGGGAAGTCCCATCGAAAGCATCAGCTTCCCCACCGGCTCCGTCGCCATCCTGTTTTGTTTCTGTTCCTTTTGTCCGTTCATTTCCTTCTTCCTCCCGTTCTTTGCCGAAAATTCTTATGCCGCATAACCCTCTGCCGCACAAAAAAAGACGCAAATCCATCTGGATTTACGCCTTTCGCTACTCGACAGCGTTCATTTTATCATCTGCATGCAGAAAAAGTCAAGTTTCTTTTTCACCCGCAACAGTTCCTTCATAAATTTTCGCGATCTCATTCAGATAATCGACAAAAAAGTTTTTCCTGACATAATAATCAAAGACCAGCTTCTCCGTACCGTCCTTAAAAACGACAAACAGCTTTGATTCCGTCAGATGCCCTGCGTCATTATACTTCTCCCGCAGCTCGGCGCGGCGGATCTTCTCATACTCCAGAAAGTAAAGTCTGCTCAACGGCTCCTTGACGACGATGCCTGTTTTCACGAAGAGCATCCCTTCCTTCGCCGTCCGAAACAGCGTCGTGTCTAAAAGCGCGACCGTATCCTCCTCTTTCATCGGAATACAGAAATATTTCAGGAATTTATTGATCTTTCTCTGTTCCCATTTCGATCCGCCCGCAAAAAAGAAGCGCGCGCTCCGCACCTTCAGCATATCGCTGTATTTCCCGAATACGGTCTGTATCTGCTGTTCCCTCATCTGTAGGCTCTCCTGTTCTTCAATTCCTCATAGAGCAGACAATAGTTATCATAGCGCAGTCTGCTGACCTTTCCGTCCGCCAGCGCATCCTTCACGCCGCACTCCGGCTCCGTTACATGCGAGCAGCCGCCGAACCGGCAGTTTTTCTCATATACCGCAAACTCCGGATAAAACCGCGCAAGCTCCTCCTTCTCCAGCTCAAACAGTCCCAGCGAGCTGAAGCCCGGTGTATCCAGAATATAAGTATCCTCTCCCATCGCGAGCAGCTCGGTATGTCTTGTCGTATGCTTTCCGCGCTCAATCTTCGCACTGATCTGCCCCGTCTCCATGACGGTTTCCGTCTGCAGACAGTTGACGATCGAGGACTTTCCGACGCCGCTGGGTCCCGCAACCGTCGTCGTCTTCCCCGCAAGCAGCATCTTCAGCGCTTCCAGCCCGCTTTTCTCCCGCGCGCTGACCGTCAGGACAGAATATCCGCATGCCTCATAGATGCGCCGGTATTCCGCTCCCTCATCCGCCCCGTCAATGTCCTGCTTGTTGAAACAGATCAGACAGGGAATGTCCTGCTGCTGCATCATGATCAGAAAGCGGTCGAGCAGATTAAAGTTCGGCTTCGGCTTTACGATGGAAAAAATCACAAGCGCCTGATCCACATTGGCGACGGCAGGGCGGATCAGCTCACTTCGCCGCGGCAGAAGGCTGACGACATTTCCGATCGCCTTTTCGCGGTCGAGCACGGAAATCTCCACGTCATCCCCGACAAGCGGCTTCGTATTTTCCCTGCGGAATCCCCCTTTTGCCCTGCACTCATAGATTTTCTCACTGCCGTCTTCCTCTTTGCAGTGTACATAATAAAACCCGGCAATTCCCCTGATTATTTTTCCCTGCATGCCATCTTCCTACTGTGGTGTAAATTCAATCCTTCTGGTAAAGGATTTCTCTTCCGTCGTTTTCGATACTTCCACCTGATTCCCGTTCTCATCCGTCTCAAACACCGGTGTCGTCACGGTATACGTCATCGTCAGCGTCCCGCCCGATACGCTCAAAGGCGCGTAATTCGTAGAATAGGGAAATCCTGAGGTACTCGTCTCAAGCAGAACCTCTCCGTCATCCGCAACCAGCTTTAGCCCTACCGTCGATCCTGCCACATAATCCGGCGCCTCTTGCGCAGTAGGCGCTTCTATGCCGGTATTGCACCGGTAGGTCGTCTGCTTCGGCTCGGGTCCCTGACTGACACGGATATCAATGACGGTTCCCGGCTCTACATAAAATCCATAGGAATAGCTCTGGTAACAGATCAGTCCCTCCGCATAGGTATCGCTGTAGACATGCGTCACCGTACCGATCTGAAGCTTCGCCTCCGTCGCCTCAACCGTTCCGTCCATCTCGGACAGTCCCATCAGATTCGGCACGCGCACCTGCCCGATTTCCCTGCCCAGACTGACGGTCAGCGAGACATTGCTCCCCCGCGCAAGCTTCTGATCCGCAGCGGGAGACTGTATGGCAACCAGCCCTGCCTCCACCGTGTCGGAATAAGCGTCCGTCCTTGTCACACTAAACCCGAGCGCTGCCAGCGCGCTGTATGCCTCCTCATAGGTTAAGCCCGTGACGGACGGTACCGGTTCGCCCTTGGAGCCGGCGCTCGCCGTCAGCGTGACCGTGCTGCCGACGGGTACCTTCGCGCCAGACGTTACATCCGCGCTGATCACGGTTCCCGCCTCAAAGATCTCCGAGTCCTCATAATCCACCTCGGATTTCAGTCCGAGTCCCGTCAGCTCATTCCGGATATCCTCAACCGGCTTTCCCTTCACCTCCGGCATCTCCACATAGCTGATCTCCTCTTCGGATGCGGAAGACGATTCCTCCGCAGAGGAGGAAGGCTCATCCGTCTGAATCGGACTGTTTGACATACCGCTGTCACCGCTCATGCCGCCAAACACCTTCACGGCAAGGACGATCACGATCACGCAGATGATCACGCCCGCAATGACCGCAAGAATGGTCGTAACCCTCTCCATCCTCGGATTATAGTCATAATCATCCCCGTCCTCCGCATCCTCCTCCGTCGCGTACATCGCCTCGGTATCCGCGCGGAGCCGCATTGTCTCCTCCCGCTCCGTAAAGGTCTCACGCCCGGCGGTTCTTCTCTTGATCTGCGCGACCTCACTCTCCGAAATCGCGCGGGTATCCCCGCCAAAATCCGTGTCGTCCTGTGCGACGAAATTCTCCGGATCCATCAGCGACTGCTTCAGATCCGCGATCAGCTCCGGCATCCTCTGATAACGGCGGTCAGGAGACTTCTGACAGCACTTTAAGACGATACTCTCCACCGCAAACGGTATCTCGGGAACAAATTCCGTCGGACGGGGAATCTCCTCCTGGATATGCTTAATGGCGATCGCAACGGTTGTCTCCCCGTTAAACGGCACTCTGCCCGTGAGCATCTCAAACAGCGTGATCCCCAGCGAATAGATATCGCTCTTTTCATCACTGTAGCCGCCCCGCGCCTGCTCCGGGGAGGTATAATGAACGGAACCCATGACATTTGAGGTGATGGTATTGCTCGTCGCCGCCTTTGCGATGCCGAAATCCGTTACCTTCACCTTCCCGTCCTTAGAAATGATAATGTTCTGCGGCTTGATGTCCCTGTGGATGATGTGATTGTTGTGAGCCGCCTCAATGCCCATGCTCACCTGAATCGCAATGCTGACCGCCTCCTTATAGGACAGACGCGCCTTCTTCTGGATATACTTCTTGAGCGTGATCCCCTCGACCAGCTCCATGACGATATAGTAGATCCCGTTTTCCTCACCCACATCATACACATTGACGATATTCGGATGCATCAGCCCCGCCGCCGCCTGTGCCTCAATCCTGAACTTTGAGACAAAATTCGCATTTTCGCTGAACTCCTGCTTCAGAACCTTGACTGCGACAAAGCGGTTGAGCTTATGACATTTCGCCTTATAAACATCTGACATGCCGCCGGTGCCGATCTTTTCCAGTATCTCATACCGGTCGCCTATCATCATTCCAATTTTAACCATAAACGCTCTCCATTCTAACTAAAAGGGTGTTCTCAGCCAAGAGGCTCGATCAGTATCACACTGATATTGTCCATACCGCCGTTCTCATTTGCCCTGCGGACCAGCTCCTGTGCCTTCTCGACAATATCCCTGGCACCATTCAGGATCATACGGATCTCCTCGTCCTCCAGCATATTCGTCAGCCCGTCCGTACACATGAGGATGGTTTCCCCCTCCTTCAGCTCTACACGGAAAAAGTCAGGCTTCACACAGGCTTCCGCACCGATCGCTCTGGTAATGATGTTACGGTCCGGATGATTTCTCGCCTCATCCCGTCCAAGACCGCCGCGCCTTACCATTTCCGCAACCCAGGAATGGTCTCTGGTGATCTGCCTGATCTCTTTTCCGTCCGCGATATACAGTCTGCTGTCCCCCACATTTGCAACGGATAACGTTGTTCCCTCGCAGCTCGCCGCCACGACCGTCGTTCCCATTCCCTCCAGCTCCGGCATACCCGCCGCGCTCTCGCGCACCTTTTGGTTTGCGATACCGATCGCATCCTCTAAAAGCTTCTCGGGATCCTGCCCTTCCGCCCCGGAGATTTCCGCAACCATTGTCGTCACGGCAAGCCTTGAGGCGTAATCTCCCGCCTTATGACCGCCCATACCGTCAGCGACGATAAACAGATTCGGCAGCGCGCCGACCGGCTTTTCCGAGGTATACACATAATCCTGATTCAGTTTTCTTCTTCTGCCGATATCGGTCACGGAAAACGTCTTTATCACGTTCAATTTTCCTCCAAAGTCTGCAGGGCTTTGATCGTTTTATGCCGCAGCTGACCGCATGCGCCGTCAATATCCCTGCCCATTTCTCTTCTAATAGTAGCATTTATTCTGTTTTTTTCAAGTCTGTTTTTAAATGCCTGAACCCGCTTTGCTTCAGACTGTACATAATCCCGCTCTTTTATGGGGTTTACCGGAATCAGATTGACATGACAGCCAAGCGGCTTTGCCAGCGCCGTCAGTTCTGCGGCATCCTGATCCGTATCGTTGACCCCGCCGACTAAGCTGTACTCAAACGTGATCCGTCTGCCCGTCTGCGCAAAGTAATAGGCACAGGCATCCGTCAGCTCCCTGATGCTGTAACGGTTCGCGATCGGCATCAGCTCCCGTCTCTTTTCATCCGTTGTCGCGTGAAGGGATAGCGCAAGCGTGATCTGTAATTTTTCGTCCGCAAGCTCGCGCATTTTCGGTACAATGCCGCAGGTGGAGACCGTGACGTTCCGCTGGCTGATATGCAGCCCGTTTTCGTCCGTCAGCAGCTTTAAAAAGCGAAGCAGACTGTCGTAATTATCCAGCGGCTCTCCCGTTCCCATGACAACGACATTTGAGACCCGCTCCCCCGTCAGCCGCTGAATGGAATATACCTGATCCAGCATCTCCGAGGGCGTCAGATTCCGCTCCAGCCCGTCCAGCGTGGACGCGCAGAAACGACAGCCCATCCGACAGCCTACCTGTGAGGAAATACAGACGCTGTTTCCGTGCTTATATTTCATCCATACGCTCTCGACCACATTTCCGTCCGCAAGCCCGAACAGAAACTTCCTTGTCCCGTCAAGCTTTGACTCCTGCACGGCAACCGTCTGCAGCGAGGTAAACAGAAAATTTTCCTCACATCTGCCGCGCAGCTCCTTGGAAAGATCCGTCATCTCCCCGAAGCCGGAGGCAAGTCTGACATGTATCCATTGATAGATCTGCTTCGCGCGGAATGCCTTTTCGCCCATCCGCTCCAGCTCCTCCCGAAGCTCCGCAGGCGTCATTGATTTGATATCCTTTTTCCCGTCCATTCTCTTTTCCCCGTGTTTTCGCGCCGTGTTCCCTATTCCGCCGTACCTTCGCCGCCTGACGGCTTCCTAAGCTTCGCGATAAAAAAGCCGTCGGCATTCATATATCCCGGGTAAAACTGCATACAGGCGCATTGCAGCTCCCGGGAAACGGTCTGTCCTTTGCCGCCTGATCCGCGCAGCTCTTCCGTCAGCCGCTTCGCGCTCCTTAAATTTTCCGGAAGCGCTTCTTCCAAGGACTCCGGTACAAAGCCCAGTTCTTTTATCAAAAAGCGCACCATCTCTTCATTTTCCGCCGGATTGACCGTACAGGTACTGTAAAGGAGCGTTCCGCCCGGCTTTACATATCTGCCGCAGACGGTCACGATCTCCCGCTGCAATGCGCACAGACTTTCCAGCCCTTGCGGCGTGACATGATATTTGATATCCCGCTTCTTTCCCATAACGCCAAGCCCCGAGCAGGGAACATCCAGCAGTACGACATCCGCCTTTCCCTCATACGCCGGATCAAAACAGCGCGCATCCCATTCCTGTACCGCAACATTGTCCGCCCGCATCCGCGCCGCATTTTCCCGTATCTGCGCCGTCTTCTCCGGCGTCAGATCCCGGCTTAACACGTTTCGCGCCTTTTCCGCCGCAAGCATGCTTTTCCCGCCCGGCGCCGCACAGACGTCCATCACAAAATCCGTCTCTCTGATCCCCGCAAGCGCTACGGCAAGCGCCGAGCTGACATCCTGCACCGTCCACTTTCCTTCCGCAAAGCCCGGAAGCTCCGCTATGTTATCCGCCCCGGTAAGCTCATACAAAAAAGGCAGATAACTGCCCTGTCGGATCTTTGCCCCCGTCTCTGCAATCCTTCCGCACCAGTATGCCCGCTCTTCCATAGAAAGCGCCGTCGAAAATCTGACCGACACGGGATGTACCTCCATCAGCGCCGCAAGCATCGTCTCCGTAAGCTCCGTCCCATATTCCGAAAGCCACTTTTCAGCCAGCCACTGCGGCACGGAATACTTTACGGACAAAAAGGAAAGCAGCTGCGTCTCCCTGTCCGGAAGGGAAAGATCCTCCTTCCTGCGGGAAATGTTGCGCAGCACACCGTTGACAAAGCCGCGCAGACTGCCAAAGCCTCTTTTCGCGGCAAGTCTGCACGCTTCGTTACAGACCGCGCTGTCGGGCACGGCATCCATATAGAGCAGCTGATAGACACTCATCCTAAGAAGCGCGCGGATAAACGGCTTCATCTTCCTTACGGGTACGCTTGAAAAAGCGTCCAAATAATAATCCAGCTCAATCTGACGCTCGATCGTTCCTTCCGTCACGCGCTTGAAAAACGACTTTTCCCTGCCGTCCAGATAATTATACTTGTCCAGCACATTCCGGATCAGCCGGTGGGAATACTGCCCGCCCTTTTCCAGCGCCAGCAGGGTATCCAGAATGATCTCCCTTGTATTTTCCGCCACAGTTCTAATCTCCCCTTCTCTGATCGCCGCCGCAGAGCAATACCGGGCTTGGGAGCTTTTCTCCGCAATGCAGCTTTACGCCGAGCAGGAAATCATGCGCAGACATTCTCTTTTTCCCTTCCAGCTGAAGCTCCGTCACCCGCAGCGCCCCTGCCGCCGTCGCGATCAGAACGGCATCCTTTTCCGCACGCAGAATCTCACCCGGCGCATGTCCCCCGGTGTCCTCGCCGTTTTCGGGAACTGCCTTCCATATCTTCAGCTGCTTCCCCTTATAAAAGGTATATGCGCCCGGCCATGGCGTCAGTCCGCGGATCAGCCTGTCCAGCTCTGCAGCGGACTTCGTAAAGTCGAGCGCGCCCATCTCCTTGCGGATCATGGAAGCATAGCAGCTTAACGCGCCGTCCTGCTTTTTGGGTGTCAGCTCTCCCCTCTCTAAAAGCGGCAGCGCCTCCGTGATCGCCTCGCCGCCAAGCGTCATCAGCTTATTGCTTAAAGTCTCGTAATCATCCTCTGCCGTGATCGGTATCTCCTTTTTATACAGCATATCTCCCGTATCAATTCCGGCATCCATCTGCATGACGGTAACGCCCGTCGTCTCCTCGCCGTTTATGATCGCGTGCTGGATCGGAGACGCGCCACGGTACTTCGGCAGGAGCGAGGCATGAATACAGAGACTGCCGAGTCTCGGAAGGTCAAGGATCTCCTGCGACAGGATCTGTCCGAATGCCGCAACGACATAAACGTCCGCCTCATACGCTTTTAACTGCGCGACCGCCTCCGGCGTCCTGATCTTCGCCGGCTGTAAAACCGGGATACCGTGCGCAAGGGCGCAGGATTTCACCGGCGGCGGCAGCAGCTCCTTACTCCTTCCCTTCGGCTTATCGGGCTGCGTCACGACCGCCGTAATCTCATATCCCGCACCGAGCAGCGCCTCGAGCGCTCCCACGGCAAAATCGGGCGTTCCCATAAATACAATCTTCATTTCCCTCTTCCTTTCAATGCCCTGTTTCGGACAGTCGCATGCCTTCTCCGGCATATACGTCCGGACCGTTACTCCGCGTCCGCGTCCTGCAGCGCCCCTTCGACCTTCTCCACATAGAGATGTCCGTCCAGATGATCCAGCTCATGACAGATGGCGCGGGCAAGAAGCTCCGTTCCCTCCAGCTCAAATTCCTTCATATTGACGTCCAGTGCAACCGCTTTGACATAATTCGGTCTTGTCACCTGCCCCGATTTTCCGGGCACGCTCAAGCACCCCTCCTGTCCCGTCTGCTCCCCGCTTGTCTCCACGATACGCGGATTGATCAGGATATGCGGATCTTCTCCCGTCGTGTCAATGACAACGATCCGCTTTAAGATGCCGACCTGCGGCGCCGCAAGTCCGACCCCGTTCGCCTCGTACATCGTATCCAGCATATCCCCGATCAGCTCCTTCAGCCGCGGTGTCATTTCCTTTACTTCCTTACATTTCTTTGTGAGCACATCGTCTCCGATTTCCCGTATGTTTCTGATAGCCATTTCTTCCTCATTTCCGCGCTTTTTACGCGCCCGTTCTTAAATAGTTCTATGTATTGACAGGATCAAAATCGAACTGTACAAGCTCATCCTTGCGCTGTGTCTCGGAAAGCGTCTCCTCCAAAAGATCCTTCATCTCTACAAGTGTACCATATTTTTCGGATTTTATATAGAAAACAAATCTAAAAATATCCTGAATTCTGCTGACCGCCGCAGGAGCCGGTCCGATCACGCGAAAGGCTGTATCCTGCTTTTCCCGTTCTTCTTCGCGCACCGTCCCGGCAAGCGCTTCCGCAAGCGCCTGCCCCCTGCCCGCTTCCCTTGAAAAGACCCAGACGGCGAGCATATGTGCCGCAGGAGGATAACCGCCCAGCTCGCGGTATAAAATCTCCTCCCTGTAAAACCCTTCATAATCCTGTGCCGCCGCACGCACCACCGCATAATGCTCCGGCTGATAGGTCTGGATCACTGCCTCCCCCGGAAGCGTTCCCCTGCCGGCTCTTCCGACCGCCTGTGCCAGAAGCTGGAAGGTTCTCTCGCCCGCGCGGTAATCATGTGCGCCCAGCGAAAGATCCGCCGCCAGCACGCCGACCAGCGTAACGCCGGGGAAATCATGTCCTTTGACGATCATCTGCGTACCGATCAGGACATCCGCCTCCCTGTTGGAAAACGCCGACAGAATCTGTTCATAGCTGTCCTTCGTTTTCGTCGTATCGCCGTCCATCCGAAGTGTGCGCACGCCGGGAAAAAGCGCCGTAAGCTTCTCCTCGATCTGCTGCGTTCCCGCTTTGAAGCCGCTGATATAGCGCGAACCGCAGACCGGACACCGCGCGGGCTTTTCCTCGCTGTAGCCGCAGTAATGACAGAGCAGTCTGCCGCCCTTATGCTCCGAAAGCGAGACATCACAATGCGGACATTTCATGACATGACCGCACGCCCTACAGGAGATGAAGCCCGCATATCCTCTCCTGTTTAAAAACAGGATCGTCTGCTCCTTTTTCTGAAGCCTGTCCGCTAAAAGCTCCTGTAGTTTTCTGCTGAAAATGGAGCGGTTTCCCTCTTTCAGTTCCTGCCGCATGTCCGCTATCGTAACCGTCGGCAGCTGTCCGCCGGTCAGGCGTCTTGTCAGGGTAAAGAGGCGGTATTCCCCCCGATCCGCCCTGTAGTACGCCTCGAGAGAAGGTGTCGCCGAGCCGAGAACCAGACCGGCGCCGCACATTTTCGCGAGCTGCACTGCCGTTTCCCGCGCATGATATTTCGGCGTGGACTCACTTTTATAGCTGTTCTCATGCTCTTCATCCATCACGATCACGCCGAGCTTCGGAAACGGCGTAAACAGCGCGGATCTCGGCCCGATGATCACGTCGATCTCCCCGTTTTTTGCACGCTCGCACTGATCGTATTTCTCTCCCGGCGAAAGCGTCGAGTTCATAACGCTCACCCTGTCTCCGAAACGGCTGTAGAAGCGCCGCAGGGTCTGATACGTCAGCGCGATCTCCGGGATCAGGACGATCGCCTGTCTTCCCCGCGCGACCATCTCCTCTGCAATCCGCAGATACACCTCCGTCTTTCCGCTGCCCGTAATCCCATGGATCAGATACGTCCGCGGATTTCCCGCGTCAAAATCAGCCATGATCTCCGCAACGATTCCTCTCTGCTCCTCACTTAACGGCAGTGCTTTGGCCGTCTCTGCCGTCCGGGGCTTCACCGGATTGCGCAGGCTCTGACTGCTGACAACCCTGACTGCTCCCGCGTTTTCCAGACTTTTTATCGTCTGCGCGGAAACGCCGAGCTTCCCCGTCACCCATTCATAGGGCAGCGTCTCCTGTTCCAGAAGCTCCCGCAGCAGCCGCTCCTTCGCGACCTGCTTCTTTCGCTTACTCTCGCCCAGAAGCGAGGTGAGTTCCTCTTTATCCATTCTCCGATGCAGGGTTTTATGCTCCAGCTTTTTTGCCGTCCGCTTCGCAGGGATAACGGTCTTGAGCGCCTGGATCATCGTCGAACCGTAGTTTTTCCGGATCCAGCCCGCCAGCGCGATCAGCCGGTCCTCCACCCCCGCGTCCCCGGGGACAATTTCTAAGATCTCCTTCGTCCGCTCCGGCGCAAAGGCAGCGCGTCCGCTGATATTTACGACATACCCCTTCAGCCTTCTGTCGCCGTTTCCGAACGGCACCGTTACACACATGCCGGTTTCCAGCTTCTCCCGCAGTCTCTCCGGCACACGGTACTGAAACGGTCTATCCAGTTTTTCATGGGAGATATCAATAATGATATCCGCATACAGCTCAGCCATGTTTCCTCCCGCCGGGGCTTACGGTCCTTCCGGTCAGATTGTTTTCAGTCCGCCGTCCAACAGCTCACGGATCAGCACCCTTTCATCCATCGGGTATTTCTTTCCCTCGATCTCCTGATAGTCCTCATGCCCTTTTCCCGCAAGCACGATGATATCGCCTTCCTCCGCATGAGAAAGGGCATAAGCGATCGCTTCTTTTCTGTCGCAGATCTCGATATAACTCCCGCCCGTCTTTTCCATTCCGACCCTGATATCCGCGATGATATCCTGCGGCTTCTCAAAGCGGGGATTGTCGGAAGTGATAATGGTCAGATCCGCGATCCTGCCGCTCACCTCGCCCATCTCGTACCGCCGCAGCTTTGAACGGTTTCCGCCGCAGCCGAACAGGCTGACGAGCCTGTGCGGATGATATTCCCGTAACGTCGTCAGAAGACTTTCCAGCGCCATCGCGTTGTGTGCATAATCGATCAGCACGATAAACTTATCGGATACGTCAACCTTCTCAATCCTTCCCTTTACCTTTGCATCGCGGAAGGCGCGGCAGATATCCGTTTCCCGGATGCCGAAATGGCGGCAGATGGAGATTGCGCACAGCGCATTGTACACGCTGAATTTCCCGGGCATGGGAAGCTTTACGGAAAGCTCCGCGAGCCCCTTTGTCTCAAAATCGACGCCCAGCGCCCCCGGCAGATAAACCCGCCTGATCTCTTCCGCCCGGAGCTGATTTTTTTCGCCCAGCCCGTAGGTCTCCACCTCGCAGGTATGCCCTTCCAGTATCTGTTCCACATGCGCGTCATCCCCGTTGACGATGCCCGTGCGGCACTGTCTGAACAACAGACTCTTGCACGCAAGATATTCCTCAAAGCTTGCATGCTCATTCGCGCCGATATGATCCGGCTCCAGATTCGTAAAAATGCCGTAATCAAAGAGAATGCCCTGTGTCCTGTGGAGCATCAGCGCCTGGGAGGATACCTCCATGACGACCGCCTCCATCCCGGCGTCCGCCATTTTTGCAAACGTTTCCTGTAACAGATAGGACTCCGGCGTCGTGTTGACGGCAGGAACCGCCTCTTCTCCGATGATCGTCTCGATCGTACCGATCAGCCCGCAGCGGATCCCCGCATTTTCCAGAACGGACCGCACAAGATAAGCCGTCGTCGTCTTTCCCTTCGTTCCCGTTATCCCGATCGTCTTCAGCCTCTTCGCGGGATACCCGAACCATGCCGCCGAGATCAGCGCCATCGCATAACGCGTATCCTTCACACGGATCACCGTGACAGCCGTTTCCGCGATATCCGGCTCCACATCCTTTGAAACAATCAGCGCCGCAGCCCCCATCCTTGCAGCGCTCACCGCAAACGTATGACCGTCATAAACGGCTCCCTCTATACAGAGAAAGAGACAGTCCTGACTGACCCTGCGGGAATCGTTGACGACCGCTTTGATTTCTTTATCCGTACTGCCCTGCACGCACTGATATTCCAGCTCCTTCAACAGTTCTTCCAGCTTCATCTCCCATTCCCCTTCCTCATCCAAATACCTGATTTATACATTCTACTCTATTTTCCGCTTTTCTACCACCCTTTTTTTCGGACGCAGAAAAGCTCCGACCGAAGCCGGAGCCTTTCCGCTATTTTCTTATGAGGGGGGAGATAGTGAGTTCATCAACTATCCGAGATATATATTACCCGGAAAATGTGTCAAAAATGTGTCCATTTTCTAATCCATTTCTTAAAAAGTATAAAGAAATTATTCCCGCGGTTATTTTTCCTTCTTCTTCGGCTGTATCTTCGTGCGGAACAGATACCACATGCTGCCCGCAAGGCATACGGAGGAATATCCGCCGCATACGATACCTACCATCAGCGGAAGCGCAAATTCGCGGATACTGGTCACGCCGAGGATATAGAGAACCGCAACCATGACAAAGGTTGTCAGGGAAGTAAACACGCTTCTCGACATCGTCTGTGTGATACTCGTATTGACGATCCCCTCCAACGTATCCTTGGAGGTCATAACCGCCATGTTCTCGCGGACACGGTCGAAAATAACGATCGTAGCGTTGATCGAGTATCCCACGATCGTCAGCATACATGCGACAAAGGTATTGCTCACGGACATCCTTGCCGCCGCATAGAACGCGAGTACGACCAGCACATCATGCAACAGCGCCAGAATACTGCTGAGTCCGAAACGGATATCCTTAAAGCGGATCCTGATATAGATCAGCATACATACCATGGAGACCAGTACGGCGATAATGGTATCGCGCTTCATCTCATCGCTGACCGTCGAGCTGATCGTCTCCGAAATGATCTCTGACTCCTCAATGCCGAACTGCTCACGGAACATCTCATTGAGCGCCTCTCTCTTTGCAACGTCGAGGGATGCCGTCTTAAAGATCACCTCCGTGGAATCCTGAACGGTCTGCACCTGTACCGCGCTTCCCGCAATGCTTTCAATATGAGGAACAACCTCCGCCGTCGCCTTCTCCAGCGTCATCACCTCATCAAACGTTACCGTCGTCTGGGTGCCGCCCTTGAAATCAAGGCTGTAGTTCAGCGCTTCACCCGTACCTGCCTTGTTTACGCCCATCATGACGAAGCCCGCCGCGATGATCGCAAGGGAAATACCGAAGAACAGTCCCTTTTTGGAAAGGATGTTCAGCGCCTTATGCTCCCTGCCGACGCCGTACAGCTTTATGTTTTTCAGTCCGAGCGCATAGAACGCATTCAGAATATATCTTGTCACGACAAGCGCCGTAAACATGGAGAGAACAATACCGAGGGCAAGCGTCTGCGCAAAGCCCTTGACCGAGCCGGGTCCTAAGAGCAGCAGCACGCCCGCCGCGATCAGCGTCGTAATGTTTCCGTCAATGATCGCAGACAGCGCTTTGTCAAAACCGATCTTAATCGCATTATGGACAGTCTTTCCCGTCGCAAGCTCCTCCTTGATACGCGCAAAGATCAGCACGTTCGCGTCCACCGCCATACCGATGGAAAGAATGATTCCCGCGATACCGGACAGCGTCAGGGTCATGTCAAAGCCCTTCAGCAGAAGGACAACCAGTGCCGTATAGGCAAGCAGTGCGATCGCGGAGGCAAGTCCCGGAATCAGATAGATCACGATCATCATCACCATAACGATCACAAGACCGATTGCGCCCGCCTTCAGGCTCGTCTCGATCGCATCCACGCCGAGCTGTGCGCCGACAACCTTGGAATGCAGCTCCTCCAGCTCCAGCTTCAGTCCGCCGATACGGATAGTGGAGGCAAGGCTCTCCGCCTTCTCATAGGACTCCATCGGGGAAATCTGTGCGCTGCCGTTCGTGATCACGGTATTGACGCGCGGTGCGCTGATAATGCTGCCGTCGTAATAAATGGCAAGCGTCTCTCCCTTATCATATGCGTTCTGTGTGGCATCCGCGAATTTCTGCTGTCCGTCCTCCGTCATCGTCAGGCTGACGACATATTCCGTGTTGCCGAGCGTGGAATCCCTGTAGCTTCCCGCCTGTGCGTCCTTGACGTCCGTTCCCGTCAGCACGACGGAACCGTCCGCAAGCAGCTCGTCGATCGACTTATTCAGCACATAAGCATAACCGTAAGAGCCGTCCGCATTCTGCAGAGTCTGCGAGGAATAATTCGTATTGCCGTCCGCATCCGTCTGGGAAATGAAGTACAGTGCGCCGGGACGCCCCAGCTCCTGTAGGATCGCGTTGGCATCGCTGACGCCGGGGATCTCGATATTGATCCGGTCCGCGCCCTCCTGATACACGATCGCTTCCTTGCTGTAATTCTCGACACGCTTCTGGAGCTTTGCGATGGTATCCTTCATATCCGTAGAATCGGGTGTTTCATCCCCGACTACCTGATACGTAATGCTGACACCGCCCGCAAGATCCAGTCCGAGCTTGATGGTGGATGCGCTGCCGTCTCCCGCTGCATTGTAACCGAAAATGTCAACGTATGCCACGCCGACCAACAGCAGCAGGATACAAAGCAGCGTCACAATTGCCTTGTTCTTTTTCATGATTCCTTTGTCCTTTCCTTTTTTTATTTCAGTTTTATGTTTTTTCGTTTCAGGTTCTTCCCTTACGCTTCTTCCTGTTCCTCTTCCATCTGCGCAACCTTGAGCATGATCGCACACTCGATCCGCTTCCGTTGCAGCTCGCAGCCGACGTCATACGCATCGTTGATGTTGCCGTGGAAATTATAGGAATTTGCCGCACAGCCGCCGCTGCAATAGAACTTCGCAAAGCATTTCTTACACTTTTCCTTTGCATAGACATTGCAGCACTTAAATTCGTCGCGGATATCCTCTCTTGTCACGCCCTCAAATACATTTCCCATCAGGAAGTCCTCGTTGCCGACGAACTGATGGCAGGGATAAAGGTCTCCCCATGGCGTCACCGCAAGATATTCCGTTCCGGAGCCGCAGCCGGAAAGCCGCTTTGCCACGCACGGTCCGCCCGCAAGATCGATCATAAAGTGGAAGAAATTAAAAGGCTTCCCGTTCCTTCGCCGTCTGATCATCTCCGTCGCGAGCTTATCATATTCCTCCTTCAGCTTCGGGATATCTGCCTCCTGAATCGCATAATCGTCCGTCGGCTGCGCGACAACAGGCTCTACGGAGATCTGCTGAAAGCCCAGATCCGCCAGATGAAGGACATCCTCCGAAAAATCAAGGTTATTGTGCGTAAAGGTTCCGCGCACATAATAATTCATCTGTCCCCTGCTCTCTGCGACCTTCTGAAACTTCGGCACAATGATATCGTAGCTTCCCTGTCCGCCGCGGAAGGGGCGCATCTTATCGTTGATCTCTTTTCTGCCGTCGATGCTGAGCACGATGTTCGCCATCTCTTTATTGGCAAACTCCATGATCTCATCATTTAAGAGAATGCCGTTCGTCGTCAGCGTAAAGCGGAATTTCTTATTGTTCGGCTCCTCAAGGCTTCTGCCGTAGCGGACGAGCTCCTTTACGACATCCCAGTTCATCAGCGGCTCTCCGCCGAAGAAATCCACCTCGAGATTCACCCGGTTCCCGGAATTTGCCACCAGAAAATCCAGCGCCTTCTTCCCGACCTCAAGGCTCATCAGCGCCCTTCTGCCGTGATATTCGCCCTCTTCCGCAAAGCAGTAGCGACAGGCAAGATTGCAGTCGTGCGCGATATGCAGGCAAAGCGCCTTTACCACCGTCTGACGCTTTTTAAAATCAAACACATAGTTTTCGTAGATATCCGGAGCGAACAGCTGTCCCTGCGCTTCCAGCTCCAGCACCTCATCCACCGCTTCCGTGATCTCCTCCTCGGGATAGGGGATATTGGCAAGATTTAAAACTGCCGCCTTGATCGTATCGGCATCCTTGATCCCCTCATTTACCAGAGGTTCTACCAGCGGGATCATGTCGTAAACGATATCGTCCACCACATGGATGGAGCCGCTGTTTACGTCCATCACGATATTGTATCCGTTACTTTTATACTGATGTATCACAGATCCGTTTCCTTTCTGTACTGCGCATAGAAGAAGCAGCGACCGGAATCGCTGCTTGCTCTAGCCATCTCTTCATACGAAAAACACCTTATAACAGCCCGGTTCCCTGATTCGTAAAAACGACTGTTATGCTTATTTCAGTTTCTCACAGCTCTGGTTGCCGACCGTGCAGGACGTCTTGCATGCAGACTGGCAGGAGGTCTGGCACTCGCCGCAGCCGCCCTTCTTCATGGACTCCTTTAAGTTTCTTGTTGTCAGGGTTTTAATATGCTTCATAATAAAAGCCTCCTTATGTTTCATCCTGTATGAACTAATAAACATCTCACAGTATACCATAAATTTGCATTTTGTAAAATACTTTTTTCTAAATATTCCCGCTCCTGCCCCGCAAAAGCGTCCGCAGCTCCTTTTACGCCAACATTCCGCCGAGCATCCCGCCGCCCGCGCAGAGTGCAAGCGTCGTAAAAAAAGAGTTGCCCACGCTGATCCCGTCCTCCCCGACCAGCGCGGAAATCAGCGCAAGGATTACAAAATATGCCGCACCCTCGAGAAGTCCCCAGAAAAACCGTCTGCTCTGCAGCTTCTTCCCCGCCAGAAAACCCGCGAGGAACGTCGCCGCGACATAAATGACAATGATCGCTGCCGAAACCGCTTTCTCCCCAAGCCCCGCCTTATACAGCGCAAAGGAAAGCAGCGCCAGCAGCACCCCCGTCAGCAGATAGGCAGCCAGCAGCGCCTTTAGCAAAGAAAACACCCGGGCAGTATCCCGGCCCGCCGAACGTTCCATCTTCCCCTCCGTTTTTTCTAAATTTTCTATTAAATGGATATGCAGCGGGCAAAGGAAACTTGACAACTCCTTTCCTTATCCTGTATATTTGTAGTCGTATACCTATTGTAACCTATAAAATACCATTTAGAAAAAGGAGTGATTTTTTTTGGATGCCCCGGGTGTCATACAACTTATCTGTCTTTTTACACTGATCTTTTTATCTGCTTTCTTTTCTTCCGCAGAAACCGCTTTGAGTACGGTGAACCGCGTGCGGATGCGCACCCTCGAGGATGAGGGAGACAAACGCGCCGCGAAAGTCAACAAAATACTGGAAAATTACAGCAAGATGCTCAGCGCCATTCTGATCGGCAACAACGTTGTCAATCTGTCCGCTTCCGCGCTTGCGACAACGCTTGCGATGCGGATCAGCTTTCCTGTCGGTATCGCTACCGGTATCCTGACGATCCTGGTACTGCTCTGCGGCGAGATCCTTCCCAAAACATGGGCGATGCATTCCTCGGAAAAGCTTTCCCTCGCCTACAGCGGAATCATCTTTGGACTGATGACGATTCTCACCCCTGTCATTTTCATTATTGACAGGCTTGCGAACGCGATTTTAAAGCTCCTGCATGTTGACCCGAATAAAAAGGTTTCCATGACGGAGGCTGACCTTCGTACTTATGTGGAGGTCGGACATGAGGACGGCGTGATCGAGTCCGAAGAGCGGGAAATGATCTATAACGTATTTGATTTTTCCGATGCCCTTGCGAAGGATATCATGATCCCTCGGATCAACATGGTAACGGTGGATGTTGACGCTTCCTACGAGGAGGTTCTCGGCGTGTTCCGCGAATCCATGTACACGCGTCTTCCGGTCTATCAGGACGACAAGGATAATATCATCGGTGTGATCAACATCAAGGATTTCATCCTCAAAAAGCAGGGAACAGATTTCAGGGTAAAGGACATTCTGCGGGATGCCCATTATACATACGAATTTAAGAAAGTATCCGATCTGCTGATCGAGGTCCGTGAAAAGACGACCAGCGTTACCTTCGTTCTGAACGAATACGGCGCGACCGTCGGCATGATTACGCTCGAAGACCTTCTGGAAGAGATTGTCGGTGAGATCCGTGATGAATATGACGCGGACGAGGCGGAGCTGATCCAGAAAAAAAGCGACCGGACATGGCTTGTCGAGGGCAGCATGAAGCTCGCCGATATCAACGACGAGCTGGGAACAGAGCTTGACAGCGAGGATTACGATTCCATCAGCGGTATCATCATCGAAAACCTCGACCGTCTCCCTGAGGACAACGAGGAGGTAACTTTAGGAAACGGCATCCGGCTGAAGGTACAGGGAATCGACCAGAACCGGATCAAAAAGGTTCTGATCACGCTTCCCGGAACGCAACGCTGATTGTCGTTCCCTTTCCCGCCTCACTCTCCAGCTCCAGCAGGGCATCATGCTTTGCCACGATATGCTTCACGATGGCAA